>JBDUCQ010000171.1:0-5237 GCA_040003385.1 Ginsengibacter sp. | reverse complement strand
TAAAAGTATCGAGAAATTGCTGGTTGGCTGTGATCTCTACTTCCTGGATCGTTTGCATCAGGGATTCTTTTGCGGTAACCAGGTCATCTTTCTGTTCAACAATAAATTCATAACGCTTCTTCATTTCGGTAAAGGCTTCGATAGCGGTAGGATTGATCTCCCCCATATTCTCGAGCCTTTTTTTCATGCGGTCATTTTTTTCCTGCAGCTCTTCCAATGTAATCCCGGTGGTCCTCGGAGAATCGAGTATTGCATCCAGGTCAACTTTAAATTCCACGCTCAGCCTTTCCTTCATCCCCGCTAGCTGTAATTTCAATTCATTCAATTTATCCTTGATCTCATTCAATAAATGGTCTACCTGTTCTTTCGATTTTTGTTGCAGTCTCAGCTCACTTTCTTTTTCACTTAAAGCATTCCTTAGATTATAATATGCCTGGTCAGCTTCATTTAATTTTCTCTCTTCCAATTCCTTATTTTTCATCATGGCTGTCACTGCTATTTCCAGCTCATTGAATAAGGTGTTGGTTTCAGCAATACTTTGGGAAGATTCTGTTAATTGACGGCTGCTGTTTTCTACCTGGATATTCAGGTCATTTAACTGGTTATTTTTAAATTCAAGCTCTTGTTGAATTGCAGTGAGCTTGCTCTGCTGGCGTGTTACCCCAATATTTTTCTCATTGTAGAGATCATTTACCTCGTTATAATCCTTTTCCGCAACCAGGTATTGTTGTTCGGCTAAACTCGTTTTCTGCGAAATATCCTGCAGCAGGCCATTGTACTCATCAAGCGATATTCTTGTGTCGGCAATGGATTGAATGTTTGCTGATAGCTGGTGTTGTAATTCATCCAGCCGCTGTGTCCCGGCATGATCTGCCAGCTGCAGGTTTTCTATCCTGTTGACAAGAGAAAATATTTTATTCGACAGGTAATTGATGTCATTTTGAGTTTGACTGATGGCGTTCTCTTTAAGTTCTTCGTTGAATGCCAGCACTTCATTGGCGCGACTGCTGATCACAGATTTCAAATCTGTCACCACAGTTTCCTGGGCATTTATTTCTTCCACGAGCTTCTCAAGATTTTTTGCCCTGCCAATCTTTTTTCCTTCAAACAATCCAACACTTCCGCCGGTTAAAGAATATTTCCCTTTTACATATTTCCCATTTTTTTCAAGAACGATTGACCCATTGCTGTTTTCAAGGGCGCTCTCGTCATCGGCAATAAAAACGTTTCCAAGCAGGAATTTTGCAAGGTTGTCATATTTTTTATCGATCTCAATCACTTCAAGTGCCGGGATGGTACCGATTGGGATTGAATTATGCTCACCCGTTGGATTTTCTCCTTTTCCAAAAATTTCCGGATTAGTATTCAGCTGGTCCAGCAAAAAGAAATTTGCTTTTCCTTTTTTATTTTCATCAAGCAGGTGAATCGCCTGCAAGCCTTCCCCAAGATTTTGGACGATGTAATAATTGAGATAAGGTTCTAAAACATTTTCAACAGCAGTGCGATATTCAGCGTTCACATAAATAATATCCGAAAGGATGGGTGCCGTATGATTCCAGCCGGTATTGTTGTGCAAAAATTTCACACTTTCAGGATAGCCTTCCATAGTGTCAATCAGGCTTTTCAAAAGGTCATGTTCATTTTTCCTTGCATCCAGTTTCCGGTTCTCACCGGCCAGCTCATTGCGTAAATCTTCCAGGAGGGCCTGGGTTTGCAAAATCTGTTCTTTTGTGAACTCGTTGTGCTGCTGCAATTGGTGGAGGTCGGTTTTTTTGATATCGAGCTCTTTTGATATCAATGCTTTTTCCTTTTCTACTTCCAGCAGCTGACTGGTGCGGGCAACTTTTTCTTCTTCAATGTTCGCAATGGCCTTCTGTAAATTGTGGATAGAAGTATCGGCTACCGCTACTTTTTTTTCTGCCTCAAACTGGTTGCGCTGTATTGACTGCTGGCTTTTTCTTAACTCATCTGTTCCCACCCTGTTCTCATCAAAAATTTTTCTTTTTTGCTCAACATCATTTCGCAAAGTGGCAAGCTGCTCTTTCAGTTCATCCAGTTTTCTTTCTTCATCTGTTATTTGATGGCGGGTGAATTCTATGCTCTCACTGATACCCCTGAGCTGTCCCTCTGATTTAGTGAGAAAATCCCTCAGGCCGGTTTCCCTTTCTTTCAGATATTGTAAGCGTTGCGCACTCAAGCCTTTTTCATTTTCCTTGTTCCTTACACTGTTGTGCAATTCATTGAAAGCAAGCTGCAAATCCTGCAACGATTTCTCTTTTTCGATAAAATGGATTTTTTCTTTTTCTATCTCAGATTCCCGGGTAGCCACTGAAGCTTCAAGCCCTGCACGTTTATCTGTTTCTGCCTGTAACTGTTCATTGAGATTTTTATACGTGATATTAAAGCCTTCCAGTGAGGCCTTTGCAAGCTCGATGCTTACTTCTTTATATTCTTTTTTTATTTCGTAATACTTTTCTGCCTTTTTAGCCTGGCTTTCTAATGTTTTTAACTGGTTATTGATTTCAAAGAGCAGGTCTTCTATACGTGCAAGATCAAGTTCCGTAGCATCCAGTTTTAATTTGGCCTCTTTCTTTCTTGTTTTGTAAATTGAAATTCCCGCAGCCTGTTCAAGCATGCGGCGCCTGCTGTTTTCTTTGTCTTTAATGATGTCATCTACCATTCCAAGCTCTATAATAGCATAGCTGTCAGTGCTCACCCCTGTATCAAGAAAAAGATTGTGTATGTCTTTTAAACGGCAGGTTACATCATTCAACCTGTATTCGCTTTCGCCGCTCTTGTAATATTTACGGGTAATGGTAACAGTATTGAATTCAGTAGGCAGAAGGTTGCGGGTATTTTCGAAGGTGAGACTTACTTCCGCGAGGCCACTGGCACTCCTGTTTTTGGAACCATTAAAAACCAGGCTTTCAAGATTTTCACTTCTGAGCTGGCTGATCTTTTGCTCTCCAATTACCCAACGGATGCTGTCTACGATATTGCTTTTACCGCACCCATTTGGCCCGATTACACCGGTAACTCCTTCATCAAAATTTAAGATTGTTTTATCGGCAAAACTTTTAAAACCTTTAATTTCCAAGCTCTTTAGGCGCACTGATTCTTATTTATTTTGGGTTAAACTGAACTGGTTGGCTGGGCGGGGGCAAATATATTGTTTAAGTTATAAATAAAAATTTGCTGTTGAGCATACGAATTGTATACTTATTCACAGATTTATCACAAAAGGGTAAGCCTGATGGTTTTATAATATGCAATTTTCCAGTAACTTGAAACAGGTTTTTATATAACTTTGCCAAAATTTTTTATAATGAAAACATTTCTCGTTCCTGTAGACTTTTCCGAAACTTCAAAAAACGCGGCACTTTACGCGGCCAATCTTGCTGCTACAATACCTGGCGTGGAGATCATTTTATATAACGTATACGGCAAGGTGTATCTGACTGGAATCGGCAGTGAGGAAAATTCGCGCAGAAACGTTTCCATCGGCGAGCTTGAAAACCTAAAATCCAGTATTGAAGCCTTAAAAACAGGAGTGGCCGGCGCTGCCATTCCAGACATCACATACATAGCTGAGGAAGGCTCTTTTATTACCAACCTGGAGCATTTTGTGGGTTCAAACAAAATTGACATGATTGTAATGGGTATTACCGGAAGCTCAAGACTGACACAGGTCTTTATGGGAACTAACACTTTACATGTAATCAGGCACGTAGACACGCCAGTGATGATCATTCCTGCCGATGCAAAATATACCGGGATCAAAAAAGTGTTATTTACTTCAGATTTTAAAAATGTAAAACGCACAACACCCTTCGATGATCTCACTGAAATTTTGAATATGTTCACCCCGGCACTCCACGTAGTGAATGTTGACAGTGAACACTATATCGAGCTGACAGAGGACTATAAAAAGGAACGGGCAGTGATGGAAGCAAAGCTGAGTTCTTATTCCCCGGAATTTTCTTTTTTGAGAAGCTTTGATTTTTTGGATGGGATCAATCTCTTTTTAGAAACCAACAATATCGATGCGATCATTACTGTACCTAAAAAGCACAATTTCCTGGCCCAGCTTTTTCAAACAAGCCATACCAAAAAGCTTGCTTATCACAGTCATATTCCCATCATCGCCATTCCCGCTTAAAATCTGAGGATGTGAAAATTTTATTTTGTTCAGCAGAATAATTCCAGCCTGACAACCTGTAAGTCCATTGAAACAGTGCGAAATTGCTGCCATTCTCAATTGGTGTTTAATTTTATAGATTTGTGATGCGGGTTTGAGTGTCAATGCATTTATATGAAAAATATTAAGCTGATTGAGGTGCCCAGTGAGATTGGAGCCGGAACACGTGGTGCAAGCCTTGGCATTGATGCCATAAAAATTGCAGCACTCGATTTCATGAGTAATTTCTTTGTTCACTTTCCGTCAGAAAAAATTGAATCTGAAAATAAGCTCCTTTTTGAACCTATACAATCCCCGTATGCTAAAAGGATCAATGGTGTATTGCTGATGTACGACAAGGTAAGTAAGGCGGTAAAAGATTCAATCAAAAACAATTTTTTCCCTGTTGTGATCAGTGGGGATCACAGCAATTCAGGAGGAACTATTGCGGGTATAAAGCTTGCCAAGCCAAACAGCAAGCTGGGTGTTATCTGGATGGATGCTCATGCCGATCTTCATACCCCATATACAACCCCTTCCGGGAATATGCATGGAATGCCACTTTCAGCAGCTATTGCAGAAGACAATGAAGAAAGCAAAGTTCATGAGCTTGATGAAAAAACTGCAAAGCTCTGGGACCAAATGAAGCAGTTTGGGAAAATTTATCCAAAGGTATTACCGGAAGATGTTGTGTTTATTTCACTCCGCGACTTTGAGAAGGAAGAGAAATATTTAATGGATAAATACGATATGAAAGTGGTCACCACCAACGAGATCAGGCGGAAAGGCCCCGAAAATGTGGTTAGATCGATACTGCGTTACCTCAGTGACTGTACCGACATATACGTAAGCTTCGATGTTGACTGCCTGGATTCTTCGATCTCAAAAGGTACCGGCACTCCGGTAAGCAATGGCCTCAAAGAGAGGGAGGCTGAAGACCTTATCAGTAAATTTATGCAGAACAGGAAAATCTGCTGTTTTGAGATCACCGAAGTAAATCCAACACTTGACAAAGAAAACCTGATGGCTGAAATAGCATTCAATATCCTGCAACGCAGCG
>JBDUCQ010000170.1:0-5261 GCA_040003385.1 Ginsengibacter sp. | reverse complement strand
AATATTGAGTGTTGAGTGTTTTGAAAAAATCGAATCAAGGAACGACTATAAAACTATTACATCAGTTTATTCTTTTCTCTTTTTTAAACATTTCCGAGGTATGCAAAACAAATTCGTAGAATTCAACATCGCTGCTCATACTTGCAAAAGCATAGGTAGGCCTGTATTCTGTCCTGTACTGCTGCAGGGTATCTCCTGTTAATCCAGTTACTTTTTTAACAAAGGAATTGTTGAAACGGTAATTAATATACCGGTCCTGTTCTTCCTCTCGCAGCCTTTTTTGAAACGCAAGCTGTTGCTTGTTTTTTCTGAAACGAAAAATATTGATCAGCTCATCAATGTCTAGGCCTGGAGGAGTGCCGGGTGTGGAGCTGGAACGCAAGCCAGGTCTTTGGTAATCGAAAATTTTACTGTACGCCAGCCTGTTTTCTACCGAATCCTGCCTGTAATTTGAAAAGATTATGATTTCCTTGAGTGGCTTATATTTTTCGTTTAACCTTACCCGTAAGGAAATATCAAATTCATTGTAATTTGCTATCAACCTGACGGGAAATTTTATTGTAGGCTTGTTGTGGTAAGAAAAAAATAATGAATCGGATTCGTTTACATTGATGTGATAGTTTCCTGCAGAATCAGTAAATGATCCTGTTCCCCCCGTGCTTTTCACATATACCCCTGACACCCCATAATATTTCGTGGAATCATAAACAGTACCGGACACCATCACCTGCGCCTGGGATACTTTTGAAAGAAACAAAAAGGGCGCAAGAAGTATTGTTGTTTTCAGTATTACTTTTCTAAAATAAAACACAGTTGATTTTCTAGTGGTAATATTACAGGAAAGTGTGTGATTAGGTCCTCGCAACTGAAATTTTAACGGCCATTTAGATTTCTTCTACTTATTTTCTTCCATTATTGCGAATTTCAGTGGTCATTTGTATTTTGCAAGACCGTTACATTCTTAGCACAATTTTCCGTTGCTTCCGGGATTATTCATTATAAAACTAATATCATGTACATTATCAGAGACATCTTTCATTTAAAATTCGGGCGCTTCAAAGAGGTAAAAATATTATTTGATGAAGCGAAAAATAGCAACATGCTGCCTGATTGTAAATCCATGCGCGCGCTGTCAGATTTTACAGGTCCTTCTTACAGGTTCATTATGGAATTGAGTTTCGAAACACTCGCGGAGTTTGAAAAATCGATGAGTTCCGGGATGAACCAGCACGAATGGCAGCTGTGGTATGAAAAATTTAAACCCCTGGTTGAAAGCTCTCACCGCGAGATCCTTAAACAGGTAATGTGATACGTGTCAAAGTAGATGGAGAATACATTGTATAGAGTACCTAAAGTAAATAAAGTAGTTACTGATTAGCGAATAATCCACAGTAGAAAGTTCAACAACTCTATCCTACTTTAGAAACTCTAGATAATTTATTGGCTTCACACTAGTCACAGCCGCTCACTTCGCTTTTTCTCTTCCTCGGGAATTTTAAATGACCACGGACCATCTCCAATGATCAAAAAACAAATCAGCAGGAGAAGAACAAGAATAGAAGTGAACAATTCTGAATAGGGCCTTAACAGGTCTTCGTTGGTCCTTACAAAGATCACAGCACCCAGCAATATCGGGATCTGTATCATTGATGCGAACCGTGTGAACAATCCCAGTGCAAGAAGAATGCCCCCAAGAATGTGTGCAAATACTACGTACTGCCCGGCTAAAATGTAGGCAAACGATCCAAAGGATGCATTTTTCATTATGGCTACAAGTGTGCTCATGTGCGTGAGAAAATCAATCCCCTTGTAACATAGAAAAATGCCCAGGGCGATCCTTACAAGATCCAGCCATTTGGGATGATGAGTATCACCCCAATGCTCAAGGCGTTGAAGCAAGTTCATATAGTTGGTTTTATTATGAAAAGAGCAGATACAAAATAACTCTTTTTATGCAGAGTTCATAGAGGTATCAGGTACCAGGGAGAACCAGCCTTTCAATAATTTTTGGATAATGTTCATGTTCAAGCGCGTGGATTTTTCCGGCAAGAGTGGTTACGGTTTCATGATCATCTACCAAACAACTGGCCTGGAATATGACCGCACCATGATCATAGATCTCATCCACATAATGGATGGTGATTCCGCTTTCCTTTTCCCCGCCTTTTAGTACTTCATGGTGTACATGATCACCATACATTTTTTTCCCTCCGTATTTAGGCAATAGAGCCGGATGTATATTGATGATCCTGTTAGGAAAAGCGTTGATAAGAATAGTGGGTATTTTCCACATAAAACCTGCCAGAACAATGAAATTTATATTATGTTTTTCCAGTTCTGAAACATAGCCATCTGCATTGAACCTGCCTTTTTCAATAACCAAAGAAGAGACCTTATTGTCCCTGGCTATCTGCAATACACCTGCACCTTCGTTGTTGGAAACAATTAGGGCCACATGCACGTGAGAATTCTTTTTTTGTTGCCCCGGGGTATTAAAATGATCAATGATTTTTTGTGCATTGCTTCCTTTACCGGATGCAAATATGGCAATGCTGACTACTTTGTTTTGTGATTTATGGTAGAATCCCATTCTCTTCAAAATTTTTTTTTCATATTCCCAAAAAAAACGAAACATTCCAAAACAAAACCCAACCACAAGGATCAGTACCTGGTAACCAAACAAAAAAATTGATAATTTAAGAATCCACGCAATGATACCATTGTTCTCAATATTAAACCACCCGGGAATATTTTTGCTAAGCCATGCAATAGACGTTCCGGTAATTGTAAATGTGGTTAATATCAACACCAGTTGCCTGTTGTTTACATTCCAATGTTGTTTCAGCCGCTTAAACATTCTCCAAAGATGCGGTTTTTTGAAGTCGGAATCTGCCGGAGAAAGCGGAATGAAAACAGGCAAGATCACCAATCAGGACCAACAGACGTAACTGTGAAATGGCGGACAACAATTCGCTGAAACGTGCGCCAGATAAGGATAAAAATATTTTAAAAATGTTAACAGTTTGTCAACATCCTGACTTATTTTTGCCGCTAAAGAATTACACATTCACAACACGGACAGTGTATGAACCAAAAGAGAAAATTTTTTAGCAGGGCTATTTGCGGGATTTTATTCACTTTCTTCATTTCTTCTCACCATACATCATTTGCTCTGGATGGCCAGACCATTTATAAAACTTATTGCGCTACCTGCCATAAACCCGATGTTGATTTTACAGGCCCGGCATTGAAAGGTGCACGCCAGAGAGAACCATCAAAAGACTGGGCGTATAAATGGGTTGGTCATGTAGATGAGATGCTGGCATCTGATCCTTATGCCAAACAGCTGTACACCAAGTACAATAGTAAAATGACCGCCTTCCCGGACCTTAAAAAGGAAGAGATCGCGGCTGTGCTTGACTGGGCAGATTCCTATCAAAAGCCGGGGGCACCTACCGGAACTCCAGGAGGCGTTGCTGCACCCGTTGAGGACAATTCATTATTATATGGATTGCTCACACTGGTGCTGGGTGTAATTGGCCTGATTTTATTACAGGTAAACAGTAATCTCAAAAAGTTAAGTGATGAAAAGCAGGGCTTAAGAACTCCTACTCCAGTACCTTTTTACAGGAATAAGGCATACCTGCTGGTGGCTGTCATAGTTGTGTTTCTGGTAGGTGGTTACTACACCATCGAAGGGGCTATTGGCCTAGGTCGGATGAAAGGATACCAGCCGGTACAACCCATTTTTTATTCGCATAAAGTTCATGCGGGAACCAACCAGATCAGCTGCCTCTATTGTCATGGGGGCGCGCAGGACAGTAAACATGCGAACATTCCAAGTGTAAATATTTGTATGAACTGCCATATGTCGATTAAAGAATATGCCGGTGATCCTGTTACACGTGAAGACGGCACTTCAGTGAATGGAACTGCTGAAATACAAAAAATATATCAATATGCAGGCTGGAACCCGGATGCCAAAAAATATGACAGACCTGGTAAACCGATAGAATGGGTTCGTATCCACAGCCTTCCTGACCATGTTTATTTTAATCACTCACAACACGTAAAAGTAGGACGCCAGCAATGCCAGACATGTCATGGGCCTATCCAGGAAATGCCCGAAGTTGCACAGTTCACAGACCTCAGCATGGGATGGTGCATCAATTGCCACAGGGAAACGAAGGTTCAGTTCAATGATGACAAAGGCAATGGCAATAAGTTTTACAGCATCTATGAAAAATTCCACGAGGATATAAAAAATAAGAAATACGACAGCGTGACAGTGGAAAAGATCGGTGGAATAGAATGCCAGAAATGTCATTACTAAGCCTGACCGAATAATACCTATGTCATTTAGAAAAAATTAATCAAAAAATGCCGCGGAGGCGGACTGGAGTTATGGACGAAAAACAGTATTGGCAAAGTTTCGGAGACCTTAACAGATCAGAGGCCTGGAAGAAATCGGGGAAGGATGAATTCAGTGAAGAACTCCTCCCGTTTGAAGACCTCGATGAAAATATCCTTGATGCCAAAACACCAAGACGTGATTTTTTAAAATATCTTGGTTTCAGCACAGCTGCGGCCGCTATTGCAGCCGGCTGTGAAATTCCCGTTCGTAAATCTGTTCCATTTTTAAATAAGCGGGATGACATCATTGCCGGAATTTCTAATTATTATGCTTCTACATACGTAAATGAAGGGGATGTGATTCCTGTTCTTGTTAAACAACGCGAAGGAAGGCCAATAAAAATAGAAGGGAATACCTTATCAACGATTACCAATGGTGGTACGTCTGCCCAGGTTCAGGCGTCGGTGCTGGACCTTTATGATACTTCGCGATTGAGGTATCCAATGGCAAATGGCAAAGAGGCCACATTTGAGGTGATTGATAAAATGGTATTGGATGCATTGGCAGGCGTGGCCGGGAAACCGGTTGTATTGCTCACATCCACCATCAATTCGCCCAGCACGTTACAAATAATTTCAGAATTTTTAGCAAAATATCCCGGGAGCAGGCACGTACAATATGATGCGGTTTCTTACAGCGGAATGCTTTTGGCAAACCAGTCATCTTATGGTAAAAGAGCCATTCCCACATATCATTTTGAAAAGGCAAAGGTAATTGTGAGCATTGGAGCGGATTTTCTCGGAACATGGCTAAGCCCGGTGGTTTTTGCCAACCAGTATGCTCAAACGAGGAGAATAAATGCTGAAAAACCGGAGATGAGCAGGCACTTTCAATTTGAAAGTCATTT
>JBDUCQ010000169.1:0-5300 GCA_040003385.1 Ginsengibacter sp. | reverse complement strand
AATCTGAAAAAATGGCCTCTCTCGGAGAGCTGACGGCAGGCATTGCACATGAGATTCAAAACCCGCTGAACTTTGTCAATAATTTTTCGGAGTTAAATACCGAACTCATTGATGAAATGCAGCAGGAGATAAAGAAAGGGAATTACGAAGAAATAAACAGCATTGCCAATGATATCAGGGACAATGAACAAAAAATAAACCATCATGGCAAGCGTGCTGAAGCAATTGTGAGAGGGATGTTGCAGCATTCCCGCTCCAATGCAGGGGAGAAAGAGCTCACCGACATCAATGCGTTGGCTGATGAATACCTGAGACTAAGCTATCATGGTTTCAGGACAAAGAACAAATCATTATCCTCAGGCCAGCCAGGATTCAATGCAACTATAAAAACCGATTACGATGAAAAACTGGATAAGGTGAATGTGATTCCACAAGATTTAGGCCGTGTATTTCTCAACCTCTTCAACAATGCATTTTATTCCATCAGTGAAAAAAATAAACTGGCGGTTAAAAGTACGGGAAATGGTGAATCTTATGAACCCATGATTTCCGTGGCTACCAGCTCTGTACCTTCATTGACACCTGGGAGCAAAGGGGTAGAAATCAGGGTAAAAGACAATGGAATTGGCATACCGCCTGAACTGATCGATAAGATCTACCAGCCTTTTTTCACCACCAAGCCTTCAGGGGAAGGCACCGGGCTGGGTTTATCACTGAGCTATGATTTAATTTCAAAGGAACATGGAGGTTCTATCCAGGTAAATACAGAACCTGGTGAATATGCTGAATTTATTATTTTTTTACCTGTATAAGTACAATTATTTTTAATTAAATTGATGACATGAAAATTTTAGTAGTTGACGACGAAAAAGACATTAAGACATTATTTGAGCAAAGGTTCAGGAAAGAAATAAAAGGAGGTGACATGGATTTTGTGTTTGCCTATTCAGGGGATGAAGCACTTGGCTATATGGAACAGCACATTCATGAAGCCGTGCTCATCTTGTCAGACATCAATATGCCCGGAATGAGCGGGCTGGATCTCCTACAGAAAATAAAACAAAAATTTGAGAACCCGCCACCGGTAGTGATGATGATCACTGCTTATGGAGATGATTATAATTACAACCAGGCGATCAAGCTTGGCGCTGATGACTTCCTTACCAAACCGCTTGATTTTATTTTATTAAAAGAAAAACTTAAACAAAAGATCAATGGCTAAGATATTGGTTGCAGATGATGAGGTTGACCTGGAGGTACTGATCAAACAGAAATTTCGCAGGCAGATCAGGGATAACCAGTATGAATTCATTTTTGCTATGAACGGCAATGAAGCTTTGCGAAAAATTGCAGAGCATGGAGATATCGATGTTTTACTGAGCGACATCAATATGCCTGAAATGGATGGCCTCACTCTTCTTGCAAAACTCAGTGAAATGAATACGCTTACAAAAGCTGTGATCGTTTCTGCCTATGGTGATATGGACAACATCAGGTCCGCGATGAACAGGGGGGCATTTGATTTCATTTGTAAGCCTGTAAATTTTGAAGACCTCGAAATTACCATTCAAAAAACTCTCCTCCACGTACAACAACTTCATAAAACACTAGTGGCCATCAAAGAAAACAACATCCTCAAAATGTATGTGGATGAAACAGTGTTAAACTTCATGAATGGCCGAGAGTTTGAAACACAGATCATGTCCAATGAAACCGTAGTCGCCACTGTTGCCTTCATTGATATTTGCGGCTTTACAGCCATCACTGAGCACGAACCGGCTGATAAAGTGGTGCAGCTGTTAAATATTTATTTTGATGTAATGGTTAAAGAGATCATCGCGCAAAATGGTTACGTGGATAAATTTATCGGCGACGCTGTGCTGGCTGTTTTTAAGGGTAATTTTCATTTAGACAGGGCCATAGACGCTTGCCTGGCAGTTCGCACCCAGATCGACCAGTTGCCAAAGGAAAAAAGTACTGATTATTTTCAGCCCAAGGTTTCCATCGGCATCCACAGCGGTGAAATGGTTTGTGGCAATATTGGATCTATGAAACTTAGACGACTGGATTATACGGTGATCGGCGACGTTGTGAACACCGCCCAGCGCCTGCAGGGCATTGCAAAGGAAAACCAGGTCCTGATTTCCGAATCATCCTATCAACAGGTAAAAGAATCTTTTGATTGCAAAAAGATCGGTGAAGTTGATTTGAAAAATAAATCAATCCCCGTCACCGTTTACGAGGTTTTAACATAGCCCAACTGCCGGCTCTCAGCAATCCCCCAAATTTCTACAGAATTAACGGCGAAATTTGCATTCATCTAATGAAATTGTATGAGAGGATCAGTTTTGTTCTTATTTTTTATCATCACATCGGTTTGCATTAAGGCACAAACCGCAGGCAATAGTATTTCAGGAAGAGTCATGGATTCCACATCAGGAACGGCCCTCGAATATGCCACCATCACCTTGTATGCCACCAACAGCAATGTTCCATTGACCGGGACCGTTACAGATAAAAATGGAACATTTATTATAAAAGGTCTTGACGATGGGACATTTACAATCCTGTTTGAATTCATTGGTTACAAAACTTTCAGTCTTCAAAGTGTATCTCTCAATAAGAACAAAACCACAGCGGATTTAAAAAATATCCTGCTGGCCAGGCAAAAAAATACCCTGCAAACAGTAGTTGTTTCCGGGCAAACCAAACTTATAGAAAATAAGATCGATAAAATCGTATACAATGCAGAAAAAGATATCAGCTCTCAAACCGGGGTTGCTGCTGACGTTTTAAAAAAAGTACCGCAGGTGTCAATAGATGCAGACGGAAATGTACAGCTGGCCGGTAGCTCGGGTGTTCGTTTTCTCGTAAATGGAAAACCGTCAACTGCTTTTGGAAGCAGCATCACTGAGGTATTGCAATCTATCCCTGCCAGCCAGATCAAAAGCATAGAGGTGATCACCAATCCCGGGGCAAGATATGATGCACAGGGATTGGGTGGAATTATAAATATTATCCTGAAGTCAAATAATGCGAAAGGCTACAACGGCAATCTTTCATTGACCGCAGGAACCAGAGTAGAAAACGGATCATTTAATTTCAATACCCGTAAAAATAATTTAGGGATCAATATTTTTATCAGCGGCAATAAAAGATTAAATGCTAAAACATTACTCTCTTCGGCGCGGGTTACAAATGACAGCAACCAGTTAAACCTGCTTCAGCAGCAGGGTGAAAATAAAATAGAACGGCATGGATTTCAGGCAGGCGGCGGCTTTGATTTGACTTTTCGGAAATATAATAATCTAACAGGTTCCGTTTCTTTCAACAATTTTGGGAATACGGCAAGCGGTTTAACTAACCAGCTGCTGGAGATCAACAAAGGAAGTGCTGAACCTGTTCAGCTTTCTGTGATAGAGGCGAATAACAAATTTCAGTTTAAAAATGTGGACGCTTCTTTAAATTTCAAGAAAACATTTACTAAAGAAGACCAGGAATTGGAACTGGGCTTCAATACAAGTTTTGGGAATAACCACCAGGCTTCTGCAAATGAACAGTTTTCTCTGCCACAGGATTCGTTATTTTACGGTACAAAAAGTGATAACCCCGGTCACGAAAGAGAAACTGAAATCACTCTTGATTATACCCAACCGCTTACAAAAGAGGTGGTTCTTGGTATAGGGAGCAAAGCCTCTTTTGATAATTTTACCAGCACATCAAACATATTACGTTACAATCCACTAATTCAAATATTTGACAGCTATCCATCGCTAAATAATAACCTGGACTATAAACAACAAGTTTATGCAGCTTATTCCGAATTAAGTTTCCCGGTGGGCAAGCTGTTCCAGGCAAAGCTGGGAGGAAGGTTTGAGCGAACTGATGTAAATTCATTTTATTCAAATGCACAGCAACAGGTAAAAACGCCCGGATACAATACTTTTGTTCCCTCCATATTTTTTTCTAAAAAAATCGGGGAAGACCAGACCATTAAACTTGCCTATTCAAAAAGGATTGAAAGACCGGATTATGGCGACCTGAATCCTTTTGTAAATACCAATGATCCCAAGAATCTTTCTGCAGGCAATCCTTACCTGAAGCCGGAAATCGGGCACCGTTTTGAACTGGGTTATAGCAGGGACATAAGTGCTAAGGGCTCCGTTATGATGACTTTATTTTACAGGATCAATGAGGATGACATCCAGCCATTCATTGTGTATTATCCTTCTTACAAAGTAGGTGACTCCGTATTTAATAATGTATCCGTGACTACACGCCAGAATATCGGGCAGGAAAAAAACATGGGACTTATCCTATTTGGTGATCTTCATATTACATCAAAGCTGGCGGTCCGGTCGAATGTTTCCCTCTTTAAACGGCATACCATCAACAAGGTTGATAAAGGATACAACTCGAATAGTTTTAATTACCGCTTTAATTTGAACACGAATTACCAGTTCACCAGTACACTGCTTGCAGAGTTCTTCGGCAATTTTAATTCAGCAAGGCATGAGGCCCAGGGAAATTATCCTTCATTTACAACCTACACCCTTGCGTTGCGAAAGCAATTCTGGAATAAAAAAGGAAGCATGGCAATTACAGCCAATAATTTCCTTAATAAAAACGTAACCCAAAAAACAAATTTGTTTGGACCAGGGTTTTCTGTGGACATGGTCCGTAAAATACCATTTCGTTCCATTGGAATAAACTTTGCATGGAAATTTGGCAAACTTGAATTTAAAAAGGAAAATCCTGAACCGGATTCAAATTTAAATCCAACCGGGGATTAGAAAGCTGATTTTTTACTAGAACAGGAATTGTAAGTAAGTAGTTATTTAGCAGGGCTCTTGAATGCGTCGTTGTTGTACATTGACTTGTTGAATAAATAATATTTTCCATCCTTATTATTTCTCCAATATCTGTGGCCAAGCAGGTCGTAGTAAAATCTTCCGTCTACGCTCTTGTGGGCAACATTATCATTCACCACGATCACTTTAGGAATCAAATCTTTTTGAGTGGGTTTGAAGACTTTTTTCGCAACAACCGTATCGGTCTTCTTGTTTGCCGGGTTTTCCATATTCACATCCGGAGTCCGGGTAGGATGATGCCTTCGGCTGCAGCTAAAAAGCAACAGTAAAACCATCGCGGTAATAAACAGCCTTGCCATGTGTTTTATTTCTCCCATTGCTCCAATAATGTTACCAGAAATTGTTAAGAAATTTTTAGAGAGACCTATCAAATATACCGGTAGTCAACCAATTATAAAACGACAACTTCCTTATTGTATTTATTCCTGT
>JBDUCQ010000168.1:0-5335 GCA_040003385.1 Ginsengibacter sp. | reverse complement strand
ATGCTGTTGCCTGAATTCAAGCAACACGTCCTTCTTAAATAAAGTCAACACTGAAAATTTCATGATTGCAAGATGATATTTTTTTTTCACAGTGCAGCTTACAGTTAATTGTAAATCAGTGATACTCATTATTTAGTGTGTAATATCTTGGTGGCACGTGCTTTTACTATTGTTTTGAAAAAAATAATCTAATATATTTAGCCCTCATTTTACCTCGGAACCAAAACTATATGCTTAAAATTTTATTCAGCTTAACCGCTCTGTTTATTTTATCGGGTTCAGATGCCCAGGTAGGCTTGCTTGCAAAAAAGCCTGTGGTAATAATCGGGAAACTGGTGCGCACCACAAAACCGTTAAGGGATTATAAACTTTCGGATAAAGCCATCCCCGATGTTAAAGTAAGAGATGAAGATGGTATCATCGGCAAGGACGAAGCATTCGAAGAAGGTGAAGAGCGTACCCTGTATCCTTCATCCAGAATATTCAGCGAAGACCCTGCATTACAAAAAATATATCCAAACAATCCACATTTACAATCCCAGGCATCCAGGAGCATCAATACAAACTTTTCCGGCATGCCATATCAGCCATTAAATCCTCCTGATCCTACTCTATGCGCCGGTCCCAATCATGTGATCCAAATGATCAATGGAACATCCGGGGCGTTGTTCAAAGTATTTAATAAAACCGGAGGCCAGGTAGTGGCACAAACTTACCTGGATGCGATCACCGGCAAAGGTGGCCTTGGTGATCCGATCGCCTTGTATGATCAGCTGGCAGACAGGTTCATCCTTACTGAGTTTGCAAATAAGCCCGAGACAGGTACTGAAGGATTGATATTTGCAGTTTCGCAAACACCTGATCCGGCCGGCGGATGGTATGTTTATTTTTTCAGCACGGGTACAACCTTTCCTGATTATCCTAAATTTTCTGTGTGGACAGATGCCTATTATGGCACCACAAATAATTTTGCAAATGGTTCCAGTTATTCCGGTTCGTCAGTATATGCCTTTGACAAAGCAAAAATGCTGATTGGAAATGCAAGTACCACCATGCAAAAGTTTACACTTGGTACTACCAATAAATTCTTTTCTATGATACCTGTTGGATTGGAAGGAAGTTCACTTCCTCCTGCAGGTACAGGAGGATTGATCGCTTATATGCAGGATGATACCTGGACATCCTCTACTTTGGATGCTGACAGTATTGGAATCCTGGAATTTAAAGTTGATTTTGTTACGCCTGCTAATTCAACAGTTTCTACGAAGGTATCACTGGCAACTACTGCATATAAGTCGGATGTATGTGGCGCAACAAGAGGACAATGTATTTCGCAGGCCGGTTCACTAACAAAAGTGGAAGCCTTGCACCAAAAAATTATGAATCAGCCTCTTTATAGAAAATTTGGTAGCTATGAAGGGATTGTAATGAGTCACGTGGTGGATAAAGGAGCAAACATTTCCGGCGTTCGCTGGTATGAGTTACGTAAAACAACAGGGAACTGGAGCATTTACCAGCAAAGCACGTATGCTCCCGACAATACCAACAGGTGGTTGCCAGGGATTTGTTATGATAAAAATGGAAATATCGCACTTGCTTACAATGTATCTTCATCAGGAACCGGCGTTTATCCCGGTGCCAGGTATACAGGAAGAAAAGAGTGTGATGCTTTAAATACAATGACTTATTCTGAAGATGTGATCGTGAATGGAACAGCTGCGAGCACCAGCACCCGGTATGGCGATTACAATCACCTTGTTTCTGATCCGGATGGAGTTACTTTTTGGTTCACCTGTGAATACAATGTTGCAGGAACATGGAGTACAAGGATCGCATCGTTCACTTTAGATCCATGTGCTTCAGTTTGTGGAGACCCTTCAGCTTTGGCTTCTTCTTCAATTTCGAATACAAGCGCCACAGTGAGTTGGGCCGGTGCATCAGGCGCTGTCAGCTATGATGTGGACTATAAGCTAACTACCTCACAAACATGGACAAACGCAGTTACAGCTACAACTTTGTTGTCATTTAATATTGCAGGGCTTACACAAGGAACAATTTATGATTGGAGGGTAAGAACAAATTGTATTTCATCTGCAACCAGCAACTATGTGGCTTCCCAGTTTACCACCACTGCACCAGTGCTTTGTGGAGTGCCTTCTGGCTTAGCCTCTTCATCCGTTAGTACGTCGAGTGAAAATGTTTCCTGGACATCCGTTAGCGGGGCCAATTCGTATGATGTGGATTATGAAATTCCAGGATCTAACAATTGGACGCCTGCTGCTACCGCAATTACTACAACTACTACCACGATCAGCGGATTAACTGCCGGAACTTTATACGATTGGAGAGTACGTGCCACATGTTCTGGCAACAGTGGAAATTATGCCACCGCACAATTTACTACCAGCTCACCGGTTGTTTGTGATGCACCTGGTGGACTGACATCTTCGTCAATTACCTCCAACGGTGCTACCTTAACATGGAATGCTGCAAACGGTGCGAATAATTACAATGTAGAATACAGCATAGCGGGAGCCGGAAACTGGATTACAGCTGCAGCTGCAAATACTACCAGATCGGTAATCGTAGGCGGATTAACTTCTGCAACTTCGTACGATTGGCGTGTAATATCTAACTGTACAGGAACGAACACTGCTTCTTTAATAGCTCAATTCACAACCACTGGTGTCGTTACTTGTAACGACCAGCTGGAACCAAACAATACATCAGCAACAGCCAAAGCAATTTCATTAAATACAGATTATGATGCAATCCTTGCTGCACCATCAGACATTGATTATTATAGCTTCAGCAATTCAGGAAGCCAGAAAAATGTACAGGTAACTTTATCAAATATACCGTTAGATTTTGATGTTAGATTATTGGATGCAAATGGATCATTGCTTGCAGGCTCCGTAAACAATGGTACCACGAAAACCATCGGCTGGAATACTAAGAAAGTGAGTTCATTTAAGGTAAATGTGTATAGCCCTGGCAATTCAACTTCTCCATCCTGCTACAGGCTGAGAGTTACTGCCAGTGCCGCAACATTTAGTCCGTCGGTACCAGATAATTTCATCACACAGGCTTACAAAGGCGGTCTCAAAGTATTCCCGGTACCCGCATCGGCCTCCATTAGTGTTTCTTTTAATGCATTTTCCGGTGGTGTATCAGATGTGACCATTACAAACCAGCTAGGTCAGCAACTACTGAATAAAAAACTGAATGTTGTACCGGGAAATAATATGACGAATATGAACATCAGCAATCTTATTTCCGGTGTCTACTTTGTAAAGGTTTTCAATGGAAAGATCGTTGAGACACAGAAAATGATTGTAAATAAATAAGTAAGGGTTAGAAAGTTTAGAGTTTAGAAGGTTTAGAAGTTTAGAAGATTTCACCATATTTGAAGCCCATGTTTTAATACGTGGGCTTCGTAGTTTATAAAGTATCTGATACATATCAATAAAGTGGAGGCTCCACTCTAAAACTCCTAAACCTCTAAACTTCTAAACTTGTAATCAATTTTCCAATAACGCACATACCCTGCACCGCGGTTCATAAATATCTTTTTCACCCAGTAACACCTGGGCTTCATCAGCAGTTTTACGGAATGATATATTGGCAATGTTGCCACATTTCATACAGATGGCGTGAAGCTTGGTAATGTAATCTGCGATCGCGAGTAACCGCGGCATTTGGCCGAATGGGTTGCCCTGGAAATCCATGTCAAGACCTGCTACTATAACGCGAATGCCCTGCAATGCCAGCTGTTCACACACAAACGTAATGTCCTCATCAAAAAATTGCGCTTCGTCAATTCCCACTACATCAACATTTTTTGCCAACACCAGTATTTGCCTGGAATTTGCCACTGGTGTGGAATGGATTTTATTTTCATCATGACTAACGATCCTGATCGCATCAAAGCGTACGTCGATGGAGGGCTTAAAAATTTCTGCCTTCAGGTTAGCGATCTTTACACGCTTTAATCGCCTGATGAGTTCTTCAGTTTTACCGCTGAACATGCTGCCGCAGATCACTTCTATCCATCCACGCCTTTCACCCTTAAAATTTGGCTCAATAAACATTATTAGTAAAAATTTTTGATTTCAATTTGTAACTTTGCCGATTGCAAAGATCATATGATTTATCTCAAATCAAAAAGAACATCTTCAACTCATTGCTGACCAAATCATAAATCTTATGGAGAAGGTGGACACACTGATACAAAAATTACAGCAGCAACTTACTGAAAAAGCACCACCCGACAGGATGATGGTGACCGTTCAAATGTTATATGGAGAGTTAAAGCAACAAACTGCTGTGGAACCCAGGAGCAACGGGAGTGTGGCAGTGATCATGCCCCAGGTCCCGGTTGTTGATTATGAAAGGGCAGTTTCTCAATCACAGCCATTGGAAGAAGTAAATCCCCAGTCAGAGGAAAGGATTGTTGAAGTATTGCAGGTAGATGAAAAAGAAATTGAAGAGGAGCTGAATGAGATCAAGCGCAACGCAGAAGCGAAAAATAAACTGAGCATAAATTCAAAACCGCCCATGCTGTTTGATCCGATGGAAGACGTTCCTACACTAACTCACCAGGATTCACAGGCAGGAAAAAGAGAGGTCAATGACGTTTCATCGCAAAACAAATCTTCTTGGAACGAAAGGCTGAAGGAGAATAAAACGGAATTGGGCGAGAGGCTAACAGATGGACCGATCAAAGATTTGAGAAAAGCCATTGGTGTGAATGACAGGTTTTTATTCATTAATGAACTTTTCCGTGGGGATGAAGCCATGTACGAGCGCAGCATCAAGACCATCAACAATTTTTCTATACTTGCAGAAGCCGAATTCTGGATCAGGCGGGAACTTAAACTAAAAATCGGCTGGCGCGACAGTGATCCTTTCGTTAAGCAATTCGATCAATTGGTAAGAAGACGTTTTTCCTGAATAAATTCAATGATCCTGGAGGTTGCACCGGCATTGCTATACACGTAATTTTTAGAGGCTTCTCCCTTTCTTCTCAATTCTGCATCATCGGGCAGAAGCTGTTGTAAAGTTTTCTCAAGGTCAAGTGCGCTTTCAATGGCAATTCCGCCACCTGAAGACAGAAGTTCGATGGCTTCAAAGTTTTTTTCATATTCAGGTCCGAAGATCACCGGCTTCCCATATACCGCAGCTTCCAGGATATTGTGCAAACCGTCGTACCCAAATCCGCCACCTACATAAGTGATGTCAGCATAGTAATACAATCTACCCAGGAGACCAATGTTATCAATGATCATACAGTTGATCACAGGTGATGTTTTTGTGTTTAGGTCTACCGTAACAG
>JBDUCQ010000167.1:0-5342 GCA_040003385.1 Ginsengibacter sp. | reverse complement strand
GAACTGAAAATTTATAGCATAATTGTTTTGTAATTTTGCATCCGTAGTAAGTCCTTGTAATTTATAACTGGTATATATAATGATATCGTATGGTTGGGCATAACTTTTCAAAATTCGACCCGGATCAAAATAAAAAAACTTCTTTTGATAAATTGCTGGATGCCTTCATGCAATTGCTTACCTATACAAGTGGTGACGTATCCGAAGCTTTGAGCTGGCTGACAGAACTTGACAAAGAATATGACCTCACCAATGATGAGTACGGGATGGGAGATTTCATTCAGGAACTTAAGGAGAAAGGATACATTGATGAAAACAAACAGAATGGTGAAATAAAAATAACGCCAAAAACCGAGCAGGGCATCCGCAAAAAAAGTCTGGAAGAAATTTTTGGTAAGCTCAAAAAAACAAAACAGGGAAACCATAATACTTTTAAGCCGGGAAATGGCGATGAGATCAATCCCGAAACAAGGCCTTTTCAATTTGGCGACACCCTGGAACAAATAGATTTTACTGCTTCAATCCGCAATGCCCAGATCAACCACGGCATTGATAGCTTTAAAATGCATGAAGACGACCTTGAAATCCGTGAAACAGATTTTAAAGCACAGACTTCCACCGTGCTGATGATAGACATCTCGCACAGCATGATATTATATGGCGAAGACAGGATCACGCCAGCAAAAAAAGTGGCCATGGCATTGAGCGAACTCATCACTACAAAATATCCGAAAGATACACTCGACATTGTAGTTTTTGGCAATGATGCATGGACGGTGGAGATCAAAGATCTTCCTTATTTGCAAGTAGGACCTTATCACACGAATACCGTGGCGGGACTTGAGCTTGCTATGGATATCCTCCGGAAGAGAAAAAATCCCAACAAACAAATATTTATGATCACGGATGGCAAGCCAACTTGCTTAAAAGTTGGGAAGCGGTATTATAAAAATAGCTTCGGAGTTGACAGGCGGATATTAAACAGGTGCCTTAACCTGGCAGCACAGTGCAAAAAAATAAAGATCCCTATCACAACTTTTATGATTGCGAGCGATCCATACCTACAACGTTTTGTTACAGAATTCACTGAAACAAATAATGGCAAGGCTTTTTTTGCATCACTTGACAGGCTGGGTGCATTTATCTTTAAGGATTTTGAAAACGGTAAAAGAAAAACGGTGTATTGACTTTGATTTGTCTAAACTGTGATTTGGACTGTTTGAACTTTGATTCGTTTGATTTTAATGATGGATATGATTTTATGCATTCAATCATGATTTTCAATTTATCATATAAAAATCATAGTTCAAGACAGAAAGCATTGCTCAGATAAAAGAATTGAGAATCCTAAATTTGTTTCTAACATCTAAATAGATAAATCCTTCGTAAATTTAGATGTTTATCTTTTTAATCAATTAATCCACCCAAATCGTGGTTCAGAACAAATATCTCTTTAATCAATTAATCCACCCAAATCATCGTTCAGACAATTTATTAATCCACCCAAATCTTGGTTCAGACAAACATGGTTAAGACATTCGGAGAATTAAAAAAAAGCGGCTACAAATCAAGGGGGATCAAAGAAGAGATCCGTGAAAACCTGATTAAAAAAATCAGCAAAAAAGAGGAAACGTTTCCCGGAATTTTAGGTTACGAGGATTCAGTGATCCCGGACATTGAAAGGGCCTTGCTTTCAAGACACAACATACTTTTTCTTGGATTGCGCGGGCAGGCAAAAACAAGAATGGCCAGGCTAATGACAGACCTGCTCGATGAATACATCCCAGTAATAAAAGGCACTGAGGTCAATGATGATCCATTTGCCCCGTTGAGTGTGTATGCAAAGAATCTTTTGGAAGAAAAAGGAGACGATACACCGATCGAATGGTTACATCGCAGTGAACGTTATGGAGAGAAATTAGCAACTCCAGATGTAAGTGTTGCGGACCTTATTGGTGATATAGACCCGATCAAGGCTGCCAACCTGAAACTCAGCTATGCGGATGAAAGGGTAATACATTATGGGATCATACCGCGCAGCAACAGGAGCATATTTGTCATCAATGAACTTCCCGACCTCCAGGCAAGGATACAGGTTTCCCTGTTCAATATTTTAGAAGAAGGAGACTTGCAGATCAGGGGATTCAAGTTAAGAATACCCCTTGATATCTTATTTGTATTTACTGCCAATCCCGAGGATTATACAAACCGTGGAGCGATTGTAACTCCACTGAAAGACCGGATAGAAAGCCAGATCCTCACCCATTACCCGTTATCAGTAGAGACTTCACTTGCCATTACAGAACAGGAAGCTGATATTCATATTGACCAGTTGAAAAAGGTGAAAGTGAGCGACCTTGTAAAACGACTTGTTGAACAAGTGTCATTTGAAGCAAGGGCGAGTGAATATGTTGACAAAAAAAGCGGTGTGTCTGCGAGGCTAACGATTGCAGCGTATGAAAATGCAGTAAGCGCCGCTGAAAGAAGGGCAATCATTAACAAAGAAAAAGAAACGCAGGTTTGGATCAGTGACCTTGTTGGAATCATCCCTTCGATCACGGGGAAAATCGAGCTGGTATATGAAGGCGAGCAGGAAGGTCCTTACCAGGTTGCTTTTAATTTATTGGAGAAGGCCATACGCACCCAGTTTGGAAAATATTTTCCAAATCCTGATACATTTAAAAAGAAAAGAAATACGGCGGCTGCTGCCGACGAAAACCCATACAAGGCTATTACACGTTGGTTTGATACGGGCAACCATCTGAATATTTTTTTTGAAGCAAAGGATGATGACAAAGTGCAGCTACTGTACAAGGTGGATGGGTTGTATGGTTTGGTAAAAAAACATTTCCCGGCCGCAAACGCGAAAGAGAATGCGCTGCTCATGGAATTTGTACTGCATGGACTGGCATCTCATTCACTGATCAGCAAAAAAATTGTTGAAGGCAAAATTGAATTCAAAGACCTCATGGGCAGTATGCTAAACATGAGTGCACAAACTTTTAGCGAGGAAGAATTAGACGACGAAGACCGCTAACAGCATTAGAAATTATGCCCAAAACCTAAATAAAAGGATGTGACAAATTCGCCTTCGGCAAACAGGGGACTGAATCCTCCTCTGAAAAAAAATCCGCCTTTTGTGGGCTGGTACCTGTAGCCTGCATTTACATGAAAAAAAACAAGGCTTGTGTTGTTATCTCCAAATAATGTTTCTTTTTCACTTATATAGGTTGCCCCCGCAGCCAGTTCGATGAAATGATTGCTTTTACCAAAGAGATAATTCAGAGATGCCGGAATTGAAAATATGCTTGAACCGCTTTCTCCATAATAACCTACCCCAATAGCAAATCCGGCCCCGTTCACGCGTTTAGCAAAGCGACGGTCATAGTTCACTGAGAAAAGTGGTGCGGATCCTCCTACCTGGAAATAAACAGCCTGTGGTGGCCGGTCGGTGATGATGACATGTGTATTTTTCTGGATGTCCTTCAGCTTTACAGTGTCTACCTGGGCAAATGAGAAAGTAATCAGGATAAAGCACAGTACGGTTAAAATACTTTTTTTCATGTAGTTAGTTTTGGCAAATAAAAACATTATTTTTTAATTAAACGGTGTTTACTTCTCTTTCAAGCAGAACATTAAATTTTTTACGCACTGATTTCAGTATGTCTTCACTCAATTTATAAATTTCCATTCCCGTAGCATTTCCATAGTTCACAAGTACAAGCGCCTGATTGTTGTGAACACCCGCATCTCCTCTTCTCATCCCTTTAAATCCACATTGTTCGATCAGCCATCCCGCTGCCAGTTTTACGTTTCCATTTTCAAGAGGAAAATAAATGATACCTGGAAATTTTTCTAACAAAGAAACCTGATGTTCTGAGGAAATTTCCGGGTTTTTAAAAAAGCTTCCTGCATTCCCTGTTTCAAGGGGATCAGGCAGCTTACTGCTCCTGATATTGATGACTGCCTGCGATACTGCATGTATACTCAATTTTTCAATTTTCATCCTTTGGAGCTCTTCCCGTATGGCGCCATAAGAAACATTGTACACCGGATATTTATTCAGCCTGAATGTAACATTCAATATGGCGAACTGGTCCTTATATTTTGTTTTAAAAATACTTTGCCTGTACCCAAATTCACAATCGTTCAAACTGAATGTATGAACTTCTTTTTCCCGCAGGTGATAAGCTTCCAGTGAATAAAATATTTCTTTTAATTCCACGCCATATGCACCTATATTCTGCATGGGAGAAGCGCCTACATTTCCGGGTATGAGCGATAAATTTTCAGCACCGGCAAAATTGTTGTGCAGGCATTGTAAAACAAACTGGTGCCAGTTCTCCCCTGCTCCGGCTTTCACATACACGTATTCTTCATCTTCGTGAATTGTTTCGATCCCCCTGATCTCATTTTTCAAAACCAGTCCCTCAAAATTCTGGGTGAATAAAATATTGCTGCCACCGCCCAGGATCAACAGCTTATTTTTTGACAAATCGGCACCGCAGATGTCTTCAATGGTAGCCTGCAGGTCTTGTGCATTTGCAAAGCCGGAAAAATATTTTGCCTCTGCGTCAATGCCAAATGTGTTGTATTTTTTTAATGAAGTATTTTGTAAAACCATTGTTATGCTCTTATGTAGTGTATTAAAAATTTAAGGGTGCAAATCAATTTGGGTCAACATCTGCGATGAGGAGCACGCTCCTGAATCGTTTGTCGGCATGCAATAAGTTAAAATGATTCTGGATCACCTTTTTATAGGCCTGTAACATCAGGGCATCTTTAGGGAATTTTAACAGCAGCTCCATCAGGTACAAATTCCTGACCCTGTTCACCACAGGCGCGGCAGGACCCATCACAAAATCATGCAGGTCATTTTTTAATGCGGATCCTAACTTTTCAGCGGCTTCGGTTACCATTTCTTTGATACGGTGCCTGAGGATCACTTTGATGATGCGGCTATACGGAGGGTAAAAAAATATCTTGCGATTTTCCATTTCAAAGCGATACAAGCTTTTATAATCATGCTGCTGAACAAATAACAATACAGGGTGATCGGTTTTTGCTGCCTGTATCATAACCTTTCCCCGTTCTGTTTTTCTTCCTGCCCTTCCACTTACCTGCTCCATCTGCTGAAAGGCCCGCTCGTTCACCCTGAAGTCTGAAAATCCAAGCAAGCCATCTGCGTCCAGGATGCCAACAAGGCTCACCTGCTCAAAGTCCAAGCCCTTTACAACCATTTGCGTACCTGCCAGTATATCCAGGCGGTGTTGCTCAAATAAGCTGATCAGGTTGTCATGTGCTGTCTTTCCTCTTACGGCATCCATGTCCATCCTTGCAAT
>JBDUCQ010000166.1:0-5377 GCA_040003385.1 Ginsengibacter sp. | reverse complement strand
ACTCAGGTGAACGTTTTTACCGATCTGCGCACAACTGCCCACTGTTGCCCAGGTATCAACCATCGTTCCTTCATCAACATAGGCTCCTATGTTTACATAACTCGGCATCAACACCACATTTCTGCCCAGGAAAGCGCCGTACCTGGCAATGGCATGGGGAACTGCACGAACACCCAATTCCCTGTAGTGATCTTTCAGCTTCATCTTATCGTAAAATTCAAATGGGGGCAAAACCATGGTCTCCATTTTCTGGATACCGAAATACATCAATATGGCCTGCTTCACCCATTCATTCACCTGCCACACATCCCCAACAGGCATGGCTACACGAAGTGCGCCTGTATCTAATTTCTCAATCACGTTGTGAATCACATCTGAATATTCCGATTGCTTCAGCAACTCCCGGTTGTCCCACGATTCCCTGATCGATTCTTCCAGTTCCATGATGCTAAATTTTTACAAACATAGGAAGAAGTCCACAGTCGACGGTCGACGGTCCACGGTAGAAGTTCACAATACATAGCACAGTTTGCTTGACAGGTAGTGTGGGCAGTTGACCGTGGAGCGTGGAGGTTTCTTCTTATTATTGTACCTGATTTTTAATATGAACCAGTTTTCCATAGTGATCATCACAAAAAACGAGGAAGACGTCCTTGAAAGGACGCTTAAAAGTGTGCAGGGAATCACCGACGACCTGGTGATCGTGGATTCGGGAAGCACAGATACCACATTGGCAATAGCTTCTCAATTTACCAGCCACATCATCAAAACAGAATGGCTGGGATATGGTGCCACCAAAAACCTGGGTATCAACGCTTCCAAATACAATTGGATACTTTCCCTGGACGCTGATGAAGCCATCGATGAAACATTGAAAAAAAACCTCCTTGCGCTCAGGCTTGAACAGGAAACGATTGTTTACAAAGCAGACTTTAAAAATTTTATTGGTGAACATTGCCTCAGGCATGGAGGCTACCTTAAAAGCACCAGCGTCATACTTTTTAATAAGAAACACGTAAAATGGGGCCATGAAGAGGTTCATGAGAAGTTGGTAATCCCCGGTAATTTTTCACACCGTAAACTCGAAGGCAATGTTCTTCATTATACGATGAAAGACCTGGCTGATTTCAATCATAAAATGTCTGGATACGCAATGCTCGGCGCACAAAAATATTTTAACCAGGGGCGAAAAGTATCAAAGATGAAAATCCTGTTTGTAAGAAGGTTTTCATTGCTGCGTAATTTTATATTTCGTGGAGGCTTCCTGGATGGATATGCTGGATTAGTTGCAGCCAGCCTGTATGCTCACTACACATTTTTGAAATATGCTCGTTTAAGAGAATTGCTGGATGCCCGGAAAAAAAATCATCCATGAATTTCCAAAAAGATATCAGCAATTGCCTGGCGGTTTTAAAAAACGGCGGACTGATATTGTATCCCACCGATACCATATGGGGAATTGGCTGTGATGGCCAGAACGAAATGGCAGTCAATAAAGTTTACGACTTAAAAAAGAGAAGCCGGGAAAAGAGCATGATCATCCTGGTGGCGGATACAAGTGACGTTTTAAAATACACAGAAGGGGTAGACGCAAACAGGGTGGAAGAAATAACACAATCTGCAAATCCAACTACCATTGTGTTTCAAAAGGCAGCCAACCTGCCATTGAACTTAGTCAATGATGATGGCTCCATTGCCATCAGGATCGTAAGAGACAACTTTTGTAAAACGCTGATCGGGCAGTTCCACAATCCCCTGGTGTCTACATCGGCAAACATTTCCGGCAGTGCCACCCCGCAGTCTTTCGAAGACATCAGCCAAGAAATAAAAAACGGTGTTGACTATGTGGTTCAACACCGGCAGGATGAAAATATTTCAGTTCCACCTTCTTCTATCATCAAATTAAATGTGGATGGAACGACCACAAAAATCCGCTGATCATAAATTGATGCCAACACCCAGCTGGATGCTCTGGCTTTTCCAATCATCTTTGTTACCGATGTTATCAAGGTTGTTCAAACCGATCACATAGCGGCCATACACACGGAACTTCAACAATTTTAACTGGAGACCGCCCAGCATGGCGAAGTCTCCTTTTTTAAATGCTTCTCCCCCGTTCTGCAATAAATTTTTATCCTGGTTGATCAGCACTCCAAACTGCGGGCCCACCTGTAAGGCCAGCAAATTGCTCACATTGTAATTGAGAACAATTGGAATGCTTAAATAACTTAGCTTGATATTGTTGATGTGATTAAACTGGTAAATAGAGCTGAACTGTGAAGAAGTATCCGTACTGAGCTGGCTGAACAGAACCTCCGGTTGAATTGCAAATTTTTTGCTCAGGCCAAGGGTGGCGTATCCTCCCACATGATAGCCATAAGTAAATTGTTCCTTAAAAGATTTGCCGGTGATCTTGTTAATGCTCACACCGCCCTTTATCCCCACCGTAAAAGACTGTGAATAAGAAGCGGAAAAAAACAACAACAGTGACACAAGAGAGATAAGCTTAGTTTTCATAAAATCGTATTTGGTTTATTGATGATTTTCAATATACATACCAATAATAAAATTTTATGTTCTAATATTTTGTTAAGTGGTGTTAAAAACGATAGCCAACGGATAGATTTAAGATTTCCGAAAACCGGTTGGTGTCTGTAGGGGACAAATAATAATCAGCATACAATGTGGGTGTGATGATAAGATTTCCCAGGAGATAATTGCAATAGAGATTCAACCCGATTGATTCCGCCTTCAGTGCAGCACTCCCGGGCTGGATGGAATTCCTGAATTTCTTTATTTTCTTTTTTGAGAGGGAAAGCTTGTCGATGCCTGAGTTGTGTGTTACCGTGAAATTGGTATAACTAAAATTGACCATCGCCTGCATGGTGAGGATCACCGCATCACGATGTGAAAAAAGTCCGTAGCTTTTAAATGAATGTTCCCCCAATGCGCTTGCTGAATATGATCGCAGGCTGGAGTGCATGGTATCCATGAATTGAACCATCACGTCTTCGTTGCGACGCCTGAATATCGTGTCGACCTTAAAGATCTCACTGTATTTTCCAGTGGAATAATTAACAGTCAGTCCCGGCCTTAGCCACATTTTTTTTAAAATGAATGAACCATAAAAATCATTTTGCACCGGTGATCCCAGGGGATCATAAAGGTTGCGCAGGAAATAATGTGTATACGAAATTGCGGCGTAATAATTTTTATTGGTGATGAACTCAAATGAGGGTGTTACTGAATGCTGGTATAGACTGGTACTTCCTTTTTGATGGGATAAAAAGCCAGTCCATGCAATCCCCAGCCCTGACTTGTGGTAATAAGCAGCTGAAGGAGTTCCAATAATTTGACTGGCAGTTTGCAAATCATTCAAAGCTTCATTCCTGAGCCCGAATGATTTATTGGTAACTCCAACACTGACCTGCAGGTAGCTGGAAGGTTTATAAAACGATTCAAGCATTTTGAACAGCTCGTCATTTTTCTTTAAAGAATCCAGTAAGATCTTATCGGATTGCACCTGGCCAAAAGAACATAGCGATGAAAGGAAAGAAAAAAAGAATATGATACTTTTGAGATTCACCGGTAGTTGGGAATTTAACAGATGACATTAACCAGTCAAATGTAGGGTAAAAAATGAACCGAAGTTCAATTGAGCTGACCTGATTTGGGGCAACCTGAACCACTCTTTCAGGCTAAAAGCTTACCTTTGCGCCTCATAAAGAAAAATAGTTACATGAATTTATTTGAAGGGTTAGGTTTGAATGAACATTTGGTGCATGCGATTGCGGATTTAGGATTTGAAACGCCTACCCCGATACAGGAAAAAGCCATTCCCATCTTACTGTCAGGAACCACCGATTTCGTTGGTTTGGCACAAACAGGTACCGGAAAAACGGCTGCTTTTGGAATGCCCTTGTTACAATTGATAGATACTTCTAAAAAATACCCACAGGCACTGATTGTTTGTCCTACCCGGGAATTGTGCTTACAGATATGCAATGACCTGCAGGACTATAAAAAATACCTGCGGGGCGCAGTTGCTGAACCTGTCTATGGTGGTGCATCTATTGTGATGCAGATCAGGGCCTTAAAAAAAGGGGTCCACATCGTGGTGGCCACTCCCGGCCGGTTGATTGACATGATCGAAAGAAAGGCCATCGACCTGCAAAAAGTTAAGTATGTAGTATTGGATGAAGCCGACGAAATGCTCAACATGGGCTTCCGGGATGACATTGATTTTGTACTGAAAAATACGGTGAATAGAGAAAGCACATGGATGTTCAGTGCCACGATGCCGGCAGAGGTAAAAGCGATCTCTAAAAATTTCATGAAAAATCCGCAGGAAGTGACTGTGGGAAAGAAAAATACTGCCAACGTAAATATCGACCACCAATATTTTATCACCCCGGCACATTCGCGTTATGAAACATTAAAACGGCTTGTAGATTTCAACCCGGGGATGTATGGCATTATTTTTACGCGTACCAAGGCAGATGCGCAGGAGGTAACTGAGCGGCTGGTAAAAGAAGGATATGACATAGAAGCGCTGCACGGCGATCTTACACAGCAGCAAAGGGATAAGGTGATGCTGCGGTTCAGGCAGAAGAGCATCCAGATGCTGATCGCCACGGATGTTGCCGCGCGGGGCATCGATGTAGAAGGCATCACCCATGTGATCAATTATGAATTGCCGGACGACATGGAAGTATATACCCACCGAAGTGGCAGGACAGCACGTGCGGGCAAGAGCGGCATCTGTATATCGATATGCCACAGCCGGGAAACCTATAAGATCAGGCAGATTGAAAAAATGATCAATGCACCTTTCCACCGCCTCGATATTCCGAGTGGTAAGGATGTTTGCCGTAAGCAGTTTTTTCATTTCATGGACAAGCTGATGCAGGCCGATACATCTCATGGCGAATACGAAACCTATTTGCCCGACCTGCAGGTAAAGTTTGCAGACATTAGCAAAGAAGACGTTTTAAAAAGGGTGGCAGCGCTGGAATTCAACCATTTTCTGAAGTACTATAAAAATGCCGAAGACCTGAATACAAAAACAGATTTCAGGGAAAGACGCCCGGATAACAATAACCGCGATATGGGAGGCAGAAGGGAAAGGGGCACATTTACTTCCCGCGACAACGGCTTCACCCGGTTGTTCATCAACCTCGGCACTAAGGATGGTTTTTACAAAGCAAGCTTCCTGCAATTTATTTTGGATGAAAGTGACCTGAAGAAGGATATGCTTGGCAAAATTGACCTCCGTGAAATGAATGCATGGGTAGAGATCGATAAAAGTGTAGCCGGCAAAATGATCAAAAGTATTGACGGTAAAAAGCACAATGGCCGTATTGTTAGAATGAATGAA
>JBDUCQ010000054.1:0-18307 GCA_040003385.1 Ginsengibacter sp. | reverse complement strand
AAAGTGGCAATGTGATCCCGATTACGGGAGCAAGACCAATGGTCATACAAATGTTGACCGTAATATGGAAGAAGCCCCTTCCCGAAAGGAAAGGGTGGTGAAAGTGTTCTCTTCATATTAATAAATCTGTCTCTATAAATTGGTGGATGAAGTCCTTCTTCCCCTTCCTTTCGGGAAGGGGCTTCAGTGGGTTCGTTGACAGAATGTAAGTTTGTGGGGATGGGCCGGACTGGCTTCACCTTAACACCATATTCCTATCTGCATCAAGCCGTATTAAAATAAATATGAGGATGGTAAATGTCAACAGAGAAGAACCGCCATAACTTAAAAGTGGCAATGTGATCCCGATTACGGGAGCAAGACCAATGGTCATACAAATGTTCACTGTAATATGGAAGAATAAAATAGCGGCAACACTGAAGGCATATACCCGGCTGAAGGTACTCCGCTGCCTTTCTGCAACAAACAAAATCCTCAATAAAAAAAACAGGTATATCATTACAAGTAATGCGCTTCCCCAGAAACCAAAATTTTCTCCGACGGATGTAAAAATAAAATCAGTATGTTGTTCCGGGACAAAATCACCCTGCGTTTGTGTGCCTTTCAAAAATCCTTTGCCCCAGAAGCCACCGGATCCAATTGCGATCTTTGATTGTTTTACATTATAATTTTCTTTATCCTTCTTTAATTTTTTAGTGTTCTGCTGCTCTTTCTGCTTCTGCTCATCAAGTTTTTTAGCACTGATATCACTATCGGGCACATAATCCACTCCGAATGTATTTAAGATCCGCTCCACCTGGTAAGGATGCAACACACTTTTAAAAATGTAAGGAACCGCAAATCTTTGGATACTCACGCAGAGCACCCAAATTCCTACGATCAGCAGCAAAAGAGGCTTATTTCTTTTGATGGTTTTGCGCATCATGTAGATCACAAAGCCCGCGATGGCCGTAAGGATAATGGCCAGCATATTTTTTTCTACCAGGATTGTGGCTACGATCAGGATGGCAAAAGAGAATCCGATGACCAGGTAAATTGCGGGTAAACCTTCGCGGTACATTGGTATCAGCAAGGCAAAATAAACCAGTGCAAGACCCGTTTCATTCTGCATGATCGAAAACATCACCGGAACCAATGCGATCCCGGCTGCTATCAATTGGGACCGAGTTGTTTTGAAGTCTGTTTCTGGCCGTGACAGGTATTTGGACAAGGCAAGTGCGGTGAAAATTTTACAGGTTTCAACAGGTTGCAGGTTAAAAAATCCCAGTGGTATCCACGATTTCGATCCATTGATGTTTTTCCCGATCACAAACGTGAGCATCATCAACAAAATACCGAATGCATAACTGATGTTGGCGGTAGCGGTAAAAAACTTACTGTCTGTTAACAGGATGAAGATGGCTACTACACCGGATATGCCGATAAATAATAATTGCTTTGAATAATTTTTTTTAAGCCCTGCAAGATTTTTTAGAATATTTTCCTGTGTTGTATGTTCAACCGAAAAAATACAAAGGAAACCAATCGATACCAAAATGATGTACAGCCATACTATGGTCCAGTCAATCCCTTTCGATATGGCCGCTTCATTACGCATGAATTCTAATTTTCCCTTGTGGTGTCTGACGCTGACGGTTTCTTTTTTTCATCAGGCATTACAGCTTCCGTATGTGATACACTGTCTCCCTTTTGCTTCGGAATATTATTTTTTTGCAGGTCTTCTTTTTGTTTGGCTTTCCTCAGTTTGTCCAAAGATTCTGTTTCATCTTCTTCGTCCAGTCCCATGGTATCTTTTAATACCCGCAGGTATCCTTTTTCAATCAGGTAGGATGTATCATGCGCGTGCATCAAAGAGTCGCGGTAACGGAGTTCCTTAAATATCCGTGGTGGCATCAGGTTCAACTTCGACAACTCTTCAATTTTAGCTTTGCGATCCGGTCCTGCAATGGAATCCTTAAGGTATTTCTCTATCATGAGGCTCGCGATGGGTGCGGCCGAAGTTGCGCCGAAGCCTGCATTTTCGCAAATCACAGCAATTGCAATTTTTGGATTATCACGTGGCGCAAAGGCAGCAAAAAAAGCATGATCTTTTTGTTTCACTCCCTTATATGAATTCTCCACAGTACCGGTTTTTCCGCACACGATTACACCGGGAACTTTTGCATATTGCCCCGTACCCGTTTCCATCACACCCTGCATGCCATCGTGCACAGCTTCAAAAACGCTGTCAGGAATGTCAATGGTGGTATGTTGTATTTGAAAGCTGTCAAGCATGTGGTACGTATCGCCATTTTCTATCGAATCGATCATGTGGGGGGTTTTGTACCATCCATTGTTGGCGAGATAGGCCATTTCATTGGCCACCTGTAACGGAGTTACCAATACTTCACCCTGCCCGATGCTTACCGATCGGAAATTGCAATAGTTCCATCTCTTTACACCATATTCTTTGTTGTAAAGTGCGGGTGTGGGAATGTTCCCTCTTTTCTCTGATGGCACATCAATGCCCAATTTATGGCCAAGACCAAAAGCATACATGTACCTGTCCCAATTGGCCAGGCTGGTTTCAACGTCCGGATATTTGGGGTTGTTGATCACCCTTTGCATAACTGTGGCAAAGTAAGTGTTGTCTGAAACAGTGATGGCACTGCGCAGATTGAATACACCACGATCCAGGCATTTCATTGGGCGGCCAGTTCCACATCCATAAAATGCACCCGAACAGGCTACCCTGAAACCGGTAGTGATCATGCCTTCATGCAGGCCTATCAATGCCTGCAAAGTTTTAAACGTCGATCCGGGTGAGTAATAGGCATTCACAGTCCTGTTGATCATCGGCAACCTGGGATCTAATAACAATTCGGCGTAGTGTTTTTTTCTTTCCGCACCTGTCAACAATTTTGGCCGGTATGAAGGGGTGCTCACCATTGCCAATACACCCCCGGTTTGAGGATCTAGTGCTACAATCGCCCCTACTTTATTTTCCATTAATTTTTCACCAAGCATCTGGAGTTCGATGTCCAGGGACATGTGCATATTCTGGCCGGCAACAGCAGCAGTATCATATCTGCCCTTTTCCATTCTTTCGGTTAGCCTGTTTTTATTGTCCCTTTTCCAGAATTCAATCCCCCTTTGTCCCATCAGTACTTTTTCATAACTACGTTCCAAACCTGTTTTACCGGCGTAATCGCCGATCTGGTACCCTTCACCCTGGTGCCTGTTTAAGAATGAAGTGTCTACCTCAGAGAGATACCCGAGAATATTTCCGGCAGCATCAAAAGGGTAATCCCTGACCGGCCTTTCCTGCAGGTAAAATGCCGGTACAAATTTGTACATGCTTTCATTCAGGCGGGCAATTTTTTCATCGGACAACAGAGCCTCGAAAATAGATGGCCGATAGCTTTTATTTTTAATGATTGCCGAAACAATTCTTTTTCTGAACTCTGCAGTATCAATATCAAGAATCCTGCAAAGCGAAACTGTATCCATCCCTTTCAGTTTTGAAGGCGTTACCATCAGATCATAGATAATCGTATTCTGAAGCACGACCCTCCCTTTGCGATCGTATAGTATTCCCCTGTCAGGGTAGATCACTTTGCGGAACTTTCCCTGTTCATCTGCCATGATCGAATACTTTTTATTCAAAATCTGGAGGTTGAATAGCTGGAGAATGATCACCAAACACATCACAACAAATATGAGGCTTATGATATTTTTCCGTGGCTGGTTAAAAACAGGCAATGATTGAATGAATATTTGGGGTGAAAAAAGCAGGAGGCTTTATGCAATAACGTTTGTAATGCAAATTTAATATGTCTATGCAGTATTTGTCCTAAATCTTTGCTTGCGGACAAATAATAATTCAACTATCAAAATCAGCAATAAACTGATCGCGAGAGATAAAAATGTTTTTACAATAAAATACCATACACCTGCAAATTGCAATGCCTCCAATAAAAAGAGAAAGGCGTGATGAATGAAAGTAAGTATCAACACCAGTGTGAAATAAGGTACAAATCCCATACTCTTTATAGAAGGCTCCTCATAATTGGCTTCAGTGCCTTCATGACTTACCAGGACATTGATCAAAAAAGGGCGTAAGAATGCAATCAATACACAAGGTGCCGCGTGCAAGCCGGGCGTCTTTGTAAAAAAGTCAAGGCACATTCCCAGCGCCAGTGCAAGCAGCATCAGGGAACGCCTTCCAATTTTGAAGGGTAGCCATAAAATAAATAAAAAATAGATATACGGATTTACCAGCTGGTGGAGAGGGGGAACCTGGTTCAGTACAAACACCTGTACGAAAATAAAAAATATGAAGCGAATGATATTTTTAACCAGGTTACTCATTTGTTTTCTTCACTTTCTTTAATAGTTGCTGGGGTTCTTCCTTTTTTAAATTGTTGATCACATTCACAAACTGGAGATTATAAAAGTCTGCTGCAGTTTTTAATTTCAGCGTCAGCATGTTGGTGTTGGTTTCTTTAATTACGTCTGTTACTGTGCCGATGAGTAAACCATACGGAAACCGTTCCGTGAAACCGCTTGTTACCACTGAATCGCCTTTTACTACCGGAACGCTTTTCGCAATTCCTTTCAGCAATACGATGTTTGGCTCCCCATCCCAGATCACACTGCCTTCATGGCCCGATTTTTTTAATTTGGCGCTCACATTACTTTGCCGGTGCAGAAGGCTCATGACAACTGCATAATTGTTGCTCGCATCAATTACCGTTCCTACCACTGCATTATTTGCATCGGTTACCCCCAGGTCCCTTGAAATGCCTTGTTGGATACCACGGCTTAGCTGGATGTAATTATTTGGAAGATCCACAGAATTGCCAATCACTTTTGCCTGCATATACAAATATTTCCTGAAGGTTTCAAGTGAATCGACTTTAATTGAATCAATCACAATTTTTTTAACCGTGTCCGGAACCTCAAAATCCTGCCTTAATTTATTGTATAGTCTTTCATTGGCTTTTACAAGTGAATCATTGGTTTTTTTAAGCTTGAAATAATATTCAACATCATTGTACTGTTTAAAAATTTTTCCCGTGTATTCATTGGCAACATTCATCAACGCAGCCTGGTGGTAACGGTTATAATTAAACAGCATGTAAAGGCAAAACCCCTGGAGAATCAAAAAGAAGAGGAGGTTGAAATATCTTCGGATGAAGAGAAAGATGTTACGCAATTGACAAGGATATTTTCATTTATAAATCCCTTTAAAAAAATACAATGAGTGAGTACGGCGATAAAAAGAGGAGCACAACTTAAACCCATGCCTTGCAGAAATCCTTATCTCATCACAAAGGGATACCTGTCATAATGCTTTAAAGCTATGCCTGTTCCCCTCACCACGCTTTTCAGGGGATCATCGGCTATGTGTACGGGAAGTTTGATCTTGGCTGCAATCCTTTTATCAAGGCCCCGCAACAACGCGCCTCCGCCTGTAAGGTACAAACCGCGGCGATAAATATCTGAAGCCAGCTCCGGTGGTGTAGTTTCCAATGCCTTCAGTATGGCTTCCTCAATTTTAAAAATGGATTTATCAAGTGCTTCGGCAACTTCCTGGTAGCTCACTTGTATTTGCTTTGGTATCCCTGTTACCAGGTCCCTGCCATTGACAGGGATATCATCCGGAGGGTTTTCAAGGTCTTTCATAGCAGCACCGATCTGTATTTTTATCTGTTCAGCCGTGCGTTCGCCAATCAGCAGGCTGTGGTAACGTCTCAGGGCTTCCATAATATCGGCCGTAAATTCATCCCCTGCAATACGAATCGATTGATCACAAACGATACCAGCCAATGCAATCACGGTAATCCCTGTTGTTCCTCCGCCAATATCTATAATCATATTTCCCACTGGTTCTTCAACGTCAATACCAATCCCAAGTGCTGCCGCCATCGGTTCATGAAGCAGGTAAACTTCTTTGGCACCCGCCTGTTCCGCACTGTCTCTTACGGCTCTTTTTTCAACTTCCGTGATGCTGCTGGGAATACAGATCATCATGCGCCAGCTGGGAGGAAACCATGGCTTTTTAGGATAGATCATTTTGATCATCTCCCTGATCATAAGCTCCGCCGCGTTAAAGTCTGCAATCACCCCATCTTTCAGCGGGCGAACTGTTCTAATGCTCTCGTGGGTTTTTTCATGCATCATCAATGCTTTTTTACCAACCGCCAGGATGTTCTTTGGATTATTTCTGTCCAAAGCAACAATAGAGGGTTCATTCACAACCACCACATCATTGTGTATGATCAGGGTATTTGCAGTACCGAGGTCGATTGCAATTTCCTGAGTAAAAAAATTAAAAAGGCCCATGTGTTAAGGGGTAAGAATTGATAAGTAATTAATGCCTGCAAAGTTGAAGGAAATAATTCGAATTAACAATGGTAAACATTTGATATGTAATGTTTTTGAAAAATACTTTTACAGACATATGAACGTGTTATTCACACAGATGTTGTCCTGTTACCCTATGAATTCATAACCGATGTCATCCCTGTAATACATCTCATCGAAATGGATCTGTGCCAGGATTTCTTTCGACAATTCTATCGCTTCTGCCAGGGTATCCGCCAATGCAGAAACAGCCAGCACTCGACCGCCGTTTGTAACCACCCCGTCTTTATCTTTTTTTGTTCCTGCATGAAATACAACAACCCCTCCATCGGGGCCTACACTTTTAGGGGATTCCGGGTTTTCCAGGTATCCGAAATCGATGACTTTGCCTTTTTCATAATCGCCGGGGTAGCCGCCGCTTACTGCAATGACAGCCGCTGCGGCCCGCTCGTCGATCAACGCCGTTTCTTCGCTTATTCGTCCCTGTGAGGTGGAAGTAAATAATTGAACAAGGTCATTTTTTAGCCTCAGCATCACCACTTCAGTTTCAGGGTCGCCCATCCGGCAATTGTACTCAATCACCATCGGTTCATCTTCTACCTTAATGAGCCCGAAAAATATAAAGCCTTTGTATTCGAGCTTTTCTTTCTGCAATCCTGCAATCGTAGGCTCAATGATTTTGGTGATGACCTTTTGCATAAATGGGTCACTCGCAAATGGCACCGGGCTGATCGCGCCCATACCCCCCGTATTCAACCCGGTATCCCCCCTGCCAATTCGTTTATAGTCTTTTGCTTCAGGCAACAGCATATAGTTCTTTCCGTCTGTGAGCACGAACACACTCAGCTCAATCCCCTTTAAAAATTGTTCAACAACCACTTTCTTCCCGGCTTCTCCGAATTTGTATTCCTGTATCATCAGTTCAAATTCGCTCATTGCCTCAATGTGATTCTGGCAAATGAGCACGCCCTTGCCTGCCGCCAGGCCGTCTGCCTTCAAAACAACAGGAAGGGAATGTTTCCTGATGTATTCAATCCCGTCTGTGTAATTGAATTCGTCAAATTCCCTGAAAGCCGCTGTGGGAATTTGATTTCTCTGCATGAAATGTTTCGCAAAAGACTTGCTGCCTTCAAGTTTCGCAGCTTCCCGGGAAGGTCCTATAAAGTGAATTTTCTGAAGTGCTTTGTCATTCTTAAAAAAATCGCAAATGCCGGCAACAAGAGGATCTTCAGGTCCTACGATCACCATGCCGATCTTTTTTTTAATGCAGATTTTTTTTATCGCGTCAAAATTGTCAAGCTTTACTTCCAGGTTTTCGCCCAATTCAAGCGTACCCGCATTACCGGGAGCGATGTATAAATTAGTACAGAGTTTGCTTTGTTTGATCTTCCATGCGAAAGCGTGCTCACGTCCTCCGGAGCCAAGTAGAAGAATGTTCATTTTGTGTGTGTTAAGAGGGTTACAGCGAAATGCTTTTTCACCACGTTACGCATTTCAATTTCGATATTGGATTTCAAAAATAGCATTTTCAATTCTGTAAACATAGTTGATTCGGTAAAATAACTCCAACGCCGATAACATCACATGAGATTTATCTGTATTTTACAATATTAACGGATATCACATCTAACGAAAAAAAACCATATGCAACAAGCTGTTGAAAAACGCGGGCACCCCAAGGGACTGTATGTACTTTTTGCAACCGAGTTCTGGGAGCGGTTCAGCTATTATGGAATGAGGGCCATTTTTGTTCTGTTCATGACAGATAAACTACTGTTCGATAAAGCTTACGCATCAAATATCTATGGCAGCTATACCGGGCTTGTTTATTTAACGCCCTTATTGGGGGGTTATATGGCCGACCGGTACTGGGGAAACAGGAAATCCATTTTTGTGGGTGGGATCTTAATGGCCATAGGACAGTTTACGCTGTTTGCGTGCGCCTCCATGAGTTCCGGCTCCGCTGCTGCTACCACGATCCTCTGGACGGGGCTTGCATTTTTAATTTTTGGTAATGGGTTTTTTAAGCCAAACATTTCCACCATGGTGGGTCAGTTGTATCCCGAAGGAGACAACAGTAAAAAAGATGCAGCCTATACAATATTTTATATGGGTATCAATGCTGGTGCATTTCTTTCTCCTTTGATTTGTGGCTACCTCGGTGAGCACGTGGATTTTAAGTGGGGATTTTTTGCGGCAGGTGTAGGGATGTTGATCAGCCTTGTTACATTTTATTTCACCAAAGACAAATACGTGGTGTCAGCAACCGGCGAACCCATAGGCACACACGCTAATAAATTGAAAGATACCGTGCTGCCCGAATCAGGACTTACAGGATTCAGCAGTACACAAATAATAGTTATCGTTGCATCAATAATAGGCGCCTGGTGTATTCTCCATTTTGCCCTGGATGTGGACATATGGGGTTCTGCGATTTACGCAATGACACTGGTCCTCCCTTTTTCAATCATCACTGACAGGTCATTGACCAAGGTTGAAAAATCCAGGCTTACAGTAATCATCATCATCATGCTTTTTGTGATTTTTTTCTGGATGTGTTTTGAGCAGGCAGGAGCTTCTCTTACATTTTTTGCCAATGAGCAAACAAACCGTCACGTATTTGGCTGGGAGATGCCGGCGAGCTGGTTTCAGAGTTTCAACCCCATCTTTATAGTTATCCTTGCACCCATCTTTGCCACTTTGTGGGGCAAGCTTGGTAAAAGGGGAATAGAACCACCGGCCCCCATGAAACAAGCAATGGGTTTGGGCTTTTTGGCGCTTGGATTTTTGTTCATTGCTTTCGGCACAACAGGGAATCCGGCGGTACAGGTTAGTATTTTATGGCTGACCGGTTTATATTTTTTACATACAGTGGGTGAGCTTTTTTTAAGTCCCATCGGGTTATCGATGGTAAATAAGTTAACCCCTGGAAGATTTACCTCTTTGATGATGGGTATTTGGTTCATGGCAATTGCAACTGGAAATAAGCTGGCGGGAACCATGAGCTCCTTGTATCCTGATCCGAAATCAACGGGACCCAAACCCGTCTTGTTAGGAATTACGATCGATAATTTACACACCTACTTTATGATCTTTGTTGCCTTTGCCGGAATTGCAGCGATCATACTTTTCCTTCTTTCATTTAAATTAAGAAAGATGATGCATGGATTGCGGTGATTTATTGAATGAAGAACACCAGGAATTTTTAGGAAATTACTTCAGCGAAATTTAATGATAGTGATGAGCCCTCATTGTATTTCATTCTGAATATCCGGTACACTTACAGGCAGTGTAAAATAAAAAGAGGTCCCATCTTCTTCACTCTCCACCCAGATTGTCCCATTGTGACGTTTGATAATGTCTTTGCAAATGTAGAGTCCCAGGCTAAACCCGGAAATGAGGACCGGCATTTCCTTCGTTCTGTAACCTGTCAAATACAAAAGCCTAGTCTTCTTTGGATATACCGATACAGAAATCTTTTACCTGAAAATTTAATTCATCACCTTTAAGAAAAAACAAATGACAAAACGATAACAAGAAATACCTTCGTTTCGTAAAAAGAGATGGTTCAAAAAGAGATTGATCTATTTAGCTGAATAGTTTCCAGGTTGAAGGTTGTAGCCAATGATTTCCTATGTATACACTTTTTTCAATTGAATAAGAACATATCAAATTGATGCCAAGAGTCTATTGTATCACAATGATCAGGCAATATTTTTCCTAATTGTTTCAAGTAAATAAGTTGTTTCAAATGGCTTGGTCACCAGACCGTCTGCCATACATTCTTTGATATTGTTTACCAGGTTATATTGAGCTGAAAAAAGAATAACCGGGATGTGCTGGGTTTCGTCCGAGTTTTTTAATTTCTTGCAAATTTCGCGGCCATCTGCACCTCCGAGCGCAACATCCAGCAAAATCAAATCGGGAGAAAAATTGTGAATAGCAGTAGAAATGTCTTCCCATCTCGAGAGGGTTTGGACAGAAAAATCATTCATTTTTAAAAGGATCTCAACTACCGTTAAAATGTCGGTATCGTCATCAACCACAAGTATTTTGCTCATAAGTAGATGTTAAGGTCAATTGGGCTATTTACCGGTCACAACAATCACACCAAAACGTATGAGATTTAAATTAAATATACAATTAGCATGATAGTGTAAAGTTATAGATGATCGTTTGTGTAACGCATTAAATTCAATCTTATTCTTACACTTTCGAAAATTTGAGATGAGAATCAATTGTAAAAACAGCAAAAGAGGCCTTTGAGTTAATTTATTAAAATTTATAGAAGCATAATTTATTAAAAAACCCAAGGCACTAGAACAAAATTATTGAATGTGATGCTTATTGATATCCCAACGCCTGTAATTTAAATAGCTCGGCATACCGTCCATTCTGATTTATCAATGCTTCATGAGTTCCTGACTCAACCAACTCTCCCTTATGCAATACCAAAATCCTGTCAGCCATTCGCACGGTAGAAAAACGGTGAGATATCAATACGGCTGTTTTCCCCTTTGTTAATTCAACAAACCTTTGAAAAACTTCATATTCAGCTCTCGCATCCAACGACGCAGTGGGTTCGTCCAGTATGAGCAGTTGTGCATCCTTCATATAAGCTCTCGCAAGCGCAATCTTTTGCCATTCGCCACCAGAAAGTTCAACGCCCTGGTTAAACCGTTTTCCCAGTGGCTGTTCATATTTTCCAGGTAATTTTTGTATCAGGATGTCAGCAAGACTTTGTTTTGATGAAGCAATGATCAGTTCGCGATTTTCTTTCTGACTGATATCACCTACCGCGATATTCTGTGAAACTGTCATTTGGTATCTTATGTAATCCTGAAAGATTACTCCTACATGTTTCCGTAATTCACCAACGTCATAATCTTTCAGATCATAACCATCCAATAATATCCTTCCTTCGGTTGGGTCATAAAGCCGTGCTAATAATTTAACCAGGGTGGTTTTGCCTGCACCATTTTCTCCCACCAGCGCGAGCTTCTCACCTGAGCGTAGCGTAAAATTTAAGTAGCGGTTAGCCCAGCTGTCGGAGTTGATATATTTAAATCCAACATTTTCAAAAGTAAAACCATCTTTGATTTTTTTAGGGAATGGACGTGCATTCGGAGATAATTTGATTTTTGGCTGAATCTCAAAGAAATCAAAGAAATCTTTTAAATAAATAGCACCTTGAGAAACGGTTGTAAACCGGGAAAGTATTCCTTCTAATAAGCTTCTTAACTGCCTGAAGGAACCTGCCAGAAAAGTTAGGTCACCAATCGTGATCTTTCCTGCTACTGCTTTAGAGATTATATAAATAAAAGCCCCATAATATCCTATCGTGCCGAGTAAAGAAAACAGCGTACCCCATATTGACCTTTTGACGGCAAGATCTTTATTGGCTTTAAAAAATTTACCGGATAGCTGCCGGAAACGACTAATCAAAAAACCGGAAAGATCAAATATTTTTACCTCTTTGGCTGTTTCATCACTTGCACCAACGTACCGGATGTAATCCAATTCCCTGCGTTCAGGCGTTTGGCTGCGACTCAGGGAATACGTTTTATCGTTGAAATAAGATTCACCCATGAATGCAGGTAAAACGGCAATAAATAAAAGTAAGATTAACCAGGGGTTAAAAACAACCAGGCCTACAGCCAAAAAAACCATAGTAATTAAATCCTGTACCTGGCTTAATACCTGGGAAAGCAAAACGGTGCGCCCAACTGTTTGCTGCCTTGCTCTTTCCAGTTTATCATAAAAAACAGAATCTTCAAACTGGTCAAGGTCCAGTGAAGAAGCATGCTGCATAATTTTGATGGAAGAATGATTGGAGAATAAATCCCCCAGCAGGCTATCCACCAGGTTTGTGGCCCTGCTCAAAGCATCTGAAAGAATTGCAAGCCCGAACTCGATAGAAACTAAAAGCCATATATGAGTTAGAGAAGCTCCTGGATTATGAGTGATTTGAATAACCTGGTCAATGATCAGCTTCCCGACAAATAAAATTGCAACCGGAATGGCGGAGCGGATAACCCTCAACAGCGCATTGGTAAGCGTAAGTATATGACTTGTTTCCCAAACAATTTTAAAAAACCTGGGGATATTATTGAAAGCCGAAAATCTTTCTTTTAACGTAGGGTCTGCCATTAGTTTTCTCCAGAAAGATTAATTAATAAGAATAAAACAAAGAGTTGTAGTGAGTTGGTGAATTGCAAGAAATTCTTTCAACCTTTTCTTTTCCATCAAGTCAGGACATTTCCATTTTAATAACCGGCAAAGAAAAATAAAATTCGGATCCTTTTCCCACCGTACTATTCACCCATATTTTACCGCCCTCGCTTTTAATTATTTCTGAAGAAATGTATAACCCCAGTCCCATTCCCTGGAAAGACTGATGCTTTTCATCATTAACCCTGTAAAATAATTCAAACACTTTATCAATACTCCCCTCAGCGATCCCGATTCCATGGTCCTTTACGCAAAATCTTATTTCTTTTTCTATCAACCGGGTAGAGATAAACACAACCTCCGAATCAGGAGAGTATTTGATAGCGTTGGAAATAAAATTTGTTATTACCTGCCCTATTCTTTCCCTGTCGGCATGTACGGTTAAATCAGCATCCGGGTGAACAATAAATTTATGCGTAACTGTTGTACGTTGCAACTCCTCTATAATTTCATTTACCAGGTGATTAAGATCAAAGCTGGTTCTATGATATTCAAGCCTGCCAGAATTTATACGCGTGATATTTAAAAGGTCTGAAATAAGATTATTAAGTTTATTGATCTGACCATCCATCCTGTTTACCATTTCAGCTTCCTTATGGTCCCCTTTTTGTAAAAACATTTGTTCAAGTATTTGGGCATATGCTTTAATACTCGTGACAGGTGTTTTAAGCTCATGACTTGCCATGGCTATAAAATTATCTTTTTGATCCTGGAGATCTTTTTCTTTTGTGATGTCCTGCAAAATTCCCAGCAAAATTTCAGGTTTACCTTCCGTATTGAATTTCACTTTACCAACGACTCTTATCCAGCTTATTCTTTTATTTTCCTTTATTATTCTTACTTCGTAAAAAAGTCTGCCGGTTTTTAATGATTGTTCATGTGCATGATTTCTCAGGAACAAATCATCGGGATGAATAACGGATGCAAATTCATGCCGCTTAACATAATGATCGAATCCGAAGAGCTCATTAAATCTATCTGAAGTGATCATTTCATCAGGGTTGGAATAATCCAGTTCAAAACTACCAAGCTCTGCTGCATCCAAGGCTATCCTTAAACGCTCTTCGGAAGACTGTAATGATTTTTTTGCGATTACCTGTTCAGTCACGTCCTGGCACAAAGCCATTACACCGGTAATAATTCCATCATCTTCTTTATAAGGCTGGTAAACAAGGTTTATATAACCCTCTTTTTTTTGTCCATTCACATAAACAAAATAGGATTGATCATACATGTAAACAGAATCCCCGGTTAACCTTACTTTATCCAGTATTGCACGATAAGGATCTGCAGCTTCAGGAATAATATCGAATAGGTTTTTCCCCAGCAGGTTTTCTGTTGTCCGGTCAATTAACCTTCCGTATGAATCATTTACAATCTCAACCCTCATCTCCGATCCTATTAAAACAATGATGCCTACTGGTGATTGACTCACAAGATTTTGAAAACGTTGTTGCGAAATAAGCAGTTTTTGAATGCCGAGGACAGATTTAGTAGTTTCTGTGCAGGTAACAAACACTCCACCTACATCACCATCTTCTTTATAAACAGGGCTGTATCCGAATGTCCAGTATACATCTTCTATCTTGCCATTCCGGAATATGGGAATAAGTTGGTCTTCGCTCCATATTGCACCACCAGACATAACTTTATCAAGCATTGGTCCGATGATATGCCATATTTCCGGCCAAACATTTTTAGATGTCATGCCTATTGCAGGATGTTTGCCCTCATTGCCGAGACTGGGTCGAAAAGCATCATTGTAAAAAGATATTTGATCCTCGCCCCAAAAAAGAAACATAGGAAATTTAGAATTAAGAAGAATGCTTACCGTAGTACGAAGACTCTGGGGCCATGTTTCAGGCGGACCCAGGGGCGTTTTACTCCAATCGAAACTGCGGATCAATTCTCCCATTTCGCCGCCACCTTGTAGAAATTTTGCAGGTACCATTTTGTTTTGCTGACAAATACGATCTGTGTAAATGATTGTATATATAAATATCACAAAATAAAAGGTATGTCACTTGTTTTTGTGTCACTAAGTGTTTTTTAATGCTTTTCTCAAAATACGGGTGTAGAAACACATCCTGGAGTATAAGATTCGCAAACTGGAAAATTTCTTTTTAAAGAATTGACAGGTAAGGGTAATACTGAGCCCCGGACTTAGAAAAGATATTTGAAGGTATCCGGCGAAAGAAATTCTAAACCCAAAGTATGCTACTAAAATTACAATTTCACCCCTAATCTATCACTTTGACAATTTAAATAATAATAGGAACTATACTTTTTTACGAGTATAACCGTTTGCAACACTACGCATACGTGTAAATGATATACGTGTTTGTGTACCAATAATGTTACATTACTTAAACCTGGTTTAAAATCAGGTAATGTAACGGCCGGCATAACACGTGTTAACATAAATGCTGGTTAACGACTTATCTTTTTTTAAATATATTTCTGAACGCTCAAATTTAATACTATGAAAAAATTACTTACATTATTATTGATAGCAACCTTCCTGTCCTGCCATAACAGGCAAAGTGAACTGGATTCGCAAAAGATTGTTCCTCTTGATACATCCAATGTCTTAAATAATAACTATTCCACTGACCACGCCTCAGGGGTGGCGGCACCTGTTTCTCCAACATCAGTTGCTCCAACTGGTCCAGTGAAACCTGTTGCACATTCGGCAGCCACAAATAATCACCCTTCTGCAAATAATAACTCTAATGGGACTTCCACATCCAATGGTACTTATAGTGAACCCGCTCCAACCAAGCCCAAAGGATTTAGTTCCGCTGCAAAGGATGCCACCATTGGTGGGGTTGGTGGTGCTGTTATTGGAGGAGTAGTTACGCATAGTGTAGGTGGTGCTGTTATTGGTGGAGCTATTGGGGCAGGTGGCGGATATATCCTGGGCAGGGCGAAGGACAAACGAACAGGTAGGGTTGCACAAGGTAAAAGATATAGAAGGTATAATAATTAAGTCTCTCGAGTTTCTACTCTTCTTTCCAAAAAATGAATTTAATTATCGAACTACGGAATGAAACAATTTATATTCACAGGAGAAGAATTATAAACTGATAGTGAACAAAATATTTTGGTGGGTTACCGAACTTTATCATCGAAACCCTTTTTAGTTTTACATACTGCACATGATTTTATTAGATCAGTCAGAATAATTTCCTCTGGGCTGATTTTTACGAAATTTCTATTTTTTTTCCTTAAAAGTTTAAAGGCACACGAATTTTTATACTGAAGTTTCTGCCCATGTTGTAGATACCATGATATTGTCTTGGATCGTCAGGATATGGTTCAAAGTATTTGAGCCGGTTAAGATGTGATTGATATGCAACATCAAAAAGGTTATTTACAAGGAAAGAAAATGAAAGAATACTGGTTGATTTTTTGTTATCGATATCCACTCCAAATCCTGCATTAACCAGTTTGTAAGCAGAGGTGGGGGTTTCCGTACCAAAAGCCAGGTAGGCCCTGTTCTGAGCAGCATAATATTCAAGCTGTATTTTCGCAAACCCGTTAACCACCCCATTGGCAACTTTTTTTATGTTAGCCCGTAATTCAGAAAATGTATGAAACGGAGGAATAAATGGTAAATATTTTGAACTGTCATTTATCTTAGAAAGGGCGCTTGCCCCTTTGCTAGTGCCATATACAACGGATAAGGAATTTTCAAAATGAAGCCAGTCTAAGGGATGCGGATGTATATCAAGACTTAATTCAGCACCGTATAATTGTGCTTTCCCCTGCAAAAACTGGAATGTTTGATTGCCGGTTACAATGATTGAATCCTGTCCCTGGCTGTTCAACAATTTTGAATTGAAAATATAGTTATTGATATTATTATTAAATACTTCAGCATCCAGAGAAAAATGAGGAGTGGTATAAGTAATTCCCAAGTCTTCCTGTAAATTAAACTCCGGTTTAAAATTCAGATTGCCCAACTGATAGGTATTAGTCCCGGGATGAACACCGTTTGCAGAGATTTCAGAAATATTGGGTGACCGAAAGCCCCTTCCAATATTGAACTTTCCACTTATATGTTCTGAGAACCGGTATGATAATCCAAAACTTCCGCTTATTCCTGAAAAGGTTTGCTTATACGCAAAGAAAGGCTGGTCTGCACCCGAGATGTCATTCCCGGATACGGGTTTATCAAAGCCAGTAGTAGAATCTGTTTTGATGAATAGTTCTTTGTTCGTAAATGACCGGACATCATATCGCAATCCTCCTGCGAGTTCCAGATCCTTAAGTGTTTTTTTTATAAAAATAAATGGCCCTGCATCGAATTGTTGATAGGAGGGTATAATAAATTCTGTTCCTTTTTCAGCATTATTTTTTTGATACATCCCATTTACACCGGCAGTAACCCCCCATCCATTTTTCTCAGCAAAATTATATTTTACGTCATAGGAGAATGTATTGAGTAGAAGATATAAACCAGGTATAAAGATTTGAGGGTGACTATATTCTCTTCTTATACTTTTTTGGTATGCAAGATTAAGTGTGAGCCTGCCGCCACCAACTCTAAAACTATTTGCATTATAGATTCTGTAATGCTGAACATGCTGATGAAGAGTTGAAATATCGTATGTAGTTAATTCATTATCCGGTACAATAGGCCTCAAAGTATCTGCTTCTGTGATTTGTTTAGTAAATCTGCGGCTGCCAGAATCCCGGTCCCCATCAGGTATTTCCTGGAGGTCATTAAAAATTGAAAATCCGAGATGTGAAAATCCGGATGAATGATTCACTCCAATCATTCCGCTCAAATCCGTTTCTTTGAATCCTGTATTATACACACGTCCATCAATTTTATTCTGATAGTTTGTCGCCATCTTATGTGAAAACCTACCCATCCAGACAAAGGACTTTTGATGTCCTGCAAGCATAGCAGAATTTTCAATTAACCTGTTGTTCGTTTGATACTCATTAGCAATCTCACCAATGGTCTTTCCTTCAGCAGGGGGATTGGGTGGTAACAGGTTAACAACCCCGGCAACTGCATCCGAACCGTATATCAAACTGGCAGGGCCTTTAACCACCTCAACCTTTTCAACTGTGTTCTGGTCTACTTCAATTCCATGTTCATCTCCCCATTGCTGTCCTTCCTGCCGAACACCATCATATAATGCAAGAATTCTGTTGAATCCAAGCCCACGGATAAATGGTTTTGAAACATTCGGACCCGTTGTGACTGCGCTAATCCCCGGCACCTTTGAGATCGCATCAATAATATTGGTGCTGAGATTTTGTTGCAGAAATTGTTTATTGATTGAAATAATTGGAACAGGATTTCTTCTTATGGATGTAGCCCGGGAAGTGCCTGTAACAACCACCTCATTTATTTCTGTGATAGAAACATCCATTACAAAATCCTGAATTGTATTTTTATTAAGAGTAATGGTTTTTAAGAGATTTTTATAGGTTGCATAACCTGCTTCAACCAAATAGGTACCCTGGGGCAGATTATGGATTACATAATTTCCATCCTGGTTTGAGGTAGTACCTACTTTTAAGTCAGAAATATAAACGCTTGCGCTTTGTAAAGCCATTCCTGTTTTTGCGTCAGTTATTTTACCGGATAATGTTACAACTGAATTTTTTGATGCTGTGTTCTGGGCTATTAAATGATTAGTCACCAATAATAATATTACACAGATACTTGAATATCTTGTTTTCATCGTGATAGTTTAAGAAAATGATT
>JBDUCQ010000165.1:0-5457 GCA_040003385.1 Ginsengibacter sp. | reverse complement strand
GAGGGCAGGTGGTAACAATTTTCTTCACCCCATAGCCATTCAGGGTTTGAATATTTTGGTACGCCATCATCTGGAACATAAATTCATTGCCCGCACGCCTGGCAGGGTCACCTGTGCACATTTCTTCTTTTCCTAAAATGGCATAGCTGGTTCCTATCCTTTCAAGGATCGCGGCAAAAGCCCGCGTGATTTTTTGTGCACGTAAATCGAAGCTTCCCGCACAGCCCACCCAAAATAATATTTCCGGAGTTTCACTTTTACCGGCAAACTCAGCCATAGTGGGAACCTGCATGATGTGCGTTTTGATTGATGGAGGATTTAAAATTACAACAACAATTCTGATATACTGAACCTCTGAATTTTAATAACATATTTTTGCGAATCTAAAAACTAGGAGTGAAGAAATATTTGCAGAAAATTGGTAACTGGGAGCAATGGCCATTCAAAATATTATACGCGCCCATTGCTCCAGTTTGGTTGTGGTACATCATCAGGTCGGGCTCTGTTTGGTTCTTTACCCCCAGCAATCCAAAATTAACTTTTGGAGGAATGGAAGGGGAGCCAAAAAAGGAAATGTATGATCTCCTCCCCAGGCAATTATATCCGGCCACTTTCAATGTATTTCCTGGTGAGGAATTCAAAAAAATTTACGGCAGGTTATCAGTACACCACATAGATTATCCATTCATCGTGAAGCCGGAGGTGGCCGGACAGGGCATTCTTCTCAGGAAGATCGACAACGAAGACCAGCTTAAAAAATACCATCAAAATATTACTGTTGAATATATTATCCAGGAAATGATCCCGTACCCGATGGAGGTCAGCGCTTTTTATTATCGCTTCCCGGATCAGCCGAAGGGCGTAGTTACCGGCTTCCTGCATAAAATTCCTTTACAGGTTACAGGAGACGGCGTGCATACCGTAGAGGAACTTGTGCGGCAAAATCCCAAAGCTGTCAAAAGAGCCGGGGAACTTGCTGCCAAACACGGAAATAATTTTAAAAGTATCCTTCCGCAGGGCGAAAAATATATGCTGAGTTATGCGGCTAACCATAACCGTGGGGCACATTTCATAAACCTGAACCATGAAATTGATGAAAAACTGGTACAAATATTTGATGCCATCAGTACTGACATCAATGATTTTTATTACGGGAGATACGACATCATGTGCTCATCTCTGGAAGACCTGAGGAATGGTAAAAATTTTTTAATCCTTGAGTACAATGGCTGCGGCGCAGAACCCAATCATTTTTATGACACGGGGTTTACACTCGCAGGGGCATACCGGGAAATACTGATGCATTGGAAAGTGCTTTTCAGGATCAGCAGGTACAATTATGAACACGGTGTTCCTTACTGGCCTTTGTTAAAGGGGATACAATTTTTATTGAAAACGAAAAAGCATTACCGCCTGATCCGCAAGGCAGATAAATTAATGCCTTAATTTTGAATCGTAGTTTTTCAAAATTTCATCATGATAAAATTTGCCCTTTCGTTCATCCTACTGACCTATTACATTCAGGGGAAAACACAGGTCTATATGCCTGACGATGCGGGCAGTAAAGTTCATTTTAGTATCAAAAATTTTGGAATCAATACAGGCGGCGATTTACACGGATTAAAGGGCAATATTAATTTTATACCCTCCAGTTTAATAAAGAGCAGCCTGAATGTTTCTGTAGATGTTAAAACAATCGATACAGACAACGGAACCAGGGATGAACATCTGCGATCTTCAAGCTACTTTGATGAGGAAAATTTTCCAACGATCGTTATCAAGTCGACCAAAATTGACAAAACAAACAAAATTGGAGGAGGTTGGTATTACTTCACCGGAACCCTCACCATGCATGGCATTACTAAAAGCATTTCCTTCCCGTTTACGGCAACCTCAAAAAATGAGGACTATTTATTTACAGGCACTTTTGATATCAACAGGCTTGATTTTGGTGTGGGGTCAAACAGCTCGGTTTTAAGCAAAACGGTTAAAGTTTCCCTCTCTGTTTTAGCCAGGAAGCGCTAATTTAGTTTACGTATGAAGTTTACCCGTGTATTTTTTTGGGGCATGATGGTGAGTTTCCTCGGGTCGTTGCCGTTGGGCACCCTCAATGTGGCGGCGATGCAGATCAGCGTACAGGAAGGGGTTCGGCATGCTATCAATTTTTCATTGGGTTCTTTGCTGACAGAGATGATATATGTAAGGATATCTCTGGTTGGAATCAATTGGGTGCGCAAACAAAAAAAGCTTTTCAAATGGCTTGAATGGATCACTCTGGGTATTGTGGTGGCATTGGCAATAGGCAGCTTCATCGCCGCCACCAAAGAACACCATGCCAAAAACATCATGCTAAACAACAATATGCATAGGTTCTGGCTGGGGCTTTTAATGAGTGCGATCAGCCCTATGCAAATCCCTTTTTGGTTCGGATGGAGTACGGTTTTGTTTACTAAAAAAATTCTGATCCCTGATAACACCCATTACAACTTATACATTGTTGGCATCGGGTTGGGAACCCTATTGGGAAATTGCGTTTTTATTTTCGGCGGAAAATTCATTGTAGAAAAGCTGAATGCCAATCAAAATATACTGAATTGGGTGATCGGGGGGATCTTTGCACTAACTGCAGTCATTCAGCTGGTCAGGATCATCTTTCATAAAGATGCAGCCGAGAAACTTGACAAGCTGCAGGCACCGCCTGATTCACATATTGGAGAACCCATGGTGGTACCTCATTAAGTCATCATTCCGTCCATTTGTCCCTTTCATCCGGGCTGAATTTCCATGGCGCATAATTGTTCTCAATGTTGGAAAACATAGCGTTCCATTCCTGCGGTGCATTGCTTTCTTCCATCACGAGCGACCTTCTTAATTCCAGTATGATCGAAAGTGGACTGATGCTTACGGGGCATTCTTCAACACAAGCATTGCAGGTGGTGCAGGCTCTCAATTCTTCAACAGTGATATAGGTGTGAAGTAGAGTTTTATCATCCGCAACAAAATTTTTATTCTTGCCGATGTTCCTGCCCACCTCTTCTGTCCTGTCGCGAGTGTCCATCATGATCTTGCGGGGATTGAGCAGCTTCCCGGTTTGATTGGCCGGACACGCCGCTGTGCAACGTCCACATTCTGTACAGCTATATGCGTCCAGTAAATTTTTCCAGCTCAGGTCAAAAATGTCCTTCGCACCAAACTTATGCGTTTCTGTATCAACGTTAGTAACAGCGAGTTCTGGGTTGAACATATAAGTGACTTCCTTTTGCACACTTTCCATATTCTCCATTTTACCTTTTGGTTCAAGAGGACCATACCATGCATTTGGAAAAGCCAGCAAAATATGAAGGTGCTTGCTGTAAGGCAGGTAGTTCAGAAAAGCGAAAATCCCTAAGATGTGCAGCCACCAGCAGCTTCTTTCCAGGAGAATAAGGGTGGATGCCGGCAATGTTTGCAATACAGGTGCTATCAAACCAGACAAAACAAAATCACCATGATCATGATAACGGCTGATGCCCTGCACCTGCAACGCCCTGTCGGCAGAGTTCATTGTGAGGAACAGGGTCATGAGAATTATTTCTGTGATAAGAATGTAATTCGCATCGCTTCTGGGCCATCCATCAAGCTCATGTTTCATGAACCGCTGCAGCTTCAAAACATTTCTTCTTACAAGGAAAACAATGCAGGCCATTAGAACCCCAATTGCAAGAATCTCAAAAAAATTGATAAGGATGGAATATGCTATTCCAAGTGGCGCTGCAAACATACGGTGCGTCCCAAATATTCCATCCAGGGCAATCTCCAATACTTCTATATTGATGATGATAAACCCGGCATAGATCAAAAAATGCAAAAAGGCTACAAGGGGATACCGGAACATTTTTTTTTGCCCGAGCGCCAGCAGGAACAGATTTTTCCAACGGTCTCCTTTCCTGTCGGTAAGATCTTCATCATGCCCCAGCAAAATATTCCTTCTTATATCTTTGGTTTTGGAAATGAATAACCAGGTTGCGAGTATCACAACCAGGATAAAAATTACCTGCTGAATGATTTGCATGGGTTAATTTAAAATACGAATTACATGAATTAATGCCACAACACGCAATTATAGTTAAAAATAGATAAAGGATGAATAATGCCTGTTGAAATGAATGATTGATAATACTTACATTCGTGGTGTTCCTAACAACCTGCAGAAATGACCACCAAGAATTCGATACTCAGCGCTGAAGTTGCAGAAAAGAAAATGCAAAGGATGGCTTATGAAATAGCTGAGCGTAATGCGGGCGAAGCGAGCCTGACATTAGCCGGGATTAAGGAAAGTGGATTTATCATTGCCGGAAAAATCAAAAGATTACTGAGCCCGGTTTTTAAAGGAACCATTGTTCTTATTGCTATAGAACTCGATAAAAAAAACCCCGGGCAAATCACAGTTTCACCAGCAACCGAACTGGATGGGAAAGTGGTAATATTAATTGATGATGTTGCCAGCAGCGGCAAAACTTTATTGTACGCTTTAAAGCCCTTGCTCGACTTTCATCCAAAAAAAATACAGACCCTTGTTTTGGTGGAGCGTACGCACAAATTATTCCCGGTTATTTCTGATTATGTGGGGCTTTCTGTTGCTACAACGCTTCAGGAAAATATCATTGTTGAGGTGAAGGGGGATGAGGTTCAGGGAGCGTGGCTGGAGTAGAGTTGCTGAGTCTTGAGCCGATTAAGTGTTGAAATATGGTAGAATATGAAGATTCAAACACTCAATATTCAATGCTCAATGCTCAAGGTTAACAGTATTTAATCATGTAAATCATTTAATCTTTTAAGCAATCATGGTTCAGACAATAAGTGTAATAACCACTCAATATTCAACACTCAATAATTAATGTTAAATACTCAAGGTGAAGAGCTGGCAATTGAATGATGTTTAGCAATTTTGAGTTCTAAGGGTGTTCAACTTGAGTGTTGAATATTGATTATTGAGTGTTTTATTAAAAGTGCAGCCAGTGACCTTTCACACTCCCGTTTGAAAATTCTACTGAAGGTGTTGGAAATTTAAAAGCGCTCAGAACCGTAAAAATAAATTTCAGGTATCGCTTGTTTGTCCGTATCCTGGAGAGGTCAATATCGGGTGCCAAAAACCATTGCCTGTACCTGGGAATGTCTGACCTGTTAAAAATAATATTCCCTGATTTATCTTTTGCAATGTTGCTTCTCGCCCCGAACATCCCTTCAGCGCCATACCCTACGGCAACAGCCAGCCATCCGGGTATCGCCGATCCTTTAAAAAATGGTTCAATGTCTACACTTACCCAATCGGTGATCGCATTGTAATCTTTGATAAACCTTTCAGTTTCACTTTTTCCAAAAATTGAATTGGCCCGAGCATTCAGGACCTCCTGCCCATAATCCTTTTTATGAAAAGAAAACTTCAGCTTGATCCTCTGATCATCCCACCCAAGTTCC
>JBDUCQ010000053.1:0-18441 GCA_040003385.1 Ginsengibacter sp. | reverse complement strand
TGTAATGGCCGTTTGATAACCACCCGAATGCAATGAGTCGGAGGCTGTTTTTGAGGCCGCTTTAATGGCGCCATAAATAGCTATAGCGCTCCCCGCATAGGATGCCACCTTATAGACTGCCCTGCCTGTTTTAAAAGTGCTGAACAACCTGTTTACCTGGTCATTCTTTTTCATACCCAGGATCTCGGCTACCTTATTGATTTTTGGAATGGAAATGTTGCCCAATGAAAATTTCGGGGCAAATCCATGTTGTACATTCATTACTTTTCCAATGAGATCCCTGATATCAAGGTTCTTGAGATCGATCTGGGCCGATGATTTCTCACATGACAGCATTGCGCAAAAAAAGAAAACTGAAACTAAGAGGAGGTTTTTCATAACGGACTATTTTGTATTTGTTTTTCATTTTTACCAATCACTACTGCACCTACCATTGCACTCAGGAACAAAACGCTGCTGATCTCGAAAGGGATCACATATTCCGTGAATAGAGCTTTCCCCAACACTTTGATGAGGCCTACATTGGTACCCTTCATCAGGGATACTTTCATTCCAGGTGTTCCTGCCAGTGCTGCCACCACTACCACCAGCAAGCACATTCCGGCAATTACACCGGCTAATTTGAAATATATATTTTTTGGAGGTTCCACGTCAGCATTGAGATTCATCAACATGATCACGAATAAAAACAGGACCATTATTGCCCCCGCATATACAATTATATTCACAATTGCGAGAAACTGGGCGTTCATCAAAATGTAATGCCCAGAAATAGAAAAGAATACGACGATGAGCCAGAGGACGCTGTACACAGGATTCTTACTGACTACCACCCCCACAGCAGCAACCATTGCGAGGGCTGATAAAAACCAAAAAAGAATTTCTGTTATTTCCAATTTATGATGTTTATAAAAATTAAATCAATGTTCATTGCCATGTCCCTCCGGATGTTTGGCCCTGCTGCCTTTTGCTTTTGCAAAAGCTTCCGGATTTTCAACCGGATGAGGAATTAGCAGATCCTCCTTGCCATATATAAATCCCTTGCGGTGAAAATTTGAAGGTGCAAAAGTTTCGCTCAAATAAACTGCATCCTTGGGACAAGCTTCTTCACACAGTCCACAAAAAATACAACGCAGCATATTGATTTCGTATTTAGCAGCGTATTTCTCCTCCTTGTACAAATGTTCTTCACCGACTTTTCTTTCCGCTGCTTCCATTGTGATCGCCTCAGCCGGGCAAGCCACGGCGCACAAACCGCAAGCTGTGCATTTTTCCCTGCCTTCCTCATCCCTGTTTAATATCTGGAGCCCCCGCCATACCGGGCTGAAGGGCCTTTTTTGTTCGGGGTAACTGATGGTAGGCTTCTTTTTAAATATATGGCTGAATGTAATCGCCATGCCTTTTACAATGGCAGGTAAATACAATTTCTCCCAAAATGTCATCGGTGCCCTTTCTACAACCTTCACCCTATTGGTAAGTGCCTGCATATTCGATAGATGCTTTTTTTAAAAAGACGTTCGCAAAAATATAGTTAAAACATGGTTTTAAATCTAAAGTCAAAAATGTAATAAAACCGGACCTTTCCTAATACCTAACACCTAATGCATCACAAATGCCAATGGTTTTGTTTCAACAATATCAATCCACCCGTAATTATCATATTAAACAACGCCAATGGAATTAAAATTTTCCATCCCAGGTTCATGAGCTGGTCATACCTGAAACGTGGAATCGTCCATCTTACCCACATGAAGAAAAACAGGAAGCCGGCAATTTTTATGAACAAAACAAGACCTTGTATGATAGCTACCCAGTTTACACCAATTTTACTGATGAGAGCTGTATCATTTAAAAAGGGAATGTCATACCCCCCAAAAAATAAGCTGACCATTACAGCGCTGCTCAAAAACATGTTAATGTATTCGGCAAATAAATAAAATCCGAGCTTCATGGATGAGTATTCCGTATGATAACCGCCCACCAGTTCATTTTCTGCCTCCGCGAGGTCAAAAGGTGGTCGGTTACATTCTGCAAAGGCACAAATGAGAAAGATTAAAAATCCCAATGGCTGTTTAAAAATATTCCAGTACTGATCTATTTGTCCGCCAACCATTTCTTTCAGGCTGAGAGTTCCGGTCACCATCAGCAGTGCTATCAATGCAATGCCCATTGCAAGCTCATAGCTGATTATTTGAGATGCCGCCCTAAGTGCACCAAAAAGAGAAAATTTATTGTTACTCGCCCAGCCACCGATCATGATTCCATATACTCCCATGCTTACCACGCCAAATACATAGAGGATGCCAATGTTGATGTCGGCGATCTGCAGGGAAATATCGCGGCCAAAAATGTGCAGTTTGTTACCCCATGGTACTACAGCACCGATCATCATGGCAGTAAGCATGGCCATACAAGGACCGAGGATAAATAATAATTTTGAAGAAAAATTAGGAATAATCTCTTCTTTGAAGAACAATTTAAGTCCATCTGCTAAAGGCTGTAACAGGCCAAATGGGCCTGCACGATTTGGCCCTCTCCGATCCTGTAAAATTGCGGCCACCTTTCTTTCAGCATATGTACTGTACATAGCAATCACTAAAGAACCGCTTACCACTGCTACGATCAAAATGAGCTTCTCAGTAAAAACCGACCAGTCAATAAATAACATCAGAGTCCTCCATTATTATTTAATTATTAAGTATTAATTATTTCTTTTATTAAGGCGTATTTGGATTTGTTGAATCCGTTCCCTGCTTATTGGGAACCCCTCCTTCTTTTACATCTGTAACATTGTGACCCATCGCCAGCGGCTCACCATTGAATGTATTGCCTGTTGCAGGGCCGGGTATTTCACTCAAATGAACCAATGGCTGGTTAACCTCACTTTCAGTATGAATATTCATCAGCAAATGCGGTTTTCTTCCTGCAAGCACTTTATTCAATGGGTCATTTGGTTGCACGGTACCAATGTAATGTCCCTGTGAAATCACAGAATGCCTGTTTATTTTGACGGGTCCTTCAATGATCCAGTCGCCGGTATTTTTTTTATCGAACCTGCATGTGTTGCAGATCCATCCGGGTTTCCCATCAGGCTGGTCGATCACTTCATTCCACTGGTCTTTTCTTGCAGTTACACGAAATACTTCATCACCCCTGTTCCATATAATTACTTCTCCGCAACATTTATCACAATCACGGCGTGCATTCATGGGGTTTAGAAACCAAACCCGGTTTTTAAATCTGAAGGTACGGTCGGTTAAAGCGCCAACAGGGCAGACATCTATCATATTTCCGCTGAAATCATTATCTATCGCTTTAGAAATGTATGTAGATATCTCCGAATGGTCGCCCCGGTCAAGGATCCCATGCATACGGTGATTGGTGATCTGGTCTGCAACGTAGGTGCAACGATAACAAAGAATACACCTGGTCATATGAAGCTGAATGTATTGACCAATGTCTTCGCGGATGAATGTCCTTCTTTTGAATTCATAGCGTGTCTGTACAGCGCCATGGGCATAGCTGAGGTCCTGAAGGTCGCATTCGCCGGCCTGGTCACAGACAGGACAATCGAGTGGATGATTAATGAGCAGAAATTCCACGACCCCTTTTCTTGCATCAATCACTTTTTCACTTGTGATATTTTTCACCACCATTCCATCCATCACATTCGTCCTGCAAGAGGCCACCAACTTCGGCATCGGACGGGGATCAGCGGTAGAGCCTGCCGCAACTTCAACAAGGCAGGTCCGGCATTTTCCCCCGCTTCCCTGGAGCTTACTGTAATAACACATAGCCGGTGGAGCAACTTCGCCCCCGATCATTCTTGCCGCGTTCAGGATGGAAGTGCCGGCAGGAACATCGATGCTGATATTGTCGATGGTTACCTTGAAAGATTTTTGTTGTTCGGGCAAAAGCTTTAATTGTTTAGATGCTGAATTTAATAAATGTTCAACAATCAATTTTCAATGTACAATTTTAAACACTTAATATTCAACACTCAAGTTGATACTCTACTTTAGGGATTACCTCTTCTTAAACATTGTGTATTGAATAAATTGAGTTGAGTGTTTTTTAAATAATTGTTGGAACCATGCTTAAAAGATTGAATGATTCACCTGATTAAATATTGTTAACCTTGAACATTGAGTGTTGAGTGTTGAATGTTGAATGTTGAGTGTTGAGTGTTGAGTGTTTTTTTTATCAATGCAATTTGAACATTTTATTTCAATGATTATACCGATACCACGTTACCTAATGGTTCTGCGTACTTTGCGATCCCATAATTCCGAACCAGGCATTCTTCGGGGTTTAGAACATGCCATTCAAATTCATCCCTAAAATGCCTGATGGCTGCTGCAACAGGCCAGGCTGCAGCATCGCCCAGCGGGCAAATGGTGTTGCCTTCGATCTTTCTTTGAATGTCCCACAAAAGGTCTATGTCTTTCAATTCTCCCTTACCCATTTCTATTTTATTCAGGATTCTTTCCATCCATCCCGTTCCTTCACGGCAGGGAGAACATTGCCCACAACTTTCATGGTGATAAAATCTTGCAAGAGACATGGTATGCCTTACAATACATTGATCTTCGTCCAGCACTTCAAAGCCGCCGCTTCCCATCATAGACCCGGTTAAAAAGCCGCCATCCGCGAGGCTTTCATAATTCATCAGTCTTTTGTCTCCCTTTATGGTTGTCAATAATAAATTAGCCGGAAGTATCGGAACAGATGATCCACCGGGGATGCAGGCTTTCAGACGCTTTCCGTTGGCTATACCTCCACAATATTCATCGCTGTAAATAAAATCTTCTACCGAAATCGTCATGTCAATTTCATATACCCCAGGTTTGTTAATGTTACCGCAGGCTGATATTAATTTAGTTCCTGTTGATTTTCCCACTCCAATTTTTGCGTATGCTTCTCCCCCGTCATTGATGATGGGAACTATGGCCGCAAGCGTTTCTACATTGTTCACTACAGTGGGGCAATCCCATAACCCCTTTACTGCAGGGAAAGGAGGCTTAATCCTTGGCAACCCTCTTTTGCCTTCAAGACTTTCGAGCAGTGCAGTTTCTTCACCGCATATATAAGCACCTGCTCCACGGTGGGTAAACAATTCGCAATCAAACCCACTTCCCAAAATATTTTTGCCTAAAAAACCATGCTGCCTGGCCTCGGCGATGGCATTGTCTAAAATATCAGTTACCCAGTCGTACTCGCCCCGGATGTAGATGTATGAAACATTGCTCCCTAACGCAAACGAAGAAACGATCATCCCCTCAATCAGCAGGTGTGGAATAAACTCCATCAGGTATCTGTCTTTAAAAGTTCCGGGTTCACTTTCATCGGCATTGCAAACCAGGTATCTCGGCATCCCCTCAGGCTTGGCCAAAAAGCTCCATTTCATACCTGTTGGAAACCCGGCACCACCACGTCCACGAAGTCCGCTCTTTTTCACTTCTTCGACGATATCATTGGCTGACATTTTTATTGCTTTTTCTAAACTCCTGTAACCACCTTCACGACGGTACACTTCAAAAGTTTGAATCCCGGGAACATTTATCTTATCGAGCAATAATTTCTTTGTCATTGAATCTTGCTATTATTTTTTCATTTCACAGTTGAACATCCAGCTTACACCAAATTTATCGATCAACATCCCAAATCTTGCGCCCCAGAACATATCTTGCAGGGCCATGGTCACGGTGCCTCCTTCAGCCATTTTTGAAAACACCTTTTCCAGCCGGGTAACGTCTTCAACATCAATCGACAATTGTATGTTTCCTGCTTTAGAAACATCCTGTCCTTTAAAAACATCTGAAACCATCAGCAGGTTGTCGTCAAATACAAATCTTGCGTGCATGACCTTATCTTTATAATCTTCATCGCATGGCATTGGGCTTTCACCATAACGACCCAATTGCAATATTTCCCCGCCAAGAGAATCTTTATAAAAATTCAACGCTTCTTCTGCATTGCCGGCAAAATTGATGTAAGGGTTGAGTTTCATAAAATTATTTTAATTATTGAGGCTGCTTTTTTTTACCCCTTCGGCAATGATCTCATCAATTTTTTCTCTGGTCAGGTGTTCCCGGTATGATTTGCCCAATTGCATCATTGGCGCGTAACCACATGCTCCCAGGCATTCCACAACCTTGAGTGTAAACAATCCATCTGTTGTGGTTTCACCAAGTCCTATCGAAAGCTTTTCTTTTATGTAACTGATGATTTCATCACTTCCATTTACCATACAGGGTCCTGTTTGACAGACCTCAAAAATATATTTGCCAACAGGCTTCAAATTATACATGGAATAAAATGTTGCAACTTCATACACTTCTATAGGATCAACCTTAAGCAAAGTGGCAACATAATCCATTGAATCAACACTCAGCCAGCCTCCAAATTCCTGCTGGGCGAGGTGTAAAACCGGGAGTAAAGCACTCTTTTGTCTTCCCTCAGGGTAATGAGATACCAGTTCATTAACCTTCTTTAATTTTTCTTCACTAAATTTCTGAACCATTGTCTGAACCTTGATTTCGGTGGATTGTAAAAGTCTGAACCACGATTTGGGTAGATTAATCGATTAAAAAGATATCACAATCTTTTCTATATAATTTCTTTTCAATCAATTCACACTATTTTATCTAAAAGATCCAATACTTTATTTACTCTATATACTTTACTTAACTACGCATCCATTTCACCAGCAATGATATTCAGGCTGCTCATTGTGATCACGGCATCACTAAGCATGCCGCCTTTGATCAGTTCTGTAAACGCCTGGTAATAAATAAAACATGGCCTGCGAAAATGGAGCCGGTAGGGTGTACGCCCGCCATCACTGATCAAATAAAATCCCAGTTCCCCATTACCACCTTCTACTGCTGAATATAATTCTCCTTTGGGTATTTCAATTTCACCCATTACAATCTTGAAGTGGTAAATAAGGGCTTCCATTTTAGTGTATACATCCTTTTTATCAGGCAGGTAATATTCGGGAAGGTCGGCGTGAAAAATTTCCGAATCAGCTCCTTTAAATTCCTGTACTTTTTGATATGCCTGTTCAATGATGTGTGTACTCTGCCACATCTCCTGGCTTCGAACTAAAAAGCGATCGTAACAATCACCGGTTTTACCTACCGGGATGGTGAAATCAAAATCTTCGTAGCTGCTGTAAGGAGTGTGAACGCGCACATCATAATCAACACCAGCGGCCCTCAGGTTTGGACCAGTGAAGCCATAGTTCAATGCCCGTTCAGCAGCAATTGGCCCTACTCCGATTGTGCGTTCCATAAAAATCCGGTTACGCGTAAATAAATTCTCAAACTCTTTTAAAACAACCGGCCATTCCTTTAAAAACTTTTCAAGCTTTTGGAAGGCAGCAGCTGTAAAATTTCTTTCAAAGCCTCCGATACGGCCAATATTGGTGGTAAGCCTGCTGCCACATACTTCTTCATAAATCTCGTAGATCAGCTCCCTGTATTGCATGACGTATAAAAATCCGGTGTAAGCTCCTGAATCAACACCAACAATAGAATTACAGATCAGGTGGTCTGATATGCGGGCGAGTTCCATGATGATCACCCTTAAGTAATCAACACGTTTTGGCGTTTTCACACCGAGCAGTCTTTCGCAGGTAATGTGCCATCCCATGTCATTAATGGGTGCTGAGCAATAATTCATCCGGTCTAACAGCGGGGTGATCTGGTACAGTGGCCTTCTTTCGGCTATCTTTTCAAAAGCCCTGTGGATATATCCTACGGTTTGGGTTGCATCCATTACTCTTTCGCCATCCAGTTCCACAATATTTTGAAATACACCATGGGTGGCAGGATGAGTAGGGCCGAAGTTCAAGGTGGTGGTCTGCTTCTCCAGGCTGCCCTGTGGTAATTTTATATGCTCACTCATAACCCAAAACCCGGAAGGGCTTTTATCTCAAATCCAACACGGAATTAAGAAGTTAAAAAAATGGTTTATGTTTTGTTTTTGATATTCATGCAAAATCATCATCCCGTTAATTGTGAGCAAGATTTGGAGGATTTCCCCTTCCAAACATTTCATCATCTTTATCAATCCGGCTCTGATCTTCCAATGGATATTCTTTTCTCATTGGAAAGTAATCCATATCATCAACATTCAAAATTCTTTTCAGGTTGGGGTGGCCGACAAAATTCACCCCATAGAAATCATACGTTTCCCTTTCCATCCAGTTCGCTGATGAATATAAAGCTGTAGCACTAAAAACGTCCGGCATTTTTATATCAGTAAACACTTTAAAACGGATGCGGATATTTTCCACCAAATTGTGTAAATGATAAACCACGGCAAGCTCATTCCCCAGATTTGCGGGATAATGAACAGCCGTAATATCCGTAAGGAATTGAAATTTCAATTCAGGATCATCGTACAAAAACTGGAGAACCTTTAAATTGAGATCTTTCGAAGAAGAGAAAGTAAGCATGCCATAGGGTTCTTCCCAGCTTGTGAGCTGTTCACCAAATTTTCCTGTTAGTTTTTGTTGAATTTGCTGGTTGGTCATTGATTCTTGCAGACCCAGTGGTCAATTATTTGATGGTTAAAAACATTGTGCTATTGAATTCCATAACTTTCTAGCAAATTTTTGTATTGTTCAGTATTCCGTCTTCTCAGGTCTTCTTTACCAACCAATTCCTGCACTTTCATAAAGCCATCCAATACTGCTTCAGGTCTGGGTGGACAACCCGGAACATAAACATCCACGGGAATGATCTGGTCAATTCCCTGCAATACAGGATAACTGTCAAAAATTCCACCACTGCATGCACAGGCTCCCATGGCGAGCACCCACCTGGGTTCAGCCATTTGCAAGTAGACCTGTTTTACAACGGGCGCCATTTTTTTAGCAATTGTACCCATTACCATTAAAAGATCGCATTGCCTCGGAGAAAAACTTACCCTTTCAGATCCAAATCGTGCAAGATCATAGTGTGCACCCATTAATGCCATGAATTCTATACCACAACAGCTGGTAGCAAATGGTAGCGGCCAGATGGAATTTTTTCTTGCCAATCCTACAACATCACTAAGCTTTGTAGCAAAAAATCCCTGGCCTGCAGCTCCCTCAGGGGCTTCTACCAAACCGATGGGATTCTCCATCGCTTTTACATTCACATTATATTGAACCGGGCGGGGCATAATTTGTTATTGTTTTCAGGTTGTAAAATCATTAGGTCATTTGTCATTGGTCATTAACGATTTTTTTTACTAAACTTTCTAAAGCTCCTAAACTATCTAAACATACATTGGTCAGTTCTTCCCATTAACTAATCTTCCCATTGCAATGCCCCTTTTTTTATAATATAAAAGAATCCTGCAAGAAAAAATCCTATAAACAAGATGACTTCTATAAAACCGTGCCATCCTAATTGCCTGAAATTTACAGCATAAGGATAAAAGAAAATAACTTCCACATCGAATAGTACAAAGAGGATTGCCACCAGGAAATATTTGATAGCGAGCGGCTGTCTTGCATTGCCTTCAGACCTGATGCCGCTTTCAAAATTTACAAGTTTATCAGTGGTTTTTCGGCGAGGCCCGAACAGGTGTGTCAAGGTCATCATTCCTCCGATAAATACGATTGCAAATAAGAGCTGAATTCCAATGGGCAGGTAATTTACCGTACTGTTGACATCAGAAGGAAACCGTAAAAAAAAATGAATCATAACCGGGTAACAATGAGGTGCAAAAATACGCTAGCGATGGCAATTTTCAAGGAATTAATTAGGTATCAGGCATTATGGTTGAAGCATTAGGCATTAAGTTTTAGGTTTTAGCAGAAAAAATATACAATTTTACCATTCTTTCTTTTTTTGTTTGAATTTGAACTGATTCTAATATTATAAAAAATCCCGGGAAACCCGGGATTCATTGTTTGTATTCGATCTTATTATTTGCGATAACCAGTGACATTTCTAAATCCAAACTCCTAAGAGCTGATGCTTGATACCTGACACCTCATACCTATTTGTCCTTTACTTTCTTCTTGGTAGGCAATTCTTTTGTTTTCGAGCCAGGTGATTTCTCTTTTGTAACATTGTCCTTCACCTTTACCTTGACAGGAGCACTTAATGCAGTCCTATTTGCGAGGGCTGTAGCATCCGCCGGATCAAGTGCAAGAATTTTATCAGTGTATTGCAAAGCGGTAGTCCTGTCGTTTTTTACATTGTAATTATAGGCCACCATATATTTATAAGCTGTGATCAATTGTGATTTTACTTTTTCCTTATCAACTGCTGTGTCTGTAAGACCGATAACCTTTTCGTAATATGGTTTCGCAAGACCATTGACACCTGTAGAGTCTAAACCTTCGCTGGCACGGGCTCTCATATACCATCCGAATATATCGGTAGGATATTTCTGTGTGTACAAATTGAATATCGAATCGGAGGTACTGTAATTATCTCCCCTGTAAAAGTTATAACCTGCGTTGTACAGGTCAAGATTACTGTAATCCTTTTTTATATACAAGATACGCCTGTACCAATTTCCGGCCTGCGCATAGTCGTTTGTAGCAAGGTAGCTCTGTGCAATGGGTGTTATATCATCTATTTTGTCTGCCTCCAGGCTGTCGAGTGCGATTGCCTTTTCAATGTAAGAACTCGCCAAAGCTCCATTGCCCGGGATCTTCAAAAGCGTTTTACCATAGGTGGAATAATCTTTAGGACCCAACTGGTCAGCAGGTAATTTCTGGAACAGCAATTCGAAATTTGTTTTTGCATTCATTGAATCACCAGCCTTATCATATGCGTATGCCTTAATACCATACAACTTCGCATATGCAGTTGGACCACCGGCAGCGATACACTGATCAGCTTTTGTGATCGCTTCCTGATTTTTTCCGGATGCATATAAAAAAGATGCCTGGTAATAGCAGTTCTTTGAATCAGCATCAGCAACTGCTATATATTTATCAAGGTATTCCCGGGATTTATTAATATCACGCCTGTAATAATATTCTGACAACCATCCATATCCCGGAGCAAATTTTGGATCCTTGGTTAAAGCATCGTTGTAATATTTCATATATATAGGTTCCTGTGTAAAGCCTTGGGTTTGATATAACCGGCCGATCATAAAGCTTGCCCTGGCGTAATTTGGATCCAGTGTCAAAGCATTCTGATACGAAATCTGCGCATTGGCACCATCCGTTATTTTCCGGTAAGCATCGCCTAGATTCACAAATATCTCCGGGCTTTTCTTATTCAAATCAGCTGCCGTTTTTAATTTTTCAATGGCATAGGCTGCATCTCCGGCTTTAGCATCAACATTGGCCCGTCCAACAGCATTTAATACGTTGGCATCTTTCCCTTTACTAAGACTGATTGCCGTTTCAAAATGATTCCGTGCATCATTTGGTTTATTTTCATACAATTCAACATGGCCCATTCCTGTTAAAAGCAATGGTGAATTTGGATTTGCAGACAAGGATTTCTGATATAAAGCTTTAGCACCTGCAATATCTTCCTGCCCAATTAATGCCTGACCCAACCAGTAAACCGCATCTGCATTATTCGGATTTGCGTTAACCAGTTTGGTAAATATGTCTTTGGCACTGTTGTACCTTTCATAATACAGGAATCTCTTACCATCATCAATGTTTTGAGCCATTAAAATATTGCAGCATAAAAATAGTGCTGAAAACAGGCTCATGATTTTAATTTTTCGCATTTGTATTGATTTAACTGATTTGATTTAAATATTAATTGGTACTGGCTGACCTGATGGTAAAATCCATCTTTGCAGGCCATAAATAAGCTCTTCTGAAAATGAGCTGTCCCTTTTCGTATTCCATAAAATTTGCAAAGCCACCACCAAGTCCATCATAGTTTTCTTTCAGGATGTAATACAAACCACGTACCAATGGGTAACGCCTCTTGATTATATTGGCCTGGTATGGCTTAACAAATGATTCTCCGCCACAACATTCAACAGACGCAATTTTAACTTTTTTCAAAAAACTTAACTGGCTTGTGTCTTCTTTATTTCCTATCCAGCTTACTCCTATAAAACCAACCGCATCCACATGATCAGATACATAATTGATCACATCCAGGCTTGTCTTCGTAGCAAAGACCTTTTTTATGTTCAAAGGGTTGCCTCTTAAAATAGAATCTATTGCATACCGGACAGTGCTGGTTTCACTTAAACCATCAAATACTGCAATGTCATCATCCCCGGTGGTCCCATCCAAAATGCCCCTGATCTTATTGATTGTAAAAACACTGTCTTTCGCTTTATTGTTCACGATCAGTGCAATTGCATCAAAGGCTACTTTGTCCCAGGTAGGGCCGTATTTAAGAGAATCCTTATAAAATTTTTCTTCCTGTGGTGTTAACCCGCGTGTTACAATAATCATCCGGACACTGTCTTTAATAAGGTCCTTCAGGCAATCGGCCTCCGGCTTGTAATCAGCAATGATTTTTGCACCGGGATATAATGCTTCGAATACCTGTATCTGTGAATCTATTACAGGTTTAAATGATTCATCCACACTGATATGGATCACACCCGATTTGGGAGTATCAATGTCAGTGCGTTCATTTGGGCCATTGCAACCAAAGACAAAAATGGTGAATGACAGCAATACAATTTTGACAGTACTCTGATATGTCGTTGCAGCGTTCATTTTTCTATGAAATATTCCTTTTTGATTCCCCTGTATATTCTCCAGGATCCGTACAATATTACAAGGACTGCAAAAACTTTTCCTATAGTACTTCCAATAAATTCATTACCAGGCAGGAATTTATTTCCAAAAAGAATGAAAAATCCAACCCCTATATATATCAATCCCATCCCCAGGTCCATAATGCTTTTCATACCTATATAGCGCTTTGTACGGGGATTTTCATTTTCTTCAAATTCTTCAAGGCTCATTTCGATAAATTTTATTAGAGGATGAGCAAGATAGAGAAATTCCATAATCCGGAAATAAAACAATAGCCCGGAATATTAAAACAAAAGTGTGGGCACTAACCATATCAGACAAAAAATGCTGTCATACTGCTGCCCGGAAACAAATCTAAGCCCCGACATAAAAAAAATTTCTCCATCCAGTCATATATCTTTGCCGCTCTTCCCCGGCAGGGCAGATGTCGTACACTTTTTATAGCATGAAACCAACTTTACCACAGGGTACCAGGGATTTTGGACCTAAAACGATCCGCAAAAGACGATTCATTTTTGACACCATTAAAAATGTATTTGAGCTTTATGGTTTTGAACCGTTGGAAACCCCTGCCATGGAAAACCTGGAAACACTTACCGGTAAATATGGTGATGAAGGTGATAAATTAATTTTCAAAATATTGAACAACGGGCTGGAAACCCCATCCAGGCAAAACCTTGCAAAAGAAGCTTTTAATGACGTACTGGAAGGGAAAAGTTCTAAGGGGATTACAGAAAGAGCACTCCGGTACGATCTCACAATTCCTTTTGCCAGGTATGTGGCCATGTACCATGGTCAGCTTACTTTTCCTTTTAAACGGTACCAGATGCAACCTGTTTGGCGGGCAGACAGGCCACAAAAAGGAAGGTACCGGGAATTTTATCAGTGTGATGCTGATGTGGTTGGTAGCGCTTCCTTATTAAATGATGTTGAACTGGCAGAAATATATGCCGAAGTATTCAACAGGCTTGGTGTTGAGGTGGCCATAAAAATCAACAACAGGAAAATTCTTACCGCCCTCGCAATTTTGTGTGGCGGTGCAGAGAAAATGACCGGTATCACTGTTTCGATCGATAAACTTGATAAAATCGGGATTGAGAAAGTGAGAGAAGAGCTGGCACAAAAAGATCTGAATGAAGAGCAAATTGCCATGATAGTAGCCTACTTAAGCATTGGTGGAAACAACAGTGAAAAACTTACAAAGGTGAAATCATTATTTTCCGGGATTGAAATTGGCCTTGAAGGAATCAAAGAACTCGAATTCGTTCTCAGCTATGACGACAGCCTTTCGGAAAAACTGGAGGTTGACTTCACGCTGGCAAGAGGCCTGAATTATTATACCGGAATTATCTATGAAGTAATTGCGAAAAACGTGATACTTGGCAGTATCGGTGGTGGTGGCCGGTACGATGATCTTACCGGTTTATTCGACTTGCCCGGTATACCGGGTGTAGGAATCAGTTTTGGTGTGGACAGGATTTATGATGCCATGGATGAACTGAAACTATTTCCCGAAGAAACTGAAGGGAATACAACTGTTTTATTTTTTAATATGGGCGAAGAAGAAAGTAAATTCGCTTTCGGCAAAATTCAGGCATTGAGGAAAAGAGGGATCAGTTGCGAACTTTATCATGAGCACGGCAAGATCGATAAGCAGTTCAGGTATGCCGATAAAAAAAATATCCGCTACGCAGTCATCATCGGCAGCCAGGAGATAACAGGTGAGACTTTTGTAGTAAAAGACCTGGCAACAGGTCAACAAAAATCCATGCCCATTTCGGAACTTGAAGCTTTTTGTACTACATTATAAATACCCAGAAGATTTTTTTAAAAAGACCTTCCCCTTAAACAAAATAAATGTTATGAAATCAATAACCAGGCTTGCTCTTTTTCTCCTGATGAATGTTACATTTTTTGTGGCTTGCAAAAAAGGCAATGATGCAGGAAAGATGATCCCAAAAGACGCTTTGATCGTTTTACAGCTCAACACAAAATCTTTAGCTTCCAAAGTGACCTGGGAGGAGATCAGGCAAACATCGTGGTACAGGGAAGCTTATGGCGACACGATGGCAAAGCCATGGTTAAAAAAAATAATGGATAACCCCGAAAATTCAGGAATTGATTTCAACCCGGGAATTACTGTTTTTGCACAGAAAACTTCAGGCAATGGCCAGGTTGTTTTTGAAGGTGCACTAAAAGATGCGGCTGCATTTGAAATTTTTAATAATAACCTTGCAACTGGCACTGCTGCTATTAAAGATGGCAACCTTTTTACCCTGACCCTGAAAAATGAAAGCGTGGTTTGCTGGAACAATAACAAATTTGCGTATGTTTTTAATTCACCTTTTGTTCCGGGAGCAACTGTAAATGGTGATTCCCTGCAGCATCCCGTTCCCGCGGGTTCTGCCAGTGCTGAATTGATCCAGGTAGGGAAAAGTCTTTTTTCCCTGGGTACTGATGCGAACCTCGAGAAAAATGAAAGGTTTGCCAACCTGCTTAAACAGGATGGCGACATTCATTACTGGCAGAATACAGAACAATTCATGAAAAATTCTCCGCAGCTTGGAATGCTTAGCATGCTGAAGCTGGACCTGTTTTTCAAGGAAAATATTTCCACGATGACAGCAACCTTTGAGAATGGAAAAATAGATGTGAATCATAAAATGTATGCTGGTGCCGAACTGACCGATCTTTTAAAAAAATACGGTGGTGGAAGCGTAAGCAGTGAAATGCTGAAAAGCATCCCTTCAGGAAATATTACCGGGTTGCTTGCCCTGCATTTTAAACCGGAAGGAATTCTGGAGCTTATCAAGCTTACCGGGATGGACGGAATGATCAATATGTTCATTTCACAACAAGGATTTACGCTGGATGATTTTGTAAAGGCTAACAAGGGTGATGTGTTGCTTGCTGTCACCGATTTCACTATGAAACCAGATTCATTTGCCTTCAAGAATGATAAAGGCAAAGACACTACTTTCAGCTCTTACAAACCGGATCAAAACATTTTATTCTCAGTAAGCGTAGGCGATAATCCATCTTTTGACAAGCTCATGAATGCTGCAAAAAAAATGAGTGCCAATATGCACAGGGATTCGGGCATATACTATGCGCGCAACGATAAATATTTTGCAATTGGCAACAACCAGCAAAATCTCAATAAATTCATTTCAGGCGGCAACAATAAAATCGATCTGCCAGGCAAAACAGATGAACATCCCATTGCTTTTTATATTAATATTCAAAAAATCTTAGGCCAGATAAATCCCAGACGTGGCATGGACAGTCTGGAACGTGTTGTATTGAATGAGAGTAAAACTATGTGGACGGATATTTTTATGTCAGGAGGTGAATATAAAGATGACGGCTTTGTAATGCATACAGAGATCAATCTCCAGGACAAATCTACCAATAGCCTGAAGCAATTGAACAGGTATGCTGATAACATCTCCAAAGCGGCGATAGAAAAAAAGAAACAAGACAAAGCGAAATATGGCAATGGAGATTCAACGATTAATATTCCTGCACCCAAAGTGGATTCAGCGCATTAATGCCATGAAATACCCGGCGATTCATTAAAATATAATGTTGCTCATTTATGCAAATTCGACTCGAAAGCGTTGTTCCAACTTATTTTGAGCGCGAAAAATCTGGGGCCTCAGGAATTTGGGGAAAAAATATTTCATTCAACACAGGCGAACACATTCATATTGTTGCCCCGTCAGGAAGTGGTAAAACTTCCCTGATACATTTTATCTATGGCCTGAGAAATGATTATTCCGGTGATGTATTCTTTGATGACCAGAATATCAGGAATATCAACCCGGACGAATTATCCGTTTACCGTCAAAAAAATATCAGCATTGTTTTCCAGGACCTCAGGCTATTCCATGATCACACTGTTAGACATAACCTGGAATTAAAAAGACAATTGAATCCGTATCACCCTTCATCCAAGGCTGAAGAGATGGCCAAACGGCTTGGCATTTCAAGCCGGATGGAAAAACTTGCTAAAACATGCAGCTATGGTGAGCAACAGCGTATTGCAATAATACGGTCGCTGCTACAGCCTTTTGATTTTTTATTACTTGACGAACCGTTCAGCCACCTGGATGATGCAAACCGTACAAAAGCGATGGAACTAATTTCAGAGGAATGTATTTTACGTAATGCTGCAATGATATTTGCCGATCTTAAAATGCTTGACTTCTTTGATGGTGATAAAATTTATGAACTGTGAGATTATTATAGTCATTAAGTCATTGGTCATTGGGTGAGTGGTGAGTGGTGAATGGTGAGTGGTGAATGAAAAGAATTCAATGACTTTAATGACCTGATTACCTAATGACTCAATGACAATGACCCAATGACCCAATGACTTTAATGACCAATGACAAAAATAAATTACAATCGAATTGAAATTATCCTACAAACATATTGCCCCTCTTTTAAATACCGGTAAGAACAGGCTGTCTAAACTGATCAGCTATTTCGGACTGGGGATCGGAGTTTTATTGCTGCTAAGTTCTATGCAGCTTTTTATAGATATTCAGCAATTGTTGCGCGAAAACAATTTGAAAAAAAACGGGTTTGATTTCATTTCAGTCACAAAACTGGTAACCAATGAAAATATGGGCCGGGACAACACCTTTAAAGAAAATGAGCTCCAGCAGATGAGCCAACTGCCGCAGGTTAACGGCATCGCGCCATTACTGTCCAATCAATATCGTGTTAAGGCCAGCGCGGGCACTATTATACCATTCAGCACCGATCTTTTCCTGGAAAGCATTGACAATGACTTTATCGATACCCTGCCGCCTGAATTCAAGTGGCAGCCAGGTCAGGACCAGGTTCCCATCATCTTCTCGTCAGATTTCCTGGAGATCTACAATGTATTCGCACCGAGCCAGGACCTGCCGCAACTTTCAGACAAAACCATTTCATCGGTAAACATCATTTTAACCTGTTATGGACCAAATGGGGTTCAAAATTTTACCGGCACCATCGTTGGACTCAGCGACAGGATCAACTCCGTCCTCGTTCCAAAAAGTTTTATGGATTGGAGCAATCAATATTTCAGCGGTTTTAAAAAAGTTAATCCTTCAAGGGTATACATAAAAACCAGGGATGCCAACGATCCGGGCCTTTTAAGTTTTCTGAATGAAAATAATTACCGGGTAAATAAAGACAAAACAAAATTCGGAAGGATCAAACAGGTGCTTCAGAATATCGTCAGTGCCCTGGGAGTATTTGGAGTATTGGTAATTGTTTTGGCGTTGATGCTTTTTTCATTCTATTTACAACTGATGATCGCAAGAAGCAAAGAAAACCTGCAGCTGTTGCTCACACTTGGATACTCACCGGGGTGGCTCAGCACCACAGTTGCAAAAACATGGATACCCGTTTATGCATCGGTAGTGATCATATCCATTGCAATCACCGCCGTTTTACAATATTTTTTTGTAAGGTTCAATTTTGTTGAAAGAAAATACCTCTCTCCTTCTTTGCACTGGAGCGTTTATGCCGTAGGAGTTTTGCTTTTGGCACTCTCTGCGATGACAAATTACAGGCTTGTCAAAAAAGAACTGTATCAATTATGATCAGAACCTGCCGGCCGGCCAGGCAGGTTATCAGGATTTAAGAATTAGATAGAATGAAATTGAAAGATGGATCAGAATTAATCCTGAAAATCCTGATCAAGATTCTGATAGATTACTGCTGCCCCCTGCCCT
>JBDUCQ010000052.1:0-18456 GCA_040003385.1 Ginsengibacter sp. | reverse complement strand
AAGTGATCACCCGGTCGATCTTTTCAGCTTTAGAAGCAAAAAAATCTTCAACCTGTTTGGAATTTAAATTCAAGCCATATAACTGGTTAATGGTGTTCAGGTTAATCGGAATTGGCACCAACTGTCCATCAACACTCGCCAGGACCTTGTGTTCATAAGATCTCCACGAAGTAAACTGCCCCAGGTATTCAAATACATCTTGTGAATTTGTATGAAAAATGTGTGGACCATACTTGTGGATGAGGATGCCGTCATTGTTATAATAATCATAAGCATTTCCGGCAATATGATCTCTCTTATCAACGATTAATATCTTTTTACCGGATTGAGATGCAAGCCTTTCAGCAAGGACACTACCAGCGAAACCTGCCCCCACGATCAAAAAATCAAACATAAGCAACCTTTTGTGTGGCGTTCAGATCTCTGACCTTGCTGTCTTTTACCGCTTTTTCATTGGCAGTTGATTCAATCAGCCCGTTCATCCGCGCCCAGGTTTTATCCCAGGAAATATCTGCAAGGAATTCATCCACTTTTTTCAGCCAAACCCTGGAGTTTTTGGAAGCCAGTTCCATTTCTGCTTTCTGAATAAAAGTATCTGCGTCATCAGCAATGTGAACAAGACCGTTTATTCCATAAGGGCTTACCACATCTTTGATAGAAGATGAAATCACCGGCTTGCCGGCCGCAAGGTATTCTGGTGTTTTGGTCGGACTGATATAAAGAGTGCTATCATTTAACATGAAAGGTATCAGGGCCACACTCCAGTTTGCCAGGTAGGCAGGAAGTTCATCGTATGATTTATTTCCGAGGTAATGAATGTTATCTGATGCCGGTAAAGTTGCAGGATCAATTTTAACCACAGGACCGATAATCACAAATTGCCATTCCGGTTTCCTGGAAGAGACTTCCCTCAAAAGCTCAATGTCAAAACGCTCATCTACCACCCCGTAAAAGCCGAATCTTGGATAACCAATGGTGTCCTGGTCTCCAGGATCATTAATTTTTTTACGTGCCTTTAAAAAATGTTCTTTATCAATGCTGCTGGGAAAAGCATATATATTATCATGGCAATTTTTCTTGGCCTGGTAAAGATTATGGCCACCTGTGAAAACGATATCGGCTTTATTGAATAATTCTTCTTCGAGTGTTTTAAGCTCAGGTGGGGCAAACTTAAAATTTGAAAGCTCATCCATACAATCATACACTACCAGGTCCGGTTTAAAATGATCGCTGATAGTGAGAGCCATTGGAGTGTAATACCAGAAAATATAGTTTTTGATGTTGTGGCTTTGAAATAAGTCTGCCAGCAAAATATTTTGAGCAGTAGAGCTGTCTTCCGTGGCTTTAAGGTTAGGAGTGATCACCAGGACATTTTCTGCGGGGGTAGAAAATTGCAAAAAACTCTTGTCGTCATTAAAAACAGGTTCCTCAACATAGAAAACTTTATATTTTTTTGCGAATCGTGCCAGTAAATGCTGAGGCCGCTGGTAAACAAAGTTCCATCTTAAATGACTAAAACAAATCAAATGTGTAGGATCAGCTTTAAGCGTGCCATAATTCAGGTATTTAATTGTGCTCATATGCATAACAATGCTATTAATATGCCAACAGGATTAACGATATAAGAGTGGATGAGAAAGGCTTTGGCTGGTAATACATGAGTAAAAAAATACTCAGTACAGTAAACTGTGGGGCAAAGCCAAAAGCGGTATGAGATAGGTCAGATAATTCTTTTTTTATTTGTATGCAAGAAACCTGCAAGCAATATGATTTATTCGGTCCAAGGTCCATGGTTGGCCAAATGTTACGGGTGTTCCGGATATTTTTAGGATGATGTAATGCTTTGGAAGGTAGATGGCGGTAACCTTTTCGGTGTATTGAGTTTTTTACAATTACGTGTTAGGTTAGCTCGTCAGAGGGATTATAAAAAAAAGGTAATGAGTTAATAGTATCAAATTCTTTTAAAAATGTCATTCCAACATAAAAACTATGATAATAATTTCTTTGCTTTCTCAAGATCTTCGGGTGTATCAATAGACACTCCCTGGTAAAAGGTTTCCACCATCCTGATCTTAACACCGTTTTCGAGGTAACGGAGACATTCAATTTTTTCAGCCGCTTCTAATGGTGATACAGCCATAATGCTGAAATTCATGAGGGCCCTTTTTCTGAAAGCGTATACGCCGATGTGTTGAAAATAAACAGGCTTGTTATTTTCTTCTCGTTGGTAGGGAACGGGGTACCTTGAAAATAATAGGGCATCCATATTTTTATCAACAACAACTTTCACAGTATTTGGATTGTTCAGGAGGTCAGTGTCTTTCAGGACCTGCATGAGTGAAGCCACATGGACAGACTCCCCCGGTTTCCCTTCAAAGGCGGCCAACAGATTCTGCAAGGGTTCCCTTTTTATGAAGGGTTCATCACCCTGTACATTTAAAATGATATCTACTTCAAGGTCTGCCACTGCTTCTGCGATCCGGTCGCTACCGCTTTCATGAGGGCGTTTGCTCATGATGACATAACCCCCGTGATGCGTAATCTCATTAAATATAACAGGGCTGTCTGTTACCACCAGTACTTCATCAAACAGCCGGGTTGCCACGGCATTTTCGTATGTATGACGGATAATTGTTTTATCACCCAGCACCTGCATCAGTTTACCCGGGAATCTTGTTGCCGCATATCTCGCGGGGATCATTGCAATTGTCTTCATAATTAATTATCCAGGTCATTGTTGGCTGGAAGGGCTGCACTTTCATAACCGCATTTGTTGCATTGATAAATGTTTTCTGCGGAAACCGCATAGGCTGAAAAAAGCCAGCTGGCAATGGCTGCCATTAAATTTTCAGTGCTTTGCTTTGGCATTAACAAAATATCATTCGAGCCACATTTGGGGCACCTTACTGCATTGCGGTATTCGTTGTCGAAGTGTTCCAGCAATGCATAAGCTTTTGAAGCATTTGATTTTTTCGTAACCAGCTTGATTCCGCCGATCGCATTTGATAAAAGAGGATCAATTGTAACTGTGTACTCATCCTTGAGGTAGCATTCAAGGCCGGCGTCTCTTAGCTTGGTTAAAAGAATATTGGCCAAAAAATAATTGTCAAAGGTGCGAAGTATGATCAATTCCATAAGAGTTGATTTACTGCCTTCTGTGTGTTACTATGAATTTAAGCTTATGCAAAAAGAAACAGTAAGAAAACTAAGTTCACAGCCGGCACTATCCGGCAGCGGGAGAATAATCGTAATTTTTTAATTCAACATCAAAGGCATTACCAGCATAAGCAATTCTTCATCTTTTTCTGATTCGGTTGGTTTGATGATGCCTGCTTTGGTAGGTGTACTGAGTTCAATGACGATCTCTTCCGTATCCGCGGCATTGAGCATTTCAATCAGGAACTTTGCATTGAACGCTATCTGGAGGTCTTCACCATCGTATTGACAAGCCATTCTTTCATTCCCCTCGAAACTAAAATCAACGTCCTGTGCGGCCAGCTGCAATTCACTGCCACTGATACTAAGTGCAACCTGGTTGGTACTTTTATTACTGAAAACACTGACCCGCCTCAGCGCACTTTGAAAATCCTGCTTACGAACAGTAAGCTTATATGGATTATCAACGGGAATTACCACTTTATAATCTGGAAACCTGGCATCGATCAGCCGGCATACGAGTTCGGTGCCACCATGTGAAACAAAAAGATGGTTGCTGTTGTAAGAGATGCGAAGTTCGTCTTCATTATCCGGCAAGGCACTCTTTAACAGGTTCAGTGGTTTTTTGGGTACGATGAAAGTATCTGCTTTTGGACAATTCACATCTGTTCTTTTAAACCTAACCAACCGGTGAGCATCAGTAGCCACACAGGTCATCCCCTTCGGATCAAGTTCAAAAAATACACCTGTCATCGCTGGCCTCAGGTCATCACTGCTAACAGCGAAAAGGCTTTTATTGATGGCTGTAACCAGCGCGGAAGAAGGCATTGTGAACGAGGTGGAAGTATCGGCTATGGGCTCTTTGGGAAAATTATCGGGGTTTTCTCCCATCACCTTGTACTTACCATTATCGCTCGTAATTTCTATCGCAAATTTTTTATCGATGCTAAAAGTCAATGGCTGGTCAGAAATATTCTTTAAGGAGTCAAGCAGGATTTTTGAAGGAATGCACACTTTTCCACTGTCTTTGGCCTCCACTTCCAGGTGAACCTTCATCACTGTCTCGAGGTCGGTAGCCACAACTGTCAATGTGTTCTTTTCAATCTCGAACAAAAAATCTTCCAGGATCGGCAGCACAGTATTCGCATTAATCACACCGCTGATCTGTTGCAAGTGCTTCAACAATTGTGACGAGGAAACGATGAACTTCATATTTGTCTATTAAAAACCAAAGATAAAATTTTGAACCATATCAAATTAAGTTATTTAAATTCAAAACGGGATACCTGAAATGGAGTTTATTCCCGATTAGCCCTCATCACTTTATGATCTAAAAATTATGCACAGCCGTAACTTCTTAATTCAATAGATTTATTCCGTGAAAACCGGAGCAATTTCAAAAGAGAAGGCAATATTAAAAATCAGGCAGTTTTGTGCTTACCAGGAAAGATGCGATAGTGAAGTACGTGAGAAACTGAATTCTATGGATATCACCGGGATACAAGCGGATAAGATCGTTGCCGACCTGGTAAGGGGGAGCTATTTGAATGATGAAAGATTCGCAACGCATTTTGCAGGCAGCAAATTCCGGCTGAAAAAGTGGGGTAGAATCAAGATCAGGTATGCGTTGCAGGTGAAGAAGATCCACGCAGAGATGATCAAAAATGCCGTCGATAAAATAGACGAAAGTGAATATTTAAAAACGCTCAGCAGACTTTCGGATCAGAAAATTGTATCCCTTAAATCTGAAAAGAACAGCACCCAAAAAAAACGTAAGCTCAAAGATTATTTATTGCAGAAGGGATACGAACACCGGCTTATAGAAATGCAATTTTCAAAAATAAAAATGTTTCCCGGACGGTAAAAAGTTGTTTATTTAACAGAAGTGATCCACCATGTATTACCAAACGGGTCTTCGATTCCAACGCTTCTCCCATAAGGCTGATCGGATAATTCAGAAATTGAAGTAGCACCTTCAACAATTGCTTTGCTGTAGGTTGTGTCGGCGTTTTCAACATAAATGAACAATCCTGTAGTACGGGGTGGAAAATTTTCAGTACTGTCAGCAAACATGATGGTACATCCCCCAATTGTTATTTCAGCATGCTGAACAATATCACCCGTTCTCATGGAACGGTGCTTTTCGTTTTCAATCCCACCAAATACCTTTTGTGTGAACGCGATAAAATTTAAAGCTCCTTTGATGATCAGGTAAGGCATTACGGTTTGATAATTGTCAGGAATTTTCATTGGAAATAATTAAGGGGGTCATGAATTCAAATGTTGGAATGGATTCAAAAGTGAATTTAAGTTTTTTAGAGATGGTAAAACCTATTTGGAATATCCGTTTGAAAAACACGTTTTATGAACTTTCAAAATCGTTCTCCCCCGATTGAATAACTTTGCAGCAATGAAGATAATATGTCAGACCTAACAATAACGATCATCCAGGCAAACCTGAAATGGGAAGATAAAGAAGGCAACCTGCGGATGCTTTCAGACAGGATCAACAACATCAGGGAAAAAACAGAGGTGGTGATCCTTCCTGAAATGTTCAACACTGGTTTCAGCATGCAGCCCGAATCACTTGCTGAGAACATGGATGGGAAAACTGTGGAATGGATGAGAAACATAGCTTCTTCAAAAAAAATAATACTGACCGGCAGTATTATGATCAGGGAAAACGGGAAATTTTTTAACAGGCTTATCTGGATGTTGCCCAGTGGAGATATTGGGATCTATGATAAGCGCCACCTTTTTGCATATGGACAAGAAGACCGGTTTTATGTACCGGGAAGTAAAAGGCTGATCGCACAGGTTAAAGGCTGGAAGGTCAATTTGCAAGTGTGTTATGATCTTCGTTTCCCGGTTTGGGCACGTCAGCAAGGTAATTGGGACAATGAAAAAACGGGTGGAGAGCCTGAACTAGAATATGACGTTTTAATCTATGTTGCAAATTGGCCGGAACGAAGAATTACAGCGTGGAAAGTATTGTTGCAGGCAAGGGCAATAGAAAATCAATGCTATGTAATCGGGATAAACAGGGTAGGGACTGATGGCAACGATATTTTCTACAGCGGAGACAGCATGATCATTGATCCATATGGTAAAATCCTTTACCAGGGAGGGCAGGAAGAAGAAACATTTACATATACATTGCACAAAGAAAAATTAAAAGAGATAAGACACAAGCTGCCTTTCTGGAAAGATGCAGATAATTTTCAAATCACAGGCTGAACATGCAGGTGTATACCGCGGATAAGATTTTCACCGGGTCAGAATGGCTGAACCAACATGCGGTGATTACAGAAAAAGGGAGGATAAAGGAGATCGTTCCCTTTTCATCTTTAACCGGCGTTGTTAAAGATTACAGGCACGCCGGAATACTTGCGCCGGCTTTTATTGACCTGCAGGTATATGGTGCCGGGAATCGGTTGTTTGCACTATACCCGGATACTGACAGCCTTCAAAGACTATATAAATATTGTGTAGCAGGCGGAACAAACCACTTCCTGCCAACTGTTGCCACCAATACATTACCGGTGATTCACCGGTGCATTGATGCAATAAAGGCTTATGGGAAAGCAAACGGGAAAGGTGTACCTGGATTGCACCTTGAAGGTCCATGGATCAACCCTGCAAAACGCGGTGCACACATTGAGGCGCTCATTCATCCGCCATCTTTGAAAGAGGTGGAGGAGTTGCTCCAACGGGGGAAAGGGGTCATTAAAATGATCACGCTGGCGCCGGAGGTTTGCAGCCAGGATGTGATTGACCTGATCGTCGCTGAAAATGTTATCATTTCTGCCGGCCACAGCAATGCTACCTACCGGGAAGGGATACACGCATTTAACAACGGGATCCCTGTGGCCACACATCTTTTCAATGCTATGCGCCCTTTTCACCACAGGGACGCAGGACTACCCGGCGCTGTTATGCACCATCCTGCAGCCATGGCGAGCATCATCCCGGATGGCTATCATGTAGATTTCGAGGTGATCAGCATGGCTAAAAAATTAATGAAGGAGCGGCTGTTCATTATTACTGATGCGGTTACTGAAACAAATGCCGGCCCCTATCCCCATTCTTATCGGGAAGGGAGGTATGAAGCAAATGGGATACTGAGTGGGTCTGCAATTACCATGGTACAAGGGATAAAAAACCTGGTGGACAGGGCTGGTATCGATCTGTCTGAAGCATTGCGGATGGCTTCACTTTATCCTGCAAGAGTACTGGGGCTAGATCACGAACTGGGAATGATTGAGCCCGGTTTCAGGGAAAGTTTTGTTTTTCTTGATGAAACCCTGTCGGTTGTATTCCCGAAAATCTAAAAACTTACGGATCATAAAAAAAAAATTTGATTTTTTCATAATTATTTAGATATTTGTCTAAATATACAATTGTTTAAACAACCGGAATGAATATTCTATTCAAGGCACTGAACGATTCCACACGCAGGAAAATTCTTGAGCTTCTGAAGAAAAGCGACATGACCGCTGGTGGCATTGCTGATGAATTCCTTATTTCAAAACCGAGCATATCGCATCACCTTGACCTTTTAAAACAAGCCGGCCTTGTAGAGGCAGTAAAAAAGGGTCAATTTATTTATTATTCACTAAATACGACAGTGGTGGATGAGATTGTGCAATGGTTTATCCAGTTCCAATCAAAAAAGAAAAAGCAAAACCGATAAGCATGAAAAAGAAATCTTCGGTGATTCACTGGTTCATTATATTATTGACGTTGACACCACTCCTTTATCTTTCAGTAATCTGGCCATCGATTCCTGATATTGTACCAGTTCACTACGACATTCATTTACAACCGGATAAAATGGATTCGAAGAACAGTTTGTGGGCAGTTTCAGGTCTTCTATGTGGAGTATCATTGCTGGTTTACCTGTTGCTCCTGAATGTTCGCAAGTTTGACCCGAAGCTCAGATCAATGCCTCCTTCCGATACATTCAGGAGGCTTGCCATCGGTATCGCATTTTTTACAACGGCGATGAACTTCCTCCTCCTCACGTCTGCCAATCATCATACACGGTTAATGGATCGTGTGATGTGGCCATTAATGGGCTTGTTATTCGCCTTTATAGGTAATTATTTAAATACGATAAAACCCAATTATTTCGCCGGACTCCGTTTGCCATGGACCCTGAGCAGCGATTCTAACTGGCGCAAAACCCACCAGCTCGCGGGTAAGCTTTGGTTCTGGGGCGGGTTATCTGTTGCCATCCTTTCCCTCATCATTCCTTCACCCTGGTCGGTGATCATATTTTTCTTTATCATGGCCGTGATGGTGATCATACCCATTGTTTACTCTTACCTGATTTTTAAAAAAGAAATGCATGAATCAGAAAACCTTCAGTAAATACTTTATAAAATTCAGCATATGCCTGTTTTTTTGTGTGCCACCTTGTGTTTTTGCGCAACCTGTTAAGCTGAAAGGCACATGGGAAGGAAAAATAAATGCAGGCGTAGACCTGAGGGTGGTATTCCATTTTGCAATTGACAGTACCGGCAACTTATCAGGAACCACTGACAGTCCCGACCAGGGCGTAAAAGGCGTGGCCTGCTCAGATATAAATGTCGCAGAGGATAGTGTGCACCTGGCAGTAAAGGCATTTGGCGCAACCTACAATGGCAAACTAATTAATGATACAACGATAACCGGGCAACTGACCCAGGGAAGAAGTATTGACCTGATCCTGAAAAAAGTTTTAAAAGTTTCGACATACAACAGACCACAAACTCCGTCACCTCCCTTTTCTTATACGAGCGAGGAAGTTGAATTTGAGAATGTGGATAGCTCTCTCCATTATGGGGCTACCCTTACTATTCCACCGGGCAAAGGACCGTTTCCTGCAGTGCTGCTCATCACAGGATCAGGTGCACAAAACAGGGACGAAGAAATTTTGGAACACAAGCCTTTTTTAGTGATTGCGGATGCACTTACAAAAAGAGGGATCCTGGTAATGAGGGTCGACGACAGGGGGGTTGGAAAATCATCAGGAAGCTTTAAAAACGCCTCTTCGGCTGATTTTGCAGCTGATGTAAATACAAGTCTCAACTATTTAATAAGCAGGCCCGAAACCGATCACAAGCACTTAGGGATGATCGGGCATAGCGAAGGTGGAATGATTGCACCCATGGTGGCTGTAAAAAGAAAAGATATTAATTTTATAATACTTCTTGCGGGCCCGGGAGAGAAAGGGTTGAAACTAATGGAAGAACAAAACGTTGCATTGCTTCGGTCAGCGGGTTTCAGCCAGGAAGCCGCGGAAGATTACCGATCTCTTTATCATTCGTTGGCGACTGGGATCCTGAAATCAAAAAACAATGACGAGGCCAAAAAAAATGCATATGCTGCTGTGGATGACTGGAAAAAAATCACACCGGAAAAGATTGTGGTAACGACCACCGGCATACATGACGACAGTACAGAAAAAAAATTTGTGGACCTTACCACAGAAGCCTTTAACTCAGCCTGGTTTAGATATTTTTTGCAGTTTGATCCAACTCAATACCTCTCCAAATTAACATGCAAAGTTCTTGCGCTGAATGGAGAAAAGGATGTACAGGTTCAATCTTCTACCAACCTGGCAGGTATCCGGTCAGCTTTGGCTAAAAGCAAATCGCTTGCTTATGAAGCAAAGGAAATACCCGGACTTAACCATCTTTTCCAGCATTGTAAAAGATGTACAGTTGCTGAATATGGCCAGCTGGAAGAAACTTTTGCTCCTGAAGTTTTGCATTTGATCGGCGATTGGATCTTAAAGAATGTGAAATAGGTGTGAGAGTATGCTCAAGGATCCATGATACAAAAAAAAACCAACAAAAATGGGTATCAAAGGAAAAGTAAAAGGACTGCATCATATAACTGCCACCGTAAATGATGCACAGGAGGATTATTATTTTTATACGAAGACTCTTGGATTGAGGCTGGTTAAGGAAACAGTTAATTTTGACAATGAGAAGGTTTATCATTTCTACTATGCCAATAAGATAGGATCCCCGTCTACGGTTTTTACCACCTTCCCTTATAAAGGACAAGGAGTTCGTGAGGGGGTAATAGGTGCGGGGCAGGCAACACATACAGCATTTTCAGTTCCGTCAGCAAGTGTGGGTTTTTGGAAAGACCGTTTAACGAAATCCGGAAAACCAGCCAAAGAAGGTGTCCTCTTCGGCCTGGAGACTTTAGATTTTAAAGATCCCTCAGGTCTTAATATTCAAATTATGGGGGTAGAAGATGATCAGCGTGAACCCGTTTGGAAATTTGATGACATCACTGAAAAAGAAGCGGTGAGAGGAATGCATCATGCCATTTTAACGGTAATGGATGCACGCGAAGCCATGAATTTCCTGGAAATTTTTGGTTATGAAGTGAAAAAAGAAGAAGAGGATATGACCTTGCTCGAAGCAGGGACAGGTGGTGCAGGCAATACATTGATCCTAAGATCCGCTCCCCATACTGCCATTGGGATAAATGGATTGGGCACTGTTCACCATGTGGCGCACCGGGTGGACAGCCTGGAAGATTCCCTGGAGATTAAAGCATTTTTGGAAAGCAGAATGGGCATAATGACAACAGAAGTCTTGGACCGGAAGTATTTCCAATCAATTTATTTCCGTATTCCCGGGGGAGTATTGTTTGAAATAGCCACTTCCGGCCCTGGATTTACGGTCGATGAAAGCGAAGCGGACCTTGGCACAGGATTAAAATTACCAGATTGGCAGGAGCCCCAACGGGGGAGGATAGAAGAGAATTTATTAAAATATAAAAAGTAAAGAGAGAAGATTCAAATCGGGTCTTTTAACTTTTGGATTTTTTCAAATTGTAAAAAATCTACAGTATCTGAATATGTTCACCTGGAAGAATTGGCGATAGGAACTTAAAGAATGTGAAATAGCAGGGTGAGTATACTCGCCACGATGTAATCTTCAAGGAGGTTACACCATGGCAAGATGGTTATACTCAATTGTCTTTCTTCCTCATTTTATTGGTTACTGTGATGTCTCCTGAACTGTTTACACTCATCTCAGACCTGAATTTTGTATTTTCTGCTGTTACGCAATAGCTTGTCTGCCCATCAGTAGTCAATTCAAGCACTGAATTACAAACATGGTAACCGCCTCTCATATTACGAAGCGATAGCGAAACATTCAGGGGTAGTTGGTCGAGGGTAATATTCCTGGAAGCCCCCAGCAACTCTCCCTCTTCATTAAAGGCCGCAGACAGATCCTGGCCATTGTCTTTAAATGTGGCGACATAAATTCCCCGGTTTTTTTTCCACTGAACAGACGTTGCGTGGATGAAGTTTTTTTCAAATTCGGTTTTGATCCTGGATGTCACCTCATCAATGCTGCCGGCAAACAAAGTGGATGAGAACAGCAGTACCAGTGCGGTTAAAACGGTTGCAATCTTTTTCATGATGATAAATTTTTAAGTTTTGAATTTGCTGGCTGTGGTTTTTTTTCAGTCAGTTGAGTTTACGGGTATAAAAGTAGAAGGCAGAAAAAATCTTTTATCATATTGTTGATGAAATGAACGCCCTGGAAGGAAGAGATGTATAAACGGGAGTCAGAGCTGCACAATAAACGAAATCATTCGTAGATATTTCATATCAGGTTTTCCCTTGTAATCTTTTCTTAATAAAAACTTAAATATGGAAGAAAGAAGTGTTAAAGTAAGAATAGCGGCAAACACAATGAGGAAAGGCGGCCTAATTAGATTTTGTCCAATTCATTTTTATTCAAATAATCGCCACAGTTAAAAAAAATCGGGAGGTGATGACAATAAAATGTTGCTAGCGGGGAGAGAAGGAAATTATTGCTTCATCACATAATTCTCAACCGGCATTCGGTTGGAAATGCTCCGGGCAAGGGTCATCTCATCGGCATATTCCAGCTCGCCGCCAAAGGAAATACCCCGGGCAATGGTGGTGATCTTAACAGGATGGTCTTTTAATTTTTTTCCAATATAATAAATGGTGGTATCCCCCTGTATATTGGGACTTAGGGCAAAAATGATCTCGGACGTATTTTCTTTTTGCACCCTTTCAACCAAAGTATCAATTCGCAGCTGGTCTGGCCCGATGCCATCAAGAGGTGAGATGATGCCGCCCAAAACATGGTACAGGCCGTTATATTGCTGGGTACTTTCAATGGCGATTACATCCCTTATGTTCTCCACTACGCAGATCATTTCACTTTTGCGCGAAACATCGGCGCAGATATTACACAACTCTTTATCAGCAATATTGTGACACTGGTTGCAGAATTGGATCTTTTCCCGTAGACTGGAGATTGCATTGCTGAAATTATTGACCTCCGCAACCTCTTTTTTGATCAGGTGCAACACGAGTCGTAAAGCGGTTTTTTTCCCGATGCCGGGAAGACGTGCAAATTCATTCACTGCATTTTCTAAAAGGGCGGAAGAAAAGATCATTCTTCAAAGATAAAAATATAAAACTGTTTCATTTGCCGCGCATTGAAAACCTCAAAGACTAATATCTGTTTCGTTGTCCCAATTCGCCTTGATGCTGATCTTTTGCTGAATCCGGATTACTTTTTCGGGTTGCTTTTTTTGAAGAAAATTTCCCGGATCCCATACTCCATTTTTATTTTCGTCATATAATATCCTGAATTCATAATCCCCGGGATTCATTAACGGTGCACTCCAGGTGGGTGAGCTCAGCGGGTATCCATTGACCACTTCATTTCCGCTTACTATTTGCAACACAGGATTTTTGGATGCATCAAAATTCCTGATGCGCACCTTGATGCTTCCATAATCAGTTTCATTTTTTGCTTTAAAATGGATAGTATCCGATTTTACCAGGGAAGCACCTGTAGAATCCCCTCCGATCTCTTTCAAAATAACCAGCCTGTAATCAGTACCAGGCACCCACTTGTTGGAGATAGTGACCTTCTTTAAAGTACTGTCTATATTCACCATGGCATTGTGATCAATTACATTCGCGGTATCTGTGATAAATATTTTGGATGCACTGAAATTTTTGAGAGGCCTGTTAAATTCCACAACCAGGTCCGAAAGCAGGCTTTGGTTCTCTGCAGGAATCCTTGTAGTGTACTTCAATTTTTTCTCCTGGTTTGGGGTCGCTTTCACCACGGGTGTCACCGGTTTCTCTTCAACATACGCGTAAAGGTTGATTGATTTTGAATGATCATTCACCACCACAGGTGAATCTGCAAAAGCAAACAGTTCGCTTTTGCTGTTATATGTTTTGCTTCCGTCGGCATCCAGGAGCGCATATGCATTATAGGTACCCGGTGACAGGTTTTTAAAATGGAATTCACCTTTGGGGTTCACCTTTGAAATGTATTTTGGTTTTTCTTTCCGCACGGCCGAATCATATAAATTTTTATAAAGAAATACCAGCAAAGTTGTGTCGATCTTCCCCGTTTCAGCCACCTCCACCTTGCCGGAAAATTCAGATGAGTCAATCACATTGCCGGTAGAAAAAACATAAGAGAAATTTTTAAAAGGATTGTTCTCATTCAGATCACGAATGGCATCGCCTAAATTTACCGTGTACGTTGTATTGGGTTCCAGGGTATCCCGGATCTTTATGGTCACTGTTCTTAATTTAAAATCGACATAGGGGTCATTCTTGGGTGTGGGTGATACTAGCAGGTTTTCACGCAGCTGGTCAATCACTACATATTCATTGAAATTGAGAGTGATCCGGTTGCCGGTAAAATTTGTAGTTCCATCTTTTGGATTTGCAGAGAGGAGTACCGGGGGGATAGAATCTCTTGCTCCACCCGTTGGCGAAATCACCTGCGCGCATCCCGATAAATTTATGTGTAGCTCACAGATGAATGCGAGGAACAGGAAAAAAAAGATAATTTTTTTCATTGACCGGATTGCTTTGAACTGCAAACATAATTTCTTTAACAGCCATTAGTTGTCAAGAATCCCTTAAATCACATCACACTGAAACTTCATCCTCTGAAATTACGTGCAAAGCGACATCCAGCTTGTTTTCTTTTACAAAATTGCACCAATGACAATCTTCTTTGCCGCAACCGGTATAGAAATCACGTGCCTGTATCTTATTCCAGGAAGAAATTATCTGCTGTGTTACCGTTTCAATATCTTCCGGCTGGATCGTTACTCTTTGTGCAAAGTATTTTTTCTTTTTATCTGGTTCAATAAAATCAAATGTAGTACTGACAGCATTCCACCTTTTGTTTTCGTAGTGATCTACGAGTATCTTATAAAAAACAGCCTGCCTCCAGTAATCCCCGCCGTTTGGTTGCTTATCATTTGGCGGCCAAAGCTTTTCTTTTGTCCAGATGCTGCCGGCATCTCCCGTTTTATAATCCACCACGTTCACATTTTTGTCATCAAATTCAAGTTTATCCATTTTACCTTTGATGGGGATGCCCCGGTAAACCACCTGGATGTTGCGTTCAACAGCTACGATCTTATTCCAGTTGTGTGCATATTCCTCAAAATAATTAACCAGGCTCTCTTCACCATACTCTGTTTTCCTTTCAAAACCTTCTTTGGTAAAATTTTCGCGATGCATTGTCATATGCCAGTTAAAATCAGCCAGCAGCTCTTCTTTATTGAACTGGCGTTGTTCATGTGCCTGCATCCTTTCAAACAAACGTTGCAGTGCAAAATGGACGGCACTCCCGAATGCAAGAGCCTCTGATTTAGCCGAAGGGATCCGGATCAGTGTTTTAAAATAAAATTCGAGCGGGCATCTTAAATAATTATTCAGGGCAGAAACATTCATTACAAATTTTTCCAGGAGGGGAGTGATAAAATCCTCTTCACTCTTTTCGATCTCAGGTTTTTGAACAGTAAACTGCAGGAAATCGAAATCCATCGCTTGGTCCTGCGGTAGAAAAATTTTCTGAACATCAAGCGCATGTTCCTGTAAGATCTCCTGTATGAACATGGAGGGCTCAGCTTCCCGCCCATCTGTCTTATAATTGAAATAGGAAATGGTTAACTGCTGTTCAGCCCTGGTAAGGGCCACGTAAAACAACCGGCGTAGTTCTTCTTCCGGGCTGCATGAAGGAAGGGAAGAAAACATGGTATCGGGAAATGCAAAGCCTTTGTACGGTACTTTCTTTTTTTCCCAGTAGTGTGCATTTGCGCCTGCAAAGAATACGGCTTCAAATTCAAGTCCCTTGGCACCATGGGCTGTTAAAAGATTGACCCCGTTTTCATTCCCGGAAACCTGCATTATAGGCAACGGGATGTTCTCTTTTTCCATGAGGTCTATGATTTCCATGAGGCCCCTTAATTCAAGCAACGGGTTGCGCGCCGTTTCTTCCTTGATAAAATCGAACAACGCAGTTAGCACCTGCATCAGGGCTATTTTATCATTGTTTTGCATGATGTATTTTAAAACACCCGCATCGGTGATGATCGATTCAAAAAGCGTTTGCAATGAAACATTGCTGACTGTAGAAATTAATTTTTCCAGCATCCCGCTCACGTTTTTCAGGGTGCTGTTCATTCCTTTTTCAAAAAGAGATGCTGGTAGCTGCTTCGCCCTTTCATAAAATAATCTCCGGAGAGAATATAGCTCACTGTGCTTTTTCTGGCTTACTTCCACGGTCAACCTGGCAACTTCCATGGCAGGGATTTCGTAAAAGTCAAAATGAAGGATTTCAAAAAGAAGTTCATCACCGCTGTATGGGATCTCATGTTCCGCAGCAAGGTATCGAAGCAGCTGAATTATTTTTTTTGCAAAGGCATTTTCAAGGATATTCAGGTTTCGTTTTGAATAAGCCGGAATATTTTTTAACCTGAAGTACCGCAATAATTCTTCACCGTATTTATTTTCTTTATAGATCACTGCAATGCGGTTGGGCTCTGTTCCCTGTTGAACCAAAGTTTCTACCTGCAACGTAATATCGGCCATTTCTTCCCGGATGGTAAGGTATTCCCTGATCACAGGTTGATGGACCACATGCTGTAATGCAATGTTGGAAGCGAGAAGATCTTTGGTAAGGCCTTTAAATTTTTTGATCAGCCTCTCATCATTGTTGTCGATCAGCGTTTTTGAAATATCCAGGATCGATTGTGTTGACCTGTAATTATGGGTAAGCACAACCTTCAACAGGTCAGTATATCCATCCGCAAACTTTTCCATGTTCTCTACGTTGGCACCCTGGAAACGGAAAACGCTCTGGTCATCATCTCCCACCACAAAAATGTTGGGAGATTGCCAGTAGCTGATCAGCAGCTCCATGATCCTGTTCTGCGTTCCGCTTGTATCCTGGAATTCATCTACCAGGATGTACTGGAATTTTTCCTGGTAGTTGGCCAGCACATTTTTATTTTCTTCGAATACCCTGATCACCCAGTTGATCATATCATCAAAATCATACAGGCTGTGTTTTTGCATCAACTGCTGAAAATTATCAAATTCATTTACAGCGCAGCGCAATCTTTCCATTTTTTGTATTTCCGTTTCCAGCTTTGATGTTTTTAGATCTCCTTTTTTATAGTTGCCCGTGCTGGTTTTGTAAATGTATCCATCACGCATGGGCAGGTCTTTGATGTACTCATCAATTTTTGAATTGATGTACGTAGGAGTCCACCCCTCATTTTTCATGGAAGAAAAAAGGTTCGTGAGACTGTAGATTTCACAGTATACGTCCCCGCGGTATCTTTTCAATAAATGATTTTTTGGAAAAGCATCGATGAGTTCTTTCATCAGTTGTATCCTCTGCAAGTCTGATACAGGATACAGGCTGTTCTTATCAAAGAGTGACAGATTGTCCTGGATCACTTCGTTGCAAAAAGCATGGAAGGTAAAGACATGGACCCGGTAGGCATCAGCGCCGATAAACTGGATCAGGCGTCGCCGCATGGCAACTACCCCGGCGTCAGTATATGTGAGGCACAAAATATTTGAAGGCAGTACATCAGTATCCAGCAGGATCTTCCCGATCCTGGCGGCAAGGATCTGGGTTTTTCCTGTTCCTGGTCCAGCAATCACCATCACCGGACCTTCAATGGCATCCACGGCTTTGCGCTGGTTTTCATTGAGCTGGTCATATTCTTTCCTGAATTTTGTCTGTAAAATTTCCCTATAATTCCGCATGGTTCAAAGTTAAGTTCAGTGAAAGGATTCTATTTTAAAAACACCCTTTTTTTAAACACATTTAACTTGGTTTAAGTAATTGAGTGTAATCTTGTTATTAAAAATAGTATGAGCAGTGTGTATAAACTAACCAAGGTGCAAACGCTACCAGTTTCGATTAGCGAAGCGTGGGAATTTTTTTCTTCTCCTGCCAATCTTCCGAAAATAACGCCTCCGGGCCTTGGGCTGATGATGACCTCCAGCCGGGCGAACGAAAAGATGTACCCGGGACAGATCATCGAATATACCGTGAAGCCGGTTTTTGGGATTAAACAATACTGGATGACTGAGATCACACATGTTGAACACGAAAAATATTTTATTGATGAGCAACGGGTGGGGCCTTATGCATTATGGCATCACCAGCATCATTTTAAAAAAGTTGGTAACGGGGTAGAGATGACGGATGAAATACATTACCGGCTTCCACTGTGGTTTTTAGGGGACATTGCAAACTCTCTTTTTGTTAAATCACAGCTGGCTCAAATATTTGATTACCGGTTTACAAAAGCAGAAATGCTGTTCGGAAAGATGAAAGGAGAAGTTTAGAATTACCATCAGCCTGGCATCCGGGTTATATATTTTTCCATTTGTTTCACCTGGTCAACAATTTGCTGGGTCTTTGGTTTCAGCGCTTTCACTTTACGGAAATATTCCTTGGCCGCCCTGTATTCTCTTTTATTGATCATGATGGAAGAAAGTTGCAGGTAAGCAGCCGCTTCGTTTTCCTTGTCTGGTAAGCCTGCACGGATGGCCTGCCTGATATAGGCTTCAGCCTGCTTAATATCACCCTTCTGCATGGAGAGCATGCCCAGTTGTAACTTGTTCGCACCTTCAGCCTCTTTCATCGGGCTGCCGAGCGATAAGCTTTTTTTCATGTGGGTCTCAGCAGAAGAATAATCCTGCTTAACCATTGCCAGGTTGCCCTTGATTGTAAAATACACCGAGCGAACAGGTTTTATAAGAAGGTTAGGGAACCAGATAGAATTGATCACTTTTTCTGCGCCTTCCATATCACCAGATTCCATATGGCCCTGGATTAGGCGCATGGGACCAAATAAAAAATGCCCTGCTATCAAAACTACCGCCACAAGGTACAGTATGAAGGAAGGCCAGAAGCTTGTTTGGATATTCACAAAAATGGCCAGTGCAAGCATCAC
>JBDUCQ010000164.1:0-5473 GCA_040003385.1 Ginsengibacter sp. | reverse complement strand
CCCGGTGTTGACCTGATCCCTACTTTTACCATTGCATGGTTCATGAGAAAGAAAGAGCTTTCGGAGCAAACTTTAACGAGGCATCCGGAACTAAAAAGAGTGGGCTACAAATAAGACAGGATTTTCTATTGTCAACTTCTTCGTTGGCGCCAACGGTAAGGTAAAATCAATTAGCTTTAAAAATAAAATTTTTAGCTATGAGGTTTTACTTTTTTGCGTTGATGCTGTTATCATTTTACCACTCTTTTGCGCAGGATACCCTTCTAAAAAATGATCTGCCATCAGCCGAAAAAATGTTCGGGCTCTCCTTCACTGCAGCAGACCGCGATTCATTGTATGACGAGGTAAAAAATACAGCCTCGGAAATAAAAAAGATGCACCAGTACCACTTGGGAAATGAGATACAGATGAGTTTGGTTCAAACTCCGTTGCTGCCGGGAATGAAGATCAGCAAAAAGCAAATGCCCGTTGTATGGCCCCATCAAAATATACAGATGCCGGTTAATAAAAATGACCTAGCATTTTATTCAATTGAACAGCTGGCTTCGCTTCTTAAGACTAAAAAAATTACTTCAGTTGAACTCACAAGATTTTTTATAGAACGGCTAAAAAAATATGGGGATACCCTTCATTGCGTGATTTCCATTACATCAGAACTTGCAATGCAGCAGGCTGTACAGGCTGACAAGGAAATTGCAGCGGGGAAATACAGGGGCTTATTACATGGAATTCCTTATGGCATTAAAGACCTTTTTGCAGTGAAGGGCACCAAAACAACATGGGGCGCTGCACCCTACAAAGAACAGGTGATTGATGAGGATGCTTATGTGTATTCCAAATTAAAGGAGTCAGGCGCCGTTTTGGTTGCCAAGTTTACATTGGGAGCTCTTGCGATGGGCGACTATTGGTATGGAGGCCGTACAAACAATCCATGGAACCTCGAATATGGATCAAGCGGCTCATCAGCCGGCTCAACTGCGGCAACTGTTGCAGGTCTAGTTCCATTTGCAATTGGTACCGAAACGTATGGGTCTATAATTTCTCCTTCAACAGTTTGTGGTGCAACTGGTTTGCGTCCTACTTTCGGATCTGTAAGCAGAAGTGGGGCCATGGCTCTGAGCTGGAGCCTTGATAAAGTGGGACCTATTTGCAGAAGCGCTGAAGATGCCGCTGTTGTTTTTTATTATTTACATGGAACTGACGGCAAGGATGCATCTGCGGTGAATATGCCGTTTAATTATACAGGCAAGGCAGATCTTACAAAATTAAAAATCGCATACGCAAAAAATTATTTTAATAAAGAAGATACACTTGGAAATGAACTTGTAACCCTGGAGGTTTTCAGAAAAGCGGGTGCACATTTGGTACCTGTTGAGTTTCCGGATTCAGGTGCGTATAACTTTAATATGATGGGAATTATCATTGGCGCTGAGTGTGCAGCGGCATTTGATGAATTTACAAGAAACGGTCTTGACCGCCAAATGACCAGGCAGGGGAAAAATGACTGGCCTACCCAGTTCAGGGCAGCAAGATATATTCCTGCTGTCGAATATGTAAATGCCAACAGGCACCGTACGTTGTTAATGAAAAAAGTCAATGAGCTTATCAATAATTATGATGTGATCATCTGTCCAACATGGGGTGGTTCACAATGTGCGATCACCAATCTGACCGGCCACCCGGCAATCAGTATTCCCACCGGCTTCAACAGCCAGCATTTGCCCACAAGCATTACATTGGTCGGAAGGTTATATGATGAAGAAACCCTGTTGGCCGTTGCTAAAGCTTACCAGCAAGCAACTCCATGGGACAAGATGCATCCCGCTATGTTTAAATAATCGTTTAAAAATTCATAATGAAAAAATTGCTGGTTTTAACATTGCTTATTATTTCCTTAAAAGGTTCTGCCCAAACATCCATAACCGGTTTCACTGTACGATCTGCTGAAGCACAGGTGCAACTCGAAAAAAAGTTTGATCAGCTGTTGGATCGTCTAACTATTGGAAAAAACATAAAAAGATTATCTGCAAAGCCACATAACCTGGGATCTGCTGCAGACCGTGAAAATGCGGAATATCTTTTAAATCTTTATAAAAGCTGGGGATGGGATGCCCGGATTGAAACCTTCAAAGTTTTGTTTCCAACACCGTTGACACGGAAGCTCAAAATGCTTTCCCCCGTAAAGTATACAGCAGTATTAAAAGAACCATCGATAAAAGAAGATGCTACATCAGGTCAGCCTGGTCAATTGCCTACTTACAATGCATGGAGTGCTGATGGCAATGTAACGGGTGACCTTGTATTTGTAAACTATGGTTTGCCTGGAGATTATGAAAAACTTGCATTATTGGGAATTGATGTAAAAGGAAAGATAGTTATCGCAAAATATGGACATAGCTGGAGAGGGATTAAACCGAAAGTAGCCCAGGAGCATGGTGCAATAGGATGTATTATTTATTCCGATCCCGGTGACGATGGCTATGGTGCAGGTGATGTTTATCCTGTCGGTGCTTTCAAAAATGAATACGGTGTTCAACGAGGTTCGGTGATGGATATGGTTGTTTATCCGGGAGACCCTTTGACCCCGGGGATTGGAGCCACCGAAGATGCAAAAAGAATTGACAGGTCAAAGGCCCTTAATCTCATAAAAATACCCGTGTTGCCAATCAGTTACCATGATGCAAAACCACTTCTCGCTGCCTTAGGAGGGCCTGTTGTTCCAGCAGGTTGGCGTGGTGGCCTGCCTTTTACTTACCACATCGGACCGGGAAAAGTCAGGGTCCATTTGCAATTGTCTTTTGATTGGAAACTGGTATCCTGCTATGATGTAATTGCAATGATGAAAGGTTCGCAATTTCCAGATCAGTGGGTCATTCGAGGTAACCATCATGACGCCTGGGTGAATGGAGCGAGCGATCCAATCAGTGGACAGTCAGCCATGTTGGAAGAAGCACGCGTAATTGGCGAATTAATTAAGAACGGATGGAAGCCGAAAAGGACTTTAGTGTACTGTTCGTGGGACGGGGAAGAACCGGGGTTGCTGGGTTCCACGGAATGGGTAGAATTCCACGAGGCTGAATTAAAAGAGAAAGCAGTTGTTTATATCAATACAGATGAAAGCGGACGGGGCTTTTTATATGCTGAGGGTTCTCATGCACTAACCACGATGGTTGATGAAGTTTCGAAAGGTGTTATTGATCCACAAACACACGTGAGTGTTTATCAAAGAAAAAAGGCAGCAGAAGTTATAAGTGCATCTTCATCAAAAGAAAAAAAAGATACCTATGATAAAAAAATATTGGAGTTAGGCGCACTGGGCTCCGGTTCTGATTTCTCTGCGTTCCTGCAACACGCAGGTATTCCATCCATAGATATCGGTTATAGCGGTGAAGATAACGGTGGGATTTACCATTCTATCTATGATTCTTATGACAATTATGTAAGGTTTAAAGACCCTGGATTTTATTATGGTGTGACGCTGGCACAAACATCAGGACATGCAGCACTACGCATGGCAGAATCAGACCTGTTGCCGTTTGACTTCCGGATACTTTATAATACTGTAAATACTTATTCCAAAGAATTAATGGATCTTCTGCAGCAGACTAAGGAGACAACTGAAATGGAAAATGTTCTCATCAAAGGTGGCGAATATTTAGTGGCTGCAGATCCAACAAAAAAATTAGTGGTGGCACAAATAAAAGAGGAGGTGCCCTACCTGGATTTTTCCAGCATGCAAAATGCGCTGGAAGCATTTAAAAAAAGCGCTGATACATTATTCGCTGTAGCGGCAGCTACAGCAACATCAAACACAAACCTTGGTGCATTAAACACTTCCTTGTACAAAGCCGAACAGCAATTGTTAACCGTCAATGGTTTGCCTCGTAGAGGCTGGTATAAACATAGCTTGTACGCGCCCGGTTTTTACACCGGGTATGGCGTAAAGACAATGCCTGGTATTCGGGAGGCTATCGAACAACGAAACTGGAAAGAAGCGCAGGAACAAATTAATATAGATGCTGCCGCGATTAATAAACTTGCGGAATATTTGTATGCATTAGGAGTAAAATGATCATCATATATAACGCTTTAATGGAACTAAGAACTACGAACTAAGAACTAAGAATTTGCATTACAAACTCTTCGTAAATTTGGTCCGTTCTTATGGCCTTTAACCTCCAGTCATCATATCGTCCTGCAGGAGATCAACCTGAAGCAATTGACAACCTTACCCGGGGATTGTTAGAGGGTGAAAAGCACCAGACATTATTGGGTGTAACAGGAAGTGGAAAAACTTTCACGATAGCCAATGTGATTCAAAATGTGCAGAAGCCTACCCTTGTGCTTACTCACAATAAAACCCTGGTGGCACAGCTGTATGGTGAGTTCAGGCAATTTTTTCCTGACAACGCGGTCGGTTATTTTGTTTCTTATTATGACTATTACCAGCCGGAAGCTTACATGCCGGTGAGCGATACATACATAGAAAAAGATCTAAGCATTAACGAAGAACTGGACAAGCTGAGGTTGCATGCAACCTCTCAACTGCTTACGGGCAGAAGAGATATCATCGTGGTTGCAAGTGTGAGTTGCATTTATGGAATTGGCAACCCGAAAGATTTTGCGGAAGGTGTTGTGAGGATCGAATCAGGTCAAACTATGAGCAGGCAGGGATTTTTACATGCACTTGTTAATGGCTTGTATTCAAGAACACAGGGAGATTTTGCCAGGGGAACATTCAGGGTGAAGGGAGACACGATCGACATCAACCTGCCTTATTCTGATCATGGTTACCGCGTAACATTTTATGGTGATGAGGTGGAAAGCATCGAAACCCTTGAACTGAGCACTGGCAAACGGATCTCTAAAATTGAAAATGCAGCGATCTTCCCGGCAAATTTGTACATAGCCCCAAAGGATAAGCTTCAGGACATACTTGCAGAGATACAGGATGAATGCGGAAGGCAGAACGATTATTTCAAAAGTACCGGCAAATACATTGAAGCACAACGGATCAGTGAAAGGGTGAACTACGACGTAGAAATGATACGGGAACTTGGGTATTGCAATGGCGTGGAAAATTATTCCAGGTTTTTTGACCGGCGCGAACCAGGAACAAGGCCCTTCTGCCTGCTTGATTATTTTCCGAAGGACTTTTTATGTGTCATCGATGAGAGCCATCAAACCATTCCCCAGGTAAGTGGCATGTATGGTGGAGACCGCTCCAGGAAATTGATCCTTGTTGATTATGGATTCCGTTTGCCATCTGCTTTGGACAACCGGCCGCTCAACTTTAATGAGTTTGAAAGGATGTTGAATCAAACCATCTATGTAAGCGCAACTCCCGGGGATTATGAACTTGAAAAGTGCGGGGGAATAGTGGTAGAGCAGGTGGTACGTCCTACCGGGTTGTTAGATCCTCCAATCGAGATCCGGCCTTCTGTGAACCAGATTGATGACCTGCTTGATGAGA
>JBDUCQ010000163.1:0-5513 GCA_040003385.1 Ginsengibacter sp. | reverse complement strand
GCTGCTTATCTTTGCAGTAAAAGATATGCGAGAAGTTTTTATCGTTTCCGCCGTTCGTACACCTATTGGAAGTTTCGGCGGATCATTGAAAGATATACCAGCCACAAAATTAGGCGCCATCGCCATCATGGGTGCAATCGACAAAGCTGGAATTGATCCCGCGATCATACAGGATGTGTATATGGGCTGTGTATTGCAGGCAAATCTTGGCCAGGCCCCGGCACGACAGGCTTCAAAGCTTGGTGGATTGCCTGACAATGCAAATTGTACTACCATTAATAAAGTTTGTGCCAGTGGCATGAAAGCGATCATGCTGGGCGCCCAGGCCATTAAGCTGGGAGATACCGATGTAGTGATTGCGGGGGGAATGGAAAACATGAGCCAGGTGCCATTTTATTCAGCTTCCCTGAGGTGGGGCAATAAATACGGGAATACTTTACTTGTAGACGGGCTTTCAAAAGACGGCCTCACTGATGTTTACAATGATTATGCAATGGGAAATGCCGCTGAATTGTGCGCCAGGGAATGCAATATCAGCAGGAATGAACAGGATGAATTTGCAATCGAAAGTTACAAACGAAGCCAGGCTGCTGTAAACGAGGGGAGATTTGAACAAGAAATCATACCCGTTGAAATCCCGCAACGAAAGGGAGCTGTGGTAAAGATGATGAAAGATGAAGAACCCTTTAATGTAAAGTTTGACAAGATCCCGGAATTAAAATCAGCATTTGAGAAAGACGGAAGTGTGACAGCAGCAAATGCAAGTACCATGAATGATGGAGCCGCTGCTTTGCTGTTAATGAGTGGAGAAAAATTAAAAGAGCTTGGGTTAAAGCCAATTGCCAGGATTATCAGCTACGCAGATGCAGAACAGGCGCCGGAATGGTTCACCACAACCCCTTCAATTGCATTGCCAAGGGCAGTAGAAAAGGCAGGACTTACCATGGATAAAATAGATTTTATTGAACTCAACGAAGCATTTAGCGTAGTTGGGATTGTGAATTCCAGAAAACTTAAACTGGATCCTTTAAGAGTTAATGTAAACGGTGGCGCTGTTTCTTTAGGACATCCCCTGGGTTGCAGTGGTGCACGCATCATCGTTACACTCATCAATGTATTGCATCAGAATAAAGGAAAATTCGGAGCCGCAGGAATCTGCAATGGCGGCGGCGGCGCAAGCGCCATGGTGATAGAAGCTTTATAAAAAAAAGTTCTTCATTGTTTAAATGGACTATTTTTTTCAAATCAAATTTTCTAAAATGAGAACTTTAATAACCTCCTGGACCATCTGTTTCTTAACAGCCATTTCGTTTACACTAAAAGCAAATGATTCTGCATATTTAATAAAGGGCAACCTGGGTAAAATAAAATCAGGCCTCATTTATTTATATGTGTATTCAAATGACAGCATGAAAAAGGATTCAGCAAAAATCAGTAAAGGCCAATTTTCGTTTATGGGGTTTATCCAATCTCCTTCTTCGGCTCTTCTGGATCTTAAAGATGGAAAGCAGGAATATTTCAGGTTTTTACTTGAGCCTGGCAATATGACGATCACAGGTGATGCTGATTCATTGACAACATTAAAAATACAAGGTTCCACCATCAACGAGCAAGACAAAGAATTAAAGAAACGACTGGTGTTCATCAATAAATGGCAGGATGTTAACAGTAAAATTTATGACGAAGCTGCCAAAGCAAAAAATAAACTGGTGCTCGATAGTCTTGATGAAGTGGACAATGATATTTTAAAAGCTACCCGCAAAGAAGTGGCGGCTTTTATTGCCGAACACCCTCATTCAATGAGAAGCGCGTTGGCCATCACAGAAAATTATGGATATTACGCGGAAGCTGATGAAGTTGAGCCACTGTACAACATGCTGGATAATAATTTGAAATCTTCCACGAAAGGGCTGGAAATTAAAAAACTGATTGATGTGTATAAAACGGTTGCCATTGGCAGGAGTGCACCGGATATTATTCAAACCACCCCGGAAGGCAAAAAATTAAGTTTGTCATCCCTTCGTGGCAACTATGTGCTGGTAGATTTTTGGGCAAGCTGGTGTGGTCCATGTCGCAGGGAGAATCCAAATATTGTTGCCACATACAACCAGTTTAAAAATAAAGGTTTTGAAATTTTTGGAGTTTCATATGATACTAAGAAAGAGAAGTGGGAAAAAGCAATTAAAGATGACGCGCTTACATGGTACCAGGTCAGCGATCTGCTGGGTTGGAAAAATGCAACGTCCGATCAATATGTGATCAAGGCAATACCTTCCAACCTCTTACTGGACAAGGATGGAAAAATTATTGCTAAAAATCTTTTTGGCCATCATCTGAGCCAAAAATTAGCCGAGGTTATCAAATAATGGGTAGCCCATCCATTTTTGTTCGTTTGTTCACTAACTAATACTTTTGCAACTCAATTTTTATCCATGAGACAAATTGCATTCAGGGAAGCGCTGCGGGAAGCTATGAACGAAGAGATGAGACGTGATGACAAAGTTTTTTTAATGGGAGAGGAAGTAGCGGAATATAATGGGGCTTACAAAGTAAGCCAGGGTATGTTAGAGGAGTTTGGTGAAAAAAGGGTTATTGATACGCCTATTTCTGAACTGGGATTTACTGGAATAGCAGTAGGAGCAGCACAAAACGGGTTACGCCCAATTGTGGAATATATGACATGGAATTTTGCATCCCTGGCTTTAGATCAAATATTAAATACCGCCTCTAAAATGCTGGCAATGAGTGGCGGGCAAGTAGGTTGCCCAATTGTTTTTCGGGGAGCCAACGGTAGTGCAGGGCAGTTAGGAGCGCAACATTCCACGGCTTTTGAATCTTTGTATGCGAATATTCCGGGCCTCAAGGTCATTTCTGTCAGCAACCCTTATGATGCCAAGGGTTTATTGAAATCCGCAATCAGGGATAACGACCCCGTTATTTTTATGGAAAGTGAGATCATGTACGGAGAAAAGGGAGAAGTGCCCGAAGAAGAATACCTGATACCAATTGGCGAGGCAAAAATTGTAAGAGAGGGCACGGATGTAACGATCGTTTCTTTTAATAAAATGATGAAGGTTGCACTTGGTGCAGCAGAAGAACTGGCAAAAGAAAATATTTCAGCAGAAGTCATTGACCTTCGTACGATACGTCCGATGGATTGGAAGACAATTCTTACTTCTGTACAAAAAACCAATCGGCTGGTAATCGTTGAAGAGCAGTGGCCATTCGCATCCGTATCTTCAGAGATCACGTACAGGATACAAAAAGAAGGATTTGATTATTTGGATGCCCCCATCAGGAGAATTACTTCTGCAGATGCGCCTATGCACTATGCGCCCAATTTAGTGGCCGCATACTTACCCGATGTCCCCCGTACAGTAGCGCTGGTAAAGGAAGTGATGTACATCAAAAAATAAAATGACTACCGAACAAACCGTGTTCTTTTTATTTGATTCTAATCAGAAATAATTGTCCTCAAATCTCGTTATCTGCCTGGTGATATTTGGTTTGATGATTGCGATCATTTTGTATTATTTCCAACGATGTATCCATCATGAATTCTTACAATCACTCATGTTTGACTATTTTTGATATTCCCGAGAAATCTAAATCCTGGATTAAAAAGACATTAAAAAGATTATGGCCACTATTCTGATTATTGATGATGAGAAAAGTATAAGAAAAACACTCACCGAAATTTTAAGCTACGAAGGATATAAAATTGATGAAGCCGGAGATGGGGAAGAGGGTTTAAAAAAATTCAGCCAGAAAACATATGACCTTGTTCTTTGCGACATCAAGATGCCTAAGCTTGATGGAATTGAATTTTTGGAAAAGGCCAGGGAAATAAACAACGATGTTCCCATTATTGTGATCAGTGGCCATGGCAATATTGATACAGCAGTTGAAGCTGTAAAAAAAGGGGCGTTTGATTATATATCAAAGCCTCCCGATCTCAACAGGATGCTGATCACCCTTCGCAATGCAATGGATAAAAATTCTTTGGTTGCTGAAACGAAAGTATTGAAGAGAAGGGTGAGCAAAGTGCAGGAAATAATCGGGGAATCCGCACCCATTAAAAAAATTAAGGATACAATTGATAAGATCGCGCCCACGGAAGCAAGGGTGCTCATCACGGGTGAGAACGGGGTAGGGAAGGAACTGGTGGCAAGATGGATACATGAGAAAAGTAACCGTTCCGGAGGACCCATGGTAGAGGTGAATTGTGCGGCCATCCCGGGTGAATTGATCGAAAGCGAATTGTTCGGGCATGAAAAAGGATCTTTTACATCCGCCATCAAACAGCGTATTGGTAAATTTGAGCAGGCAAACGGAGGCACATTGTTTTTGGACGAGATCGGTGACATGAGTCTCAATGCCCAGGCAAAAGTTTTACGTGCTTTGCAGGAAGCGAAAATTACCAGGGTGGGAGCAGACAAGGACATCAACGTAGATGTGAGGGTGATCGCAGCTACCAATAAAGACCTGCTGAGAGAAGTGGAAGAAAAAAAATTCAGGATTGACCTTTATCACCGTCTGGGTGTTATCATCGTTCACGTTCCGTCACTCAACGACAGGGTGAGTGATATTCCATTATTGGTGGAAAAATTTCTTGAAGACATTGGAACTGAATATGGTCAATCTAAAAAAATGATTGATAAGAAAGCAATTGAAACTTTACAGAAGCACAACTGGGGTGGCAACATCAGGGAGTTGAGAAATGTAGTGGAACGCCTGATCATCCTTTCCGGGAAAACCATTACCCAGGAAGATGTAGAAAATTATGTACTTCCCAGGAAATGATCCAGCGGTGTTTTCCTCTCGTATATTTAGTGATCATCTATGAAACACATTTATTGCGTTAGTGGTTTAGGAGCCGACGAAGGAGTATTTTCAAAATATGATTTTAATGGCAATATTGTTCATTATATAAAATGGGAAATTCCTTTACCCCGTGAAACCATCCAGCATTATGCTAAAAGATTAAGCCTGCAAATTAAATACGCGAACCCTGTGCTCGTCGGCCTTTCTTTTGGAGGGATCCTGTGTATCGAAATTTCAAAGATCATTCCATCAGATCTCATTATAGTTATTTCAAGCGTTAAATCGTTTCATGAAATCCCTTACTGGATGAGGCTTGCAGGAAAACTGAAGCTCAACAAAATCTTCCCTGTTCAACCTTTCAAATTAATTGAACCGCTGGAAAATTACAACCTCGGTGTAGAAAATGAAGCCGAAAAAAAGATGGCCGCTGCCTATCGTGCGAATGTTGACCGGGGATACTGTAGATGGTCAGTGAACCAGATCCTTAACTGGAACAACGAATGGAGACCTGAAAACCTTTTCCATATTCATGGAAGCAATGACCGGATCTTTCCGCTAAAAAAAATTAAAGCAGACCACGTCATTGAAGGGGGTGGCCATTTTATGATCATGAACAGGGCTGAACTGGTGAGTGCGCACGTGAATCAAATTCTACGGGTAAATCAGGTTTAGAATGTTTAGAAAGTTTA
>JBDUCQ010000162.1:0-5573 GCA_040003385.1 Ginsengibacter sp. | reverse complement strand
CTTCATTGATTGCACGCAAAATAAAAAAGGAAACTTTGTTGCTGAAGCAGGGCGCAGTATGCAGCCAGGTATTCTTTACATCAAAAGGTTTGTTGCGGGCCTATACCCTTGATAGTGCCCTGAAAGAACACGTCATACAATTTGGGCCCGAAGATTCATGGGTAGCAGACCGGAACAGCTTTTATTTTAATGAGCCTTCCATGTTCTTTGTTGATGCCATAGAAGATTCTGAAGTAATTTATATAGGCCAGGAATTTTATATTCAGGCAGATAAGCTCATCCCCGGATTCAACGCATTTAATGTAATGGCACTCCACAATTCGATCCGTTTTATGCAAAGGAGGATCAATTTACTGCTCAGTGCAACTGCCGAACAGCGGTACATCGATTTTATTGAGTTATATCCCAATCTTACACTTCGGGTTCCTCAATGGATGATCGCATCCTATCTTGGCATCACTCCTGAATCACTCAGCCGGGTTAGAAAAGAACTTGCCTCACGCCATTTTCATCCTTAATCGCATTTCTTATCATACATCAATTGCAACCGCTTTCCGGCAACATAACTTTGTGTCCTATAATTAAAGGTTATGACAAAAGCAATAGAAATGATATTACCACCACCGCCACCGCACATGGTAGGCGATGGATTCAGGGTGCACAATTTTTTCCCATCAGGAGAAATTGGCAACAGCAGGATGAGCCCTTTTTTCATGCTGGACTACAATGCTAAAATAGATTTTTCGCCACGGGAAGAGCCGCGTGGTGTTGGGGTCCATCCACACCGGGGTTTTGAAACGGTAACGATTGCCTATCACGGAAAAATTGCACACAATGACAGTACCGGGAATCATGGGGTGATAGGAGAAGGTGATGTGCAGTGGATGACAGCCGCGTCAGGAATTTTACACAAGGAATTTCATGAAGAGGAATTCAGCAGGCAGGGTGGCTCTTTCCAGATGGTACAACTGTGGGTGAATCTTCCGGCCAAAGATAAAATGTCGAAGCCGAAATACCAGGCCATCAGCCATGATCAGATGGGAAAATATAAATTACAGGGGAATGGAGAAGTGATTGAAGTAATTGCAGGGGAATACATGGGTACCAGGGGTCCGGCTTCTACATTTACTCCCATTCACATGTACAATGCAAGGATCAACAAAAATACAGGGATCGAATTTACGCTGCCTGCGAACTACAACACCGGGATCCTTGTAGTAGAAGGCCAGATCAGCATAGACGGATCGGTTGCACCGGCAAATAATTTCATTCTTTTTAAAAATGAAGGTGAAACGATATCCGTGAAAGCGGATGCAGACAGTATTTTTTTACTGTTGAGCGGTGAACCTATCAATGAGCCAATTGCAGCTTACGGGCCATTTCTTATGAATACTCACGAGGAACTGGAACAGGCGGTAAGCGATTACAACCGTGGGAAATTTGGTTACCTGGAAGATTAAAAAAATTAATTCCAAACAAACAATCAACAAAAATTCTTACCATAAAAATTAAATAACATGACAACAACAAAATGGATTTTAGATGCATCGCATTCAGAGATCAGGTTCAAAGTAAAACACCTTATGATCTCTTCCGTTGCAGGGCAATTTTCCGACTTCAATGCTACCGTAGAAACATCCGGTGAAGATTTTACCACCGCAAAAGTTCATTTCACTGCGGAGATAAAATCAATTACTACAAACAATGAGCAGCGGGATGCACATTTACAGGCAGCAGATTTTTTTGACGGCCAAAATTACCCGCAATTGGTTTTTGAAGGTAAAAAACTGGAAAAAATTTCCGATGATGCCTATAAGATGGACGGTACATTAACCATGAAGGGAATCAGCAAAGATCTCACCTTCAATGTAGAATTCGGTGGACAAACGCAGGATCCATGGGGAAACACACGGGTAGGCTTTGAGCTGAACGGTAAGCTTAACCGTAAAGACTTCGGGATCAGCTTTAGCATGGTTTCCGAAACTGGTGGAATATTACTGGGTGAGGAAGTGAAAATATTTGCAAATGTTCAGTTTGTTAAACAGGCTGAATTAATGGCTGCCTGATTTATCGTCAGGAGTAAAAAAATATTAAATTTTAAAAGTGATCAATCTAAAAGTAATCATTGCCAGTACAAGGCCGGGTCGCAAGGGGCCTTCATTGGCATCCTGGATGTTTGAGAAGGCCAGGATTTCTCCGGGTTTCAACACAGAACTTTTAGACCTGGCAGAGATCAACCTGCCTTTCCTGGATGAACCTGAACATCCGAGATTTCAAAAGTATCACCATGATCATACAAAAAAATGGAGTAGCATGATCGATTCAGCTGATGCTTTTATTTTTGTAACCCCGGAATACAACTACGGTTACCCGGCTCCCCTAAAAAATGCACTTGATTATCTTTACAATGAATGGAATTATAAGCCCGTAGCCTTTGTTAGCTACGGTGGCGTTTCGGGCGGCACAAGATCAGTACAGATGTTGAAGCAGGTGGTCACCGCTCAGAAAATGGTTCCTGTAGTGGAAGCGGTAAATGTTCCGTTTTTTACAAAATACATCAACGGGCAAGGTGAATTTATTCCTGATGAGCCCATACAAAAAGGTGCGGAATTGATGTTGAAAGAATTATTAAAATGGGCGGAAAACCTTAAGTTAATGAGGCGGTGAGTTATTATAAAATCATTAAAAGAGCCTTGCAATAATTTGCAAGGCTCTTTAATTTTGATTCAAAATGATTCAAGGGAAGCACTAATTAATCTTTCTTATTTTTCACTTCACCATGTTTCATATCAACTTTGTGCTTGCGGGTATGTTTGCCGTGCTTGTGCTTTGTTTTGTACCCTTTGTAATGTTTGTGTTCGCTCACTGCATTGTGCACTTTTTGAACAGGTGTTGAAGTTTTTTTCACTTTGTCCTTATCATCCTGTGCTTTGGCAGCGAATCCCACGGTAAGGGAGATCATCAATAGCAATACTAGTTTTTTCATAATAATTTTTTTTACGATTTGATATTTTATTTGATTTAAGCTAACAAATTGCATGCCGTTGAACTTTATCACGTGTTAAAATCACACCACCAAGAGGTTGCATCCGCGGGTATCTGTGGCATCGCTCCGGCCAAGCACTTCAAAATACCCGGTTTGATACAACCTCCCGATGTCATCTGTGGCGATGAATGAACAGGAGTAAATGTTGGCAAGGTCAATGATGTTGATCAACCCTGTGAGCTGTTTTTTATCTTTTGGAAATGCGTTGATTTGAAACGGGTCATCTTCCTGCCTCAAAAGCACTTTCATCCAGGGTACACATTTGAATAAACCCTCGCGACGGGAATATGCCTGCGACATCAGTTCGGTCATCCCATATTCTGAATGCACGGAAAGTGTTCCAAATCTTTCCTGTAGCCTGCTGTACAGCTCTTCCCTGATTATTTCTTTTCTCCTGCCCTTCATACCTCCCGTTTCCATGATCACGGTATGTTTCAACTGCATTTTATATTTTTCAGTGAAATCAAGCAGTGCAAAAGTTACCCCGATAAGTAATGTAGGTTGTTTTAATATCTCGTTGTGTAGAAGCAACTGGTGCAGCTTCTCAAGATCGTCCAGGTAAAAACCGCTGAGAGGGTGAAGGCTTCTCCGGATCAGTTCATCTGCCATGCATACCAGAGACGCATTTTTTCTTTCAAGATACGAGGGTAACAATGCCACGATGCACCATTCATCTTCGCGGCCATAAAAAAGTCTAAATGCACGACAGAAGGATTTTTTGTAAAGCGGGATATTTTTAACATAATGCCTGCTTTTTACAGCCTGGGTGGTGCCGCTGCTTTCAAATATGATTTGCGGTTCAAAATCTGTGGTTTTTATTTCGTGGGTCTTAAAAAAACGTATCGGTAAAAATGGGATCTTTTCGATGCTATCTACCTGCCCCGGTTCAATTTGAAGCGAATCTGCATAAGACCTGTACAATGGATTGTTGTGGTATTGAAAATTAAAAAGCTCTATTGCTGTCCTGTCAAAATTATTGATGGATACCTGGAAGATTTTATTTTCCCAATCGGTTGTGTGTGACGAGTTATTCAGTGAATAATAATTAAATTTGACGATTAAAACACAAAGATGCGTCACATCCCTATATTTTCCATACTCTTATTTTTTGCTTTTCTGGGCTGTAATAAAAATAAGTATAAAACGGTTCCTTCACTGAAGTACAAATCTGTGAATACCACTGAGCTCCACCGGGGAGAAACATTAAAATTCACATTGTCATTTACGGACGCAGAAGGTGACCTTTCTGACTCATTAACCGTAAAAAAAGTGGTGAGCCCTTGTCCATCCGGTTTCAATGGTAGCTTTGTGCAGCCATATAAATTACCGGAATTTCCTTCCGGAAAAAATCAACAGGGCGATATCATCGTACAATTCGATTACAATGACATAAATCCAAAATGCCTGGCGAGGAATGATACTGCAGTTTTTAAGTTTGTATTGAAGGATAAAGCTCAGAATAAAAGTGACACTGCTGTTTCTGATCCAATTGTTATAGTTCAGTGAATTTGCTCAAAAAGTTTCTGGATTTCATTTTATTCGGCAGCCTGTTCATAGGGTTTTGCACTGTAGCAATGTGCGTGGAGACAAATTTATTGCTCGGAGTTCCCTTCAATCCGGCCAGCTTTTATTTGTTCGTTTTTGCAGCCACCGTTTTCCAGTACAATCTCCATTACCTGTTAAAAAGATCTGCAGTAAAAGGGTCAGACCGATTGGCCTGGTCACAGAAAAATAACAGGATACATTGGATATTGATTGTTATATCAATGTGCCTGATCTTTACAAGTCTCTTCTCATTTAAACTGCACCATTTTATTTTTTTATCAGTTATGGGGGTGATTACATTTTTGTATTCTATTCCTGTTCTCCCTTTTAGACAAAAAAAAAGAATAAAAGACTTCGGAATACTCAAGATACTAACCATCACTCTTCTCTGGACCCTTGTGACCGTGTGGTTTCCAATTGATCAGGCCATACATGGAGATTTGTCTTTCCAATTCGTTTTTGCGAGACGTTTCATTTTTATCTTTGTATTGTGCCTCATGTTCGACCTCAGGGATGCTGAGATAGACCGCAAGGAAAATATACATACGATACCGGTCATAACGGGGGTTCAAAGGGCATACCAGATCGCCTACCTGTTGCTTGGGATTTTTATTTTGCTTTCTGTAGTTCAATTTTTCAGGGTGCAGCACCTGGGGCATTTAAATGCCATGATTCTTTCGGCCCTGGCAACACTTGTCATGATAGAGTACACCAAAAAAAATAAAGCTGATTTTGTTTACCTCGCCTGTATTGATGGTATGATGCTGTTGCAGGCATTGCTGGTAATCTTTGGCTCAGTATAATTATGTTATTTTGCAGGCACTATCCAGGAAGGGGTTAACTAAAAAATTTTAAATAATACAAAATGGCTAAAGCAAAACGGGCAAAATCAATTCTGACGGATCAATCCTTTCAATTTTTAAAAAGCTATATAAACACACCTTCACCGGTTGGATTCGAAAGTAGTGGCCAAAAGGTTTGG
>JBDUCQ010000161.1:0-5604 GCA_040003385.1 Ginsengibacter sp. | reverse complement strand
GTTGTTTCCAACTGGAAAAAATCTTTAAAAGACTGGATCTGGATGCCCAATAGATCGGGTGTCTCTGCTAAATGTTCAATTTTACCGAAATTGATTCTTTTGGCAGGTGCTGCTTTAGTTGAAGACATATTTTAGTAAAACGTTTAATGAGTGGAAGCTCTTTAACAGGGTAAACAGGCCTAAAGCCACTAACCCGAAATTAAAGGAGTGCAAAGGTAATGAATACTATTTATATACTGAAAAACCTGCAGAATATTTTAAAAATTAAATTTTATTCTGTATATGCATAAAAATCAGAAAAAACCCTTCAATAATCCTTAACAAAAACATAAATGATTACCAACTGATGTCCTGGTATCCATGCACAGATCATTCATATGCAAAAAAATTGAAAAAGGCCGGGTCAAAAATGACACAGCCTTTATAAGCAATTTGTTCTTACTTCCTACTGGATCTCAACATCAGCTCCCGCCTCGGTGAGCTTGTTTTTGATTTCCTCAGAAGTGGCTTTGTCAACACCTTCCTTAATGGGTTTTGGAGCGCCATCTACCAGGTCTTTCGCTTCTTTCAATCCAAGACCGGTTAATTCTTTTACGATCTTAACAATGCCTAACTTATTGGCTCCAGGTGCTTTCAGGATCACGTTGAAAGATGTCTTTTCCTCAACTGCTGCTGCGCCGGCACCTTCAGCGGGGCCTGCTGCTACTGAAACTGCTGCTGGCTCAATACCGTATTCTGATTTTAGAAATTCAGCCAATTCCTGAACTTCTTTTACTGTTAAGCTTACTAAACTTTCAGCTAATTTTTTAACTTCTGCCATGATTTGTAAATTTTTTCCGACTTCTTCTCCCGATGTTTAGGATCCGGCGGATGTTTTTTAAAAAAATTGTTTGTTTACCTATTTAGTGCCATCCTTTGCAAAATGGCAATGTTATTAAAACTATTATTCTGCAGGTGTTTCAGACGAAATTGTCTCCTGGGCACTGGCGTCGGGAGATCCGGGTTCAACAGTAGTTTCTGGTGAAGCCGGCGTGGCCTTTGCCTCCGTTGACACAGTCTTTTCCGTATCTTTTTCTGAATCCAGTTTAGCTGCAGCCTCATCAGAAACAGGTTTTCCCGTTTCACCCGCTGAAACCGGCTTAGCTGCATCCTCAGGTTTACTTGCCTTTGGACTCTCAGCAGTAACCTCTTTTAAACTTTGCTGTGGACTGTTGACCGTGGGCTGTGGACTGTCAACTGTAGACTGTGGACTGTCCCCATCAGATGCCTCAGGCCTGTTTTGCAAAGCTCCCAATACCCTTTGAATAGGGGATTGTAGTAAGCTGATCACCTCTCCTATTAATTCATTCTTTGTTTTGATTTTCGTTAATGCCACCAATTGGTTGTCTCCTACGAAAATATCACCGTTCAGAAATGCAGCTTTTAACACCGGCTTTTCTCCGTTGATCTCCTTTCTGAAGCTGCTGATGATCAATGCCGGTTCCTTTGGACTTTCACTGAACATCAATGCAGTTACCTTATGCAAAGAATCATAAATGCCTGAATATTTTTCGTTGTCAATGCTTTCCATTGCTTTTTTGATCAGGGTATTTTTTGCAACTTTCATTTCAACCTGCTTATTGAAACAATGACGTCTCAAATTTGTAACCTGTGCAACCGATAGATTTTCGGTGTCGGTAAGATAGAAATTGGTATACTGGGAAAATTTGCCTTTCAGCGTTTCAATTACTTCTTGCTTTTGTTCTTTAGTCATAACTAATATTTTTACGGCAAGGCCGCGAAATCATGAATTAATTCTGTACAGTTTTTGTATCTATGGCAATACCCGGACTCATTGTACTTGCCATACTTAATCCCTTCAGATAAATACCTTTTGAGCTGGACGGCTTCAATTTTAAAATTGCATTGATCAATTCCTGGCTATTGGCCTCTATTTTTTCCGGTCCAAAACTCACACGTCCTATTGAAGCGTGAATGATCCCCACTTTATCTACCTTGAATGCAATCTTTCCTCCCTTTACATCACTGATCGCCGCTACCACATCATTGGTAACAGTTCCTGTTTTTGGATTGGGCATAAGGTTACGCGGACCCAAAACTTTACCTAGCCTGCCGATCTTAGGCATAACAGAGGGTGTGGCAATGATCACATCTACGTCTGTCCAGCCACCTTCAATTTTAGCGATGTATTCATCCAATCCCACATAATCAGCGCCTGCGGCTTTCGCTGCTTCATCCTTATCCGGCGTGCAGAGAACGAGTACTTTTTTGGTTTTACCGGTGCCATGCGGCAATGAAACAGTGCCCCTGACAGCCTGGTCGGCTTTTTTTGGATCAACTCCCAAACGAATGTGCAGGTCTACAGAGCTGTCGAATTTGGTAGTATTCACTTCCTTTACCAGGGATGCAGCTTCCCTCAGTGTATAGGCTTTGTTTACATCAACCTTTGTATTGGCTGCTTTTCTTTTTTTACTGATCATTTTTGATATTTTCAGTCCGCCTGATGGCGAACAGGGTTGATTAATTATTTATCCCACGGGGCTTTACCTTCAACGGTTAAACCCATGCTGCGTGCTGTACCGGCGACCATGGTCATGGCACTTTGGAGGCTGAATGCGTTGAGATCGGCCATTTTATCCTTGGCGATATCTTCAACCTGTTCCCAGCTTACTTTACCTACCTTATCACGATTGGGTTCTTTGCTGCCGCTTTGAATTTTAGCAGCATCCTTAAGCTGTACTGCAGCCGGGGGTGTTTTAATAATAAACTCGAATGATTTATCTCCATAAACGGTAATGAGAACCGGGAGAACTTTACCCTGCCTATCCTGGGTTCGTGCATTGAATTGCTTGCAGAATTCCATGATATTGATCCCTTTTGAACCCAGGGCCGGACCAATAGGTGGTGCGGGATTGGCTTGTCCTCCTTTACATTGGAGTTTGACAAAGCCTGTAATTTCTTTTGCCATATATAATTTTTTTGGTTTTAACGTCTTCCTCTTTTCAAAGAAAAACTCCCATCGTTGCGGCCGGGGCCGGGAAAACTAAAGAACTTTTTTGGGAGGGCAAAGGTAATGATTTTTTGCGGATAATGATCAGGCGTTTCAATAATTTTTGATAATCACATTGTAGGATAAATAAAATTATATAGATCCGGAAAATGAGAATATCCTTGCAGTTGGAACTCAATATTTGTACATGAAAAACCCGTGGCTCTCATTGCTGGTTATATTTTTTTACACTCCTTCTTTCGCCCAAAAATACCAGTTTGAATTGAATGCAGGCATCATGAATTACCAGGGTGATCTTCAGCCACACGTATTTACATTCAAACAATCACGGCCCGATATCGGGGCGTTTTTAAAGTACCAGGTTAGCGGGCATTTTACGGCCAGGGCAGGAGTTTCTATTGGCAGTTTATATGCAGATGATAAATTCAACAGGAACTACCTCCAATCACGTAATTTAAATTTCCGAACCAAATTATCAGAAGTCCAGGTTGGTTTAGAATGCTACCTGGTCAATATCAGGGAGCATAAATTTTCACCTTATTTGTCATTCGGTATCGCTGTTTTTCATTTCAATAATTACACCTACGACCAGGCTGGAACTAAAGTTTACCTGAATCCATTAAGCACAGAAGGAGAAGGACTTCCTGGTTACCCGGACAGAAAAAAATATAAGTTACGCCAGGTAGCGATTCCCTTTGGCGAAGGATTCTTATATAAAATCAGCTGCAACCTGAATATTTCAGCAGAATTCAGTCAGCGTAAGCTTTTTACAGATTACCTGGATGATGTGAGCACCACTTTTATTGACCAGGCGGTGTTGTTGAGAGAGAGGGGGCCTAAGGCTGTAGAAATATCATACAGGGCTGACGAAATCGGCGGATCACCTGTTTACCCGCCAGATGGTGAAGGCAGGGGCAATCCAAAACAACACGACTGGTACTATACCACCACTCTTAAATTAAGCATCGGATTGGTGGATTGTACAACGGGAAAGTTCATTCTTTCAGGACTTTTTGGAAACAGGAACGGTGGATCTGCTGATATGCGTTGCCCCCATAAATTTTAAATTGAAAAAATAATCTCTCCATGGAATGTTCACAGCCGGTTTCCTGTTTGGCATAGTTAATGAATGTACTGAACTAAATATTTTTATGAAAAAACTATTCATTGGGGCTATCATCTCCGCCACTTTTTTTATCAGCTGTGAAACATTGAATAAAATTCCGACCAACACTACGGGTGGATTATTTTCACTCAATGGTAACTGGACCTTACTCTCAACATCTGATAATACGGCGATGTCGGGCTCAGTTGTGAATGTATTGCCAGGCTTGAGCAGTGCTACCGTTTCCTCTTCTGCGAATAACACTTATTGCGTCAGGCAAAATGATGTTTACTGGAAATCAATCAAGAGTAATAATGGGGGATTTTCGTTAAGCAATCTTGTGAATGCATGTAATGGATCAATGGTATACAATGATGCACAAATTACTGTCCTGACCAACGATCAGGTACGACTGACCGGAAAAACCGCTGCAGGTGCCGACCTGGTTCAAACCTGGAACAGAACCTCTCAAAAGTAAAACAATATATTATTGCGTTACAGCCTGGTGAATCGAACAGTAGCAATGTTTGACAATACAGGATTGCCATTCGCTAAGGCCATACCTAGTTCTGAAGTTAACAGGTGAACAGTTTCCTGTGGAATTGTAGCTGGGTTATCATATGCAAATACATCCCCTTCTTCTGTACCTGCATCATACACATATAAATGAATGGTAGTATCAGCCACCCATTGCTTATTATTAAAAAGGTTTAGTTCGCTAATTCCAGTGAACCAATCCGGCGATGGAGCGATCATTGATTCAAAACTTACCAACGTATAATTGCTATTACAACTGATTGTATCGACTGAATTCCCTGTAGCGCCTGGTGCTATGATTGAAATAGCAACCAGCGCATTTTTGTTGTTTAAATTTGCACCTATTTCATTCAATATTGCTGTACGATCACCTATTTCTGCAACATTTTCTACCCCGGCAGATGCCAGGGTTTCTTTCCTCCACAAAAATGTATTGCTATTGTGCACCATTCCTGTGAAGGTTGTAAAATGAACATTTGAAGGAACACTAAATTGTGGGGATTGCCAATTTCCTGTAATGGAAACTCGATATTGTACCTGTGTAAATTGAAGTGGCTGGTCTTCCTGTTTTTTACAGGACACCAGGAAAAAGATCATTGAAAAATAAATGATTCTGCTTATCATAAGAATTATATACAATAACGACCGAGACTCGTGATTTGGTATATGTAATTACGTAGAACAGCTAAAAATGGTTTTACACCACCTTTTTATCCCAATTTTTCAACCTGCATATAATTCAGTTCAACCGGTGTTGCCCTGCCGAATATTTTAACTTGTACTTTTAATTTTTTCTTCTCATCATTCACCTCTTCGATCACTCCATTGAAATCGTTGAACGGTCCGTCAATGATCTTGATTGTTTCACCAACAATGAACGGTTCACTCATTTTGATACCGGTAGCATCTGCCATCTCGTCTACTTTTCCCAGCATTTTATTCACCTCTGCCT
>JBDUCQ010000051.1:0-18923 GCA_040003385.1 Ginsengibacter sp. | reverse complement strand
ATAGTTTAGAAAGTTTAGTACAGCCTTCAATTCGCAGCACCGTTAAAATTTAAGTTTAGAAAGTTTAGTATTTAATCTTTTTTAATTAGTTGGTAATAATAGCAAAGAAAAAATCTCTACACCTAAACTTTCTAAACCTTCTAAACTTTCTAAACCGTCTCTATACCTAAACCATCTAAACTTCCTAAACCCGGTATTTTGATGGGGAATTTCCCTAGTGTTTTCACTTATAACTCTATCTTCAGGTCAGTGGACAAAAACAGTTAATCCCAGGGGCAATTAATCAGCATTTTCATCGTTTGAAAATAGTGCGCAGCCTAAGCGTACACATTAAGATCCATTTCCGTCTGATGTACTCCAAATAATCAGGGTTTATTTTATCGATCAAATTGGCTTTCATGAAAAGAAAAACCGAAAAGACCACGATCCTTTTTGTCAATAAAAATTCAAGGGCCATAAAGCCTATCCGGGTATCAAATCAGTTGATTGTAAACTGGAAAAATTATCTTCTCGCATTGTCGTGTGTATTTATATTTCTTATCGGCATTATTGTTTACCTCACTTCCAATAAAATCAAACAAGGAGAGCTTCAGGATGTACTTTCAAAAAAATTACAATCTATGCACATGTTGCTGGCCACAGTGGATACAAATGCCGTGAGGGATAAGTTTTCAAGGATCGATAAGGAATTATCCACCATTAATGGATATCTAAAAGCCCGTGGAATACAAACTTCTGTAAAAGTTGCGCAGGGTGGTGAAGCAGATCACGATGTTGTATCCACGGAAGAGATCACAGGTTTTTACGAGGGTTACCTGAACAAAATTATTTACAATATTGCTTATACTCCTCTCGGGCTCCCTTTTCCAGGATCAATCACTTCTTCATTCGGGCACCGTGAAAATCCTTTCGGTGGTTCTGATGTCGAAACTCATAAGGGATTGGATATAAAAGGACCTTATGGTGCGGAGGTAAAAGCAATGGCAAAAGGGAAGGTTGAATTTGCAGGAACGAAAGGAGGGTTTGGCAATTGTATTATATTAAAGCATGGCAATGGTTTCGAAACATTATATGGGCACCTGTCGAAAATACGGGTAAGTGTGGGACAGGATATTGAAATTGGCGATCAGATAGGAAATATTGGTTCAACAGGCAGATCCACGGGTCCACATTTGCATTATGAAGTTCATCGCAACGGCGAAAAAATAAATCCTGAATCTTTTTTAACCCTGAATTAATTATGTTCACGAAAAACAAAAAACAGCAATCCCTGGCCATTGACCAGCAGGAAATTTCAACGATCATCGGCGAAGGATATGTCATAACCGGTGAGCTGCATGGATCTTCAGTGATCCGTATCGAAGGCAAGATCATTGGCAATGTGCATGTGGATGCAGGCGTTGTGCTTGGCGAAAAAGGTGTAATAGAAGGAAATATCAACAGCCAGTCTGTGATCATTTTTGGAACAGTCAATGGCAATGTAAAAGCCACGCAACTTGAGATTAAAAAAAGCGGATTTGTAAGTGGTGATATTTCAACTGATACCCTTGAAATTGAGCTGGGTGCCAAATACAACGGTAAGCTAAGCATGCAGCCTCAGCAAATATTAAAAGAAGCTTCATAAAATATAAGCTTTTACCTTTTCATCGTACCATACAGTTTGAATCATTTGCTGCTTTAACCCGGCATATTAGATTATTTTGTGCAGTACATCTCCACGTACGCATTACTATATTTTATAGTTCAACTTTTGTATTCCCATTGACCTTTATCACAAATCCTTCAAATACCTGAAATGATTTGCTGATTTAATAAGCAACTCTCGAAGTACTGTCAGCAATTACCTTGAGCATAATGGTTCCTACCAGGAAGATAGCTACAGTAGTAAAAATAGGAATTGTCTTTTTGTTCAAAAATTTCTTTTTCATTTTATATAACTTTTAAAAATTTATAAAAGATCCGCTTCTTAATTCCATCTTAAAATTAAATTTTATTCTTCTTTTTTTGTTTTTATTAAATATTCAAAAAATGAAATCTAATAGGCCTGATATTTGATGAATGCAAATGTGCAGAACTATTTTTAAAAAAATTTCTAAAATATTTTTATTTATAAAAAGTGCAAATTACCTTAGTTATATATTAACGATTTTACTTTCCTCTCCTTAAACCCGCTATGACTGACTTGCTTTTGTAGACAGTTTCAATGCTTACTTCACTTTTACAGAAAAGTTGTGTGAAGATTGATATCCAAAATCCTTGAACATCATCAGTATTTAATCCTACGCTTCGCATTTCGTGGAAAGAGCTATGTGCTATTGAAGAATTCAATATCCATTCCAATATTGATTATTCAACATGTAAATAATATGCCATGGCCAAAAATTCAGTCACCGACATTCACATCATTTGGTTAACAACCGGGCTAAGCTGTGACGGCGATTCGGTTGCAATGACGGGCGCAGTAAATCCAAGTCTGGAGGACATTGCCTTAGGGGCTTTGCCCGGAATGCCAACCGTACACATCCACAGCCCTGTAATCTCTTATGAAAATGGGGATGAGCTGATGGAGTGGTGGTACAAAGCAGAAAGGGGTGAGCTCGATCCATTTGTACTGATATTAGAAGGATCAGTTCCTAATGAGGAGGCGATCAAACATACTGGAGGACACTGGGCTGCCATGGGTACCACAGGTCCATTCGGACAGCCGATCACTACCAATGAATGGATAGACAGGCTGGCTCCTAAAGCTGCAGGTGTGGTTGCCCTTGGAACCTGCGCCACTTATGGCGGGATACCTGCAATGAAAAATAATCCTACGGGTGCCATGGGACTTCCTGACTACTTAGGGTGGAACTGGAAATCGAAGGCAGGGCTCCCTATTGTATGCATTCCGGGTTGTCCTGCACAACCAGACAATACAACAGAAACCCTTCTATACCTCGTCTTCCAGTTAGCGGGCAAAGCGCCGATGATCCCATTGGATGATGCATTGCGCCCTAAATGGCTTTTTGACCGTACTGCGCACGAAAGCTGTGACAGGGCAGGGTTTTACGAACAAGGTGATTTTGCAAAAGAATATGGATCTCATAAATGTTTGGTACAGATAGGTTGCAATGGGCCGATCGTTTATTGTAATGTGCCCAGAAGGGGGTGGCAAAATGGTATTGGAGGATGCCCAAATATTGGTGGTATTTGCATGGCCTGCACAATGCCTGGGTTTCCGGATAAATTCATGCCCTTTATGGATGAAGCGTTTGGAGCAAGGTTCTCTTCCAATTCTGCAAAATTTCTTACAGGCCCCGTTCTCCGGGTTTTCCGCGGCATAACTACCAAGAAAAAAGACCAGGAACCAGCATGGAGAAAACGCGGTAAAAAGATCACCAGCGGATATCAACCGGCCTGGTAAATCATTCATCCAAAAGAAAACATTTTTTCACTAATTAAAAAGATTGTTATGCCTGAAGTTTTAAGTAAACCAACCGTCGCCCAGAATAAATCAAATATCGTTATCAAAGAAATGTCGTGGGACCCGATCACCCGTATCGTAGGAAGTTTGGGAATCCATTGTAAAATAGATTTTACCAACCGTAAAGTGCAGGAATGTTACAGTACTTCCATGGTGTTCAGGGGCTTTGATATTTTCATGAGAGGGATCGACCCGCGCGATTCTCATTTTATCACCAGCAGGATATGCGGTATTTGCGGCGACAACCACATGACGTGTTCTGTGCTCAATCAAAACATGGCATATGGTGTAAAGCCTCCCCACCTTGGTGATTATGTTTTAAACCTGGGAGAATCCGCTGACTATATGTTTGATCATGCCATATTTAATGACAACATGTGCAACGTTGATTTTTGCGGGCAGATGGTAAAGGAAACAAATCCCAGTGTTTACGAAAAAGCAAAACATACTGCGGCTCCCAATGCCCACATTCACGGATATAAAACCATTGCCGATATTATGGATTCACTGAATCCTTTCACCGGTAAATGTTATATGGAATCTTTACAGGTTTCCAGGTATACAAGAGAAATGTTTTGCCTGATGGAAGGCCGCCATACGCATCCTTCTACACTGGTTCCGGGCGGTGTAAGCACAACCATCACCCACCAGACGCTGACAGATTATTATGTGCGCCTGATGAAATACATAGAATACTGTAAAAAGATCGTTCCATTGCATGATGACATCTATGATTTCTTTTATGAAGCTTTACCAGGCTATGAGAAAGTGGGTTACCGTGATACAAACCTGGTATGCTGGGGATCTTTCGATGACCCGGATCATTGCGATTACGATTATAAAAATATGACCGATTGGGGACGAAAAAGATTCATCACACCCGGAGTTGTCATCAATGGTGAACTTGTTACAACAGACCTTGTTGAGATCAACCTGGGAATAAGAATATTACTCGGCAGCTCATATTATGACGGATGGGAAAATGAACGAATGTTCGTTTCAAAAGATCCATTGGGAAATCCGGTTGACCGGAATCATCCATGGAATAAAACTACCAAGCCAAAGCCTGGAAAAAGAGATTTTGCAAATAAATATACGTGGGTAACCTCTCCCCGTTGGTTCGACAAACGCACAGGGCAACACGTTTGCTGCGATACCGGTGGCGGGCCATTCGCAAGGCAATGGGTTACTGCCAAAGCAGGCCTGGTGGATATAGGCTATATTAAAGCAACAGGGGACTCACTCGAATTCAATTTGCCTAAAACAATGGGAATGCCTGAAGTGAAACAGGTTTGGAAAATCCCAAAATGGAGCAATGCAATTGAGCGTGACCGCGCCCGTGCATACCATCAAACTTACTCTGCTTTGGTTGGACTTTATTGTTTAGAAAAAGCTTTGGATGAAGTTCACGCAGGACGCACAAAAACATGGTCACCCTTCAAAGTGCCTGATGAAGCAGTAAGCTGTGGTTTTCATGAAGCTGCCCGTGGGGTATTATCACACCATATGGTAATTGAGGGTGGTAAAGTGGCCAACTACCAGATGTTCCCGCCAACCCCGTGGAATGCAAGTCCGCGAGATAGCTTTGGAACCCCTGGCCCTTACGAAGACGCAGTGCAGAACACACCGATTTTCGAGGAAAATGGTCCTGATAAATTTAAAGGCATCGATATCATGAGGGCTGTAAGAAGTTTTGATCCATGCCTGCCTTGTGGTGTGCATATGTACCTTGGAGGAGGAAAGCTGATCAAATCGACTCATACCCCTACGGCTCTTGCATCATTTAACACCGGTAAATAAAGAGACTGTAAATATTATTGATATTGTACACATTGGATTTTTAGAGTAAGTATTCATCAAAAAATATAACCTTATCCCTATGGGCTCTGCTTCGCTTATATCTAAGCTGCGGAAGATTGCCACTCCATCCCCAGAACCGGAAGTGGAGAAGTGTGATTTTTGTGGTCGCATTTTATTGCCCGACCACCGACACCTGGTTGATCTTACAGCCATGAAATTTAAGTGCACCTGTGAAATGTGCCTGGTAGTTCTTGCCGAAAGTTCCAGTTACAAACCGTTGCCCCAGCGATCCCTTCAATTAGAGGGCTTCAATATGTCAGAAGCATTGTGGTCCGACTTTCTCATACCCGTAAACATGGCTTTTTTTGTCCTTAGCTCCAAACACGATGGGGCTGTGGCCTATTACCCGGCTCCGACCGGCGCAACAGAATCAAAACTGAAGATGGAAGCATGGAATCAACTGGTTGAGTTGAATCCTTTATTAAATGACTTAACCCCCGACCTGGAGGCATTGCTTGTGAACAGGCTTGATGATGTGGGCCAATATTATATTGTTCCGATTGATAGTTGTTACAAGCTGGTTGGAATGATCAGGATTGCATGGAAAGGTATTTTTGGAGGCAAAGAGGTGAATGATATCATACGGCAGTTTTTTAATGAACTAAAAGAAAAATCAGAAGTATGCCCAACCTGAAATTTGAGATCATTTCATCCGGGGTAAAAGAATATGCTGTGGTACCAACACTCTCATTTAAGCTTCAGATCACAAATGATGCAGAAGATGAAGAAGTTTATGCGGCTGCGCTAAAATGCCAGGTAATGATCGAAGCGGTAAAGCGAACATACAATGAGGAGTCAAAAGACAAATTGCATGAACTGTTTGGAGAACCTTTTCGATGGGATGAAACCTTGCGCAGCTTCTTCTGGATAATCATCAACGTGCCCGTTCCAAGGTTTACAGGAAAAACGATCGTTGAAGTTGCCATTCCATGCAGTGAAGACCAGGCCCTGGCTGCGGGTAAATATTTTTATGCAGTTTCAGATGGAGTTGTTCCCCTGGCATTTCTTTTCAGCGGCACACTTTTTTACAAAGACCCGGAGGGTCATTTACAGATCACCTTGATACCATGGGAAAAGGAAGCTTTTTGTAAAATGCCGGCAGATTTATGGCAGCAGATGATGGATATACACTTCCCCAACAGCAGGTGGGTCCGGATACGGAAAGACGTTTACGACAGGTTGGTAAAGTACAAATCCCAATCCTCTTTTCCTACACTGGACAACTGTTTGGAATCGGTACTAGACAGGGCTTTTGATGAAATTCGGCTACAAGAAAAAGAGAACGCATGAATGATGACGCAGGCACTATCGGTAATTCTATTTTAGAAGATCTTACCCGGACCCTTCTTTATGAAGGATACTCCCTCTATCCATACCACAGGGCTTCTGTTAAAAACCGGAAACCAATACCTTTTGGTGTACTTTTTCCCGGGGATTATCATGTAGCTAACAGTCATGCGCAATCGCAAATGCAGGCCGAATGCCTTGTTACCGGTCATGGCAGCTTTTCTGTAAACATCTCTCTACGTTTTCTTCACCTGCAAATAATTGTGCGCCATGATGAGGGGACAAGCATCGATCATCTTATTGCCGCGGCACATTCACGGGCAAACTGCCAGTCATTCCAGGATGGGTGGCGAACAATAGAACGTCGCATAAGCACCGGGAATATAAGGATAGAGGAACTATTGACTGGCTTAACTAAAATTCCCATTGCCTTTGATGAGTATGTGGAGATTGAAAATGATCCGGGCAATGATGATCAACAGCAACATGCGGTCATGAACGCGGCCATCTGCGGGACAGTAACGGTTAAGGCAACACGCATAGAAAATACCAGCGATGCTTTTCTGATCTCCGTATCTGTTACAAATACAACCCCTGTTGAAAATATAAATGTCAAAACAAGGGACGACGTGCTTTTGCAATCCTTTTTGTCTACGCACATGGTATTGGAAACGGTAAATGCTAAATTCATCTCTCATCAAAATCCGGGAGAAGAATGGCAATCCCTCATAGACCAATGCAAGAATAAAAATACTTGGCCCGTATTGATTGATGAAAAGGATACCATTTTGCTTTCTTCGCCCATTATCTTGTACGACCACCCAAAGATCCATCCTCAAAGTTCGGGAGACCTGTTTGACAGCACAGAAATTGAAGAGGCTCTTTTATTGCACGTAGGAATGTTGTCGGAGGATGAGAAGAAAACAATTGGGGAAAGTGATGAGAAGTTACGGGCAATGCTGGAGAAAGTAAGCCAGGTAACTCCTGAAGAAATGGTTCGCTTTCACAGTGGCCTGCAGAATGTACAACCATAAAAACTTTGACCATGAGAAATTCAGGTTTGATGAATGATTCGCCGGGAGACCTTGTAAAAATGGTCAATGGTGTGCTTTACAGCAAAGGTGACAAGGTGCGGCTAAGGCTTGGGAAACGCAGGTCTGATGCAGCTGATTTTTTGTTGAATGGAAGAATCGCCACCATCGAAGTGATCTATACAGACTACGACGATAAAATTCACTTTGCTGTTTCAATGGACGATGATCCAGGGCAGGACATGCTTCGCGACCTTGGCATCTATCATTATTTCAGCCCGGAGGAACTCGAACTTTTATAAGATTCTTAAAATAATAATTATGGAAATACAAATGGATACAATTGCAACAGCCAGGAAAAGGGTCATGATAGCGGGCGTTGGAAATATGTTTTTGAAAGATGATGGCTTTGGTGGTGCGGTGATAAAAAAAATTGCGCATAAAAAATTTCCTCCGGGGGTTGAGGTAAAGGATTTTGGCACAGGTGGGCTTAAACTGGCCTATGATCTCATGAGGGGCTACGACGGGTTGATCCTTCTAGATGCTTCAACACGGGGAGAAAAGCCGGGCACCCTATACATGATTGAGCCCAACCAGGATGAGATCAATCCTGATCTGCAGGATGGAGGTCCAATAGATCCGCACGGCGCAGATCCCGCCACTGTTTTGAGGTTTGTTAAATCAATAGGATCATGGCCGGCTAAAGTTTTCATTGTAGCCTGTGAACCTGAAACTGTTGAGGATTTTGAAATAGGACTCAGCGCACCCGTAATGGCAGCCATAGAAAAAGCGATCGAAATGGTAGAAGAACTGGTTAAAGATATTTATTCAGAAACTAAATGAACGAATCATGAATATATTCTCACAGGAAAATTTTACAGGGGTACAGGAAGTGATTAAAAATGTGAACGGGCAAAAAGAACGGCTCGTAAATCATGAAGCACCTGTTGATGAAATCTCTTTGTTGAACCGTCAAAGCGAGCACATACAGGAGCTGATTGAAGAAATCGATTCTTTGCCAGACAACAACACGCGTGAATTGATGCAGGAATGCATCCAGGAAATGTTAAGCTTTTACGGACAAGGCCTGGAGCGGATACTAAAAGTGATATCCAACGGTAGTAATTCTGCTGCCAAAGAAATTTATAATAACCTGATTGAAGATAGTTTTCTGAGCGGCCTTTTGCTGATTCACGACCTTCATCCGTTAGACCTTAAAACCCGGCTTCACCTCGCACTGGAAAAAGTAAAGCCCTATATGGACAGCCACGGTGGCAGTGTAGAGATCGTAAGCCTGGAGAATGGAGTGGCGAAGTTAAAATTGTCAGGCAGTTGCAAAGGGTGTCCCTCCTCCTCAAGTACATTGGAGCTGGGTATTAAACAGGCAATTGAGGAACACTGTCCTGACCTGGTGTCACTTGAAGTAGAAGGGATCACAGCGCCAAATCCTGCACGACAAACAGATACGGGCTGGAAAGAAATAAAAGGCGTTGATGGTATGCCGGATGGTGGTATGAAGGCGGTAGACATAGCCGGCACGTCATTGATTATTTGCCGGGTGAGTACACAATTTTTTGCATACCTTAATTTTTGCCCGGCATGTGAGCGAACGTTCAGTAATGGAAGTTTAGTGGAGAATATTCTCGGTTGCCAGATGGGACACCGGTATGATCTCCGGCAGGCCGGGAAATGTACCGATGATGAAGCCATCCATCTCGAACCATTTCCTTTAATCCAGGAACACGGCGTAGTAAAAGTTGCAGTGGCTGAAAAATAAAATGATCAGATGCACGAAATATCAATATGTCAAAGCATTGTTGAAACCCTTGAACTTGAACTGGAGAATGAACAATCCCAGTACGTTCGGGAAGTACACGTAAAGGTGGGTGTGCTTTCATGCGTTGACGCTAAAATATTATCACATGTTTATTCCTTTGTAACCAAGGATACGTGTTTTCATAAGAGCATTTTAATTACGGATTTAGTAGAGGTGGTTGCCGCGTGCGCGCCGTGCAAATCAAATTTTAAAGTGGAGAATTACCGTTTTATCTGCCCGGAATGTGATACACCATCCGCGGCTATCATTGAAGGGAATGAATTAAAGATTCATAAAATAATTTTAGAAGAACCATCATATGCAGAAATTAACGAATAAAGCAGTCGGCACACTGAGAGTGCATGACGTTTCATTGAGCCTTTTAAAAGCGAATGATTACATCGCGGAAATGATAAGAAGCGAAATGAAGGACAGGAATATCCTGTTGCTGAACCTTGTTTCCTCACCGGGTAGCGGAAAAACATCATTGCTGGAGGAAACAATCGGGAGATTAAAAAATCAATTGAACATTGCAGTCCTGGAGGGAGATCTTGAAACGGAAAGAGATGCCATCAGGATACGTAAGCAAGGCGTACAGGCGTTACAGATAGTTACGCATGGCACCTGCCACCTGGAAGCACAGATGATACAACAGGCCATGCCAAATTTGAATTTTGAAGGCATTGACATTCTATTTATAGAAAATGTAGGGAACCTAGTTTGTCCTGCTTCTTATGATCTTGGTGAAGATATCCGTGTCACTTTGGTTTCGTGCACTGAAGGCGATGATAAGCCGAAAAAATATCCCAGCATGTTTCTCACAACAGATATTATGCTCGTTACAAAATTAGACCTTTTGCCGTACGTACCTTTTTCGGTTGACGCAGTGATCCAGGATGCTCACGAAGTGAATGCCAATATCCGGTGTTTTGCTTTGTCTGCCTTAAAAGGGGATGGAATGGAAGAATGGTGTAACTGGCTCCTGGAAAAAGTGGAAGAAAAAAGTAAAGCGTCAGCATCAAAACTTCATTTAAAATGATGCCGCGAATCAAATGCTCTGCTAAACTTCTAAACTTAAATTAAAATGATGCCTCGAACAAAATGTCCTGCTAAACTTTCTAAACAAAACTAATATTGTCCACCTTTCACATACATATCAACGGGATTGTACAGGGAGTAGGATTCAGGCCACTGGCTTATCAACTAGCGAAAAATATGGGGTTTAAAGGTTATGCAAAAAACGGGAATGACGGGATACATATTTTTATCAATGCCTCCTTGGAAGATGCGAACAATTATTTTTACAGAATAATTGAGAACGCACCCACCCATGCAAGGATCATTGCTTCATCCCTGCATGAAGTTTCACCGGTATTGTTTGATGATTTTTTGATTGTGGTGGAAGATGACGGGACTAAAAAAAATGTGCTGATCTCTCCTGATCTTGCGATTTGTGAACAATGCAGGAAAGAATTACACGATAAAAACAATCTTCGTTACAGGTATCCTTTCGTCACATGTACCCACTGCGGTCCGAGGTATTCTATTGTGCAAACACTGCCTTATGAAAGGCAGGATACTACCATGCAAAAATTCGCAATGTGCCGTCATTGTACGGCTGAGTATAAAAACGTAGAAGACCGCCGTTTTTTTTCTCAGACTAATTCCTGTGGTGATTGCGGCGTTTCCCTTGTCTTGCAGGAAATTGGGCCCTCTTTACTTAGCAGGGATACACCAATCATTTTATCAAGCATCAAAAAATTTCTAGAGCAGGGAAAAATAATTGCAGTAAAAGGGATCGGAGGTTATATACTATTATGTGATGCAAATAATGGAGAAGCAATTTCATTGCTGAGGATACGGAAAAGACGGCCGTCAAAGCCGTTTGCCGTTTTAATTCCTGGACTTGAAACTGCCAACCAGTTTCTTGACATAAACCCTGAAGAGAAAAAGTTACTTCAGTCAGCAGAAGCACCGATTGTTCTCCTGAAACAAAAACCGGATGCATCCCGGTTGCTTAAAACAGAAAATATTGCTCCAGGATTAGATCGATTGGGGGTCATGCTTCCATACAGCCCCCTGCTTGATTTAATTGCGCATGATTTCGCTAAGCCGCTGATTGCAACAAGTGCCAACATTTCCGGATCTCCAATTATCTATGAGGATGAAATGGCAATGTCAGAATTATTTTACATAGCAGATTACATTGTGAGCAATGACCGTGATATTGTTGTTCCTGAAGATGATAGTGTTGTTCAGATCACCCCTTACACAAGGCATCAGATCGTATTAAGAAGGTCTAGGGGGTATGCTCCGTCTTATTTGCATTATAAACCGGTAACGAAGGAAGTTGTAGTTGCTGCAGGGGCATTTTTAAAAAGCACTTTTACAATCGCATCGAACGGGAATATTTTTATAAGCCAGTTTCTCGGGAGCGGGGAAAGCTACGAATCACAACAAATGTACCGGCATACACTTTCACACTGTTTAGAGATGTATGATTCAACCCCGCAAATAATAATTGCAGATAAGCATCCGCAATATTTCACCCGCCGGTATGCTGAAGAACTTTCGGAAAAATATGGTGCTGAATTAAAATTGGTTCAGCACCATGAAGCACATTTTGCAGCTGTGCTGGCAGAAAATAATTTGATGGAATCCCCGGAACCTTTATTGGGAGTGGTGTGGGATGGCACGGGCTGGGGAAATGATGGAAATATCTGGGGTGGTGAATTTTTTAAGTATGATGAAAAGATGATTTCACGCTGCGCTCATTTAGATTATTTTCCTGTTATAGCAGGTGATAAGACAGCGATTGAACCCCGGTTATCCCTGCTGTGCACAATATACCCGCAATCCAGTTCTTATGATCTGCTCAGGGGAAAGTTTACATCCAACGAATGGAAAAATTATCAAAGCCTTCTTGCAAATGCAAAACTTTTCTCCTCTTCCATGGGCCGGTTATTTGATGCTGTAGCTTCTTTGCTGAATTTGTGTGATAAACAAACTTATGAAGGAGAAGCCGCCATGTACCTGCAGGCAATGGCCGAAGACTGGGTTTATAAAAATGGGTTCTCAATCGAGGGCAGTTATTTTATGGAAGAAGGAGATGGCAATACTATTTCAACTTCCGCTTTCATGGAAAATGTGATCCGGGATGTCAAAACACGTCAACCGAAAAATTATATAGCAGCCAAATTCCACCATTCACTTGTTTGCTTGATTGGCAAAGTGTCAAACAAAATGAGGATTAAAAACATCTGCTTCAGCGGTGGAGTTTTTCAGAATGCTCTTTTGGTTGATTGGATTTGTGCCAGGTATAATAATAAATACCAATTGTATTTTCATAAGCACTTATCATCCAATGATGAGAATATTTCATTTGGACAATTGGCATATTTCGACAATAACTTAAGTAGTGAAGGCTTGGGATTAGAAAGTTTAAAAAGTTTAGAAAAGACATCCAAATTACAAGCTGTTTAAATTTTTAATTTTTAATACTAAATTAATATGTGTCTTGCAATTCCCGGAAAAATTGAATCTATAGAGTCTACCGGAAACGGAGACGTTAGGATGGCCAAAGTTTCATTTGGTGGCATTATTAAAGAGGTAAGCCTGGAAATGGTTCCTGAAGCACAGCTGAATGATTATGTACTGGTGCATGTAGGAGTCGCCATCAGCATAGTAAATGAAGAAGAAGCACAAAAAGTATATCAGTACCTGGCAGAAGTAGGTGAACTGATGGACCTTTCAGATCAATAATTCATGTTTAATTAAATCCGGATGAAATATCTTTCTGAGTTCCGCTCTCCTGAATTGGCAGAAGCTTTATTGAAAGAAATAAAGCAGGTGGTTACAAAGGACTGGAACATCATGGAAGTGTGCGGAGGCCAGACACATTCCCTGGTAAAAAATGGCATCCTCAACATGCTGCCTAAAAATATCAACATGATTCATGGTCCCGGGTGTCCTGTCTGTGTAACACCGGTAAGCCTGATTGATAAAGCAGTGCATCTTGCAATGGAGCATGGGGTGATTCTTTGTTCCTATGGCGACATGATCCGTGTTCCGGGTTCAGAAATAAGTTTGCTGGAAGCAAAAGCAAGAGGAGCTGATGTGCGCATTTTATATTCTCCACTTGAAGCAGTAAACATTGCAAAAAATAATCCCGATAAAGAAGTTGTTTTTTTTGCCGTTGGTTTTGAAACTACAGCCCCGGCAAATGCGCTTTCCGTGATTCATGCCAGCAGGGACGGGGTTAAAAATTATTCCATCCTTGCTTCACACGTTTTGGTGCCACCCGCTATAGAAGAAGTGATGAATGATGAGCTGAGCACCGTGAATGGTTTCCTGGGCGCCGGACATGTATGTGCGATCATGGGAATTTATGAATACTATCCTCTGGTAGAAAAGTATAAAGTCCCGATTGTAATTACGGGTTTTGAACCGGTTGATTTATTAGAGGGAATTTATATGGTGGTGAAGCAACTGGAAGCTGGAGAAGCGAAAGTGGAAAATCAGTATGCAAGAATTGTGAAAGAAGAAGGGAACCTGAAAGCACAGCAAACCATTTATGAAGTTTTTGAAGTATCCGACCGGTTATGGCGTGGGATGGAGATCATTCCTATGAGCGGATATAAAGTGAAAGGATCTTACAGTGATTTTGATGCTGAAAAAAAATTCAATATTCACATCGAAGAAGCACCCGAAAATCCGGAATGCATTGCCGGCGATATTATGAAAGGAATCAAAAAGCCATACGAATGCCAGCACTTTGGTAAAAAATGCAGACCAGTAAGCCCACTGGGTGCTCCTATGGTTTCCAACGAAGGCGCCTGTGCGGCATATTATCATTATTCAGGGATGGCGCAAGAAATGTTGGTCAAATGAAAATATTATTAATTACAACAGCTTTCAATGGTTTGTCCCAACGGGTGTGGGTAGAGCTCGACAAACTGGACCACAAGGTAAAGCTGCACCTTGCATCAGCCGAACAAAATATGGAAGAAGCGGTTGATCAGTTCCAACCGGATCTTATCATCGCTCCCTACTTAAAAACTGTGATCCCTGAAATCATATGGAAACAATTTATTTGTCTCATTGTACATCCCGGAATTGTTGGTGACCGGGGTTCTAGCTCACTCGACTGGGCCATCTTAAATAATGAAAAAGAATGGGGGGTTACAATTTTGCAGGCAACTGCAAAAATGGATGCAGGACCGGTGTGGGCCACAAGAACATTCCCGGTGAGAAATATTTCGAAGTCCTTCCTATACCGTCATGAAGTGACAGAGGCTGCAATATCGGCGTTGCTGGAGGCAATTCAGAAGATTGAGAGTAAAAGTTTTATTCCACAATCATTCTCTGAGGTGAACGGCTATTCAATAGGACGATGGAACCGTTCTACGAACGAAAATGATTTTAAATTTTCATGGGATACAGAAACCGATTCATTGCTGAGGAAAATAAATGCAGCGGACAGTACCCCGGGAGCGCTTTGTGAAATTTCAGGCACTGAATATTTTTGTTATGGAGGATCTGAAGAAGATGAGCTGAAAGGGCAGCCTGGACAAATTTTGGCAAAAAGGGATGATGCCATTTGCGTAGCAACAAAAGATGCAGCGGTATGGATCAGGTGTTTAAAAAAACATGAAGCAGGTGCAATTAAACTTCCCGCGGCAATTGCAATGGATGTGTTAGCGAATAATATACCCTTGTCATTCCGGCCACTTTTTGAAGTTGAATCTGGCTCAACCACATTTCGCGAAATCAGGTACAGAGAAGAGGGGGAAGTGGGATTTCTGCATTTTGATTTTTACAATGGGGCTATGGGTACTGATCAGTGCAGGCGTTTACACAGCGCTTTCCTTGAAGCGAAGGAGAGAAAAACAAAAGTTATTGTGCTGATGGGTGGTGAGGATATATGGTGTAATGGGATCCACCTGAATATGATTGAAGCAGCCCCGGATCCTGCCCAGGCGTCGTGGGAAAATATCAATGCATTGGACGACTTAATCCAGGAAATCATCTGTACCGAAAGTCATTATATCATCAGTGCACTCCAGGGCAATGCGGGTGCGGGTGGCGTTCCTTTAGCACTTGCTGCGGACAAAGTGGTGGCAAAGAGTGGGATTGTTTTCAATCCGCATACCCGGAATATGGGTTTATATGGTTCTGAATATTGGACCTATTTACTGCCACGTAGGATCGGCACTGAAAAATCATTGCTCTTCACGGAGGAATGCCTGCCATGGGGCACCAGCATTGCAACAGAAGTAAAATTGATAGATGTGTGTGTTGGACCAAATGAAAACTTTGTTGAAAAAGTAAAAGCCATTGCTGAAGATATAGCGGGGCTGTCTTGGTTTCCTAAATTACTGGCATCTAAAAAATTTAAGCGACAGCGGGACGAAAGTTATAAACCACTGCAGAAATACCGCGATGATGAATTGGAGAAAATGCATAAAAATTTTTTTGACGATGATTTGAATTATGATTCCAGGCGGTATTGTTTTGTTCACAAAATAAAATCCGGTGAGAATGTCAATTCAATTACCGGGAAAGATTTATTCAGCCAGAGAAGAAAAATATGGCGAAGAAGAAAATATGATAAGTTATTTTACGAAACGTGACACTGATTAATTAGCACCTTCGATAAATTGTAAATAAGATGCAGCTTCAATGCCCAATGCCAAAGCTCGATTTTGATATCATTACTTTGGGACATGGCAGTGGTGGCACGCTAACAAGCCAGCTCCTGGAAACGGGGGTTTTCAAATTATTCCAAAATGAACTGCTCAACAAAAAGCATGACGGTGCAATTTTTATGCTTACAGGAAAAGTAGCGATGAGCACTGACACCTATGTAGTATCTCCTGTGTTCTTCGCCGGCGGCAACATCGGGGATCTTTCAATTAATGGCACAGTAAATGACCTTGCTATGTGCGGTGCCACTGCAAAATATCTCTCCTTAAGTTTTGTGCTTGAAGAAGGATTGAAAATGGAAGAATTCTGGGAGATTCTTACCGCCATCAAATATGCATCGGAAGCGGCAGGTGTGAAAATAGTAACCGGTGATACCAAAGTTGTGGAAAGGGGAAAAGGGGATAAGATTTTTATTAACACTACGGGGATCGGGGAGGTTCATCCCCAGGCAAAAATTGATATTGACAATATTAAAAAAGCTGATAAAATTATATTAAGCGGACCACTGGCCCGCCATGGTATTACCATTATGAGTCAACGGCAGGGACTGGAATTTGAAACCTCGATCACCAGCGACACACGGCCTCTCCAGGGAATTGTTGGTGAACTGCTGGGGCAGTTTGGCGAACACATCCATTTTTTGCGGGATCCTACACGCGGTGGCCTGGCAACGGTTTTAAATGAAATCGCAAAGGACGCCAGACAGGGAATCGATATATCACAAAAAATGATACCGGTACAGGAAGAAGTTTACGGGGCATGCGAAATGCTCGGACTGGATCCATTGTATGTAGCGAACGAAGGACTTTTTGTATCGGTTGTTGATGCTTCTGTTGCTGATGCATTTTTATCACAATTAAAAAAATGGGAGTATGGAAGTTTAGCATCAATCATTGGTGAGGTGGTGCAGGAACATCCGGGACAGGTTATTTTAAACAGTAACATTGGTGGCAGGCGGGTCGTGAATATGTTAGCGGGTGAACAATTGCCCAGGATTTGTTGAACGCGGGATGATGTGATTTTAATTTTTTTTATATACAAGAAAATGTGGACAGAAATTTTACCTTTTCTTCTTGCAGCATCCCTTGGTTTCAGGCATGCGTTTGAAACAGACCATTTGGTAGCAGTCAGCAATATTGTCACGAAGCGCAATTCGGCTTTTCTTGCAGTAAAGGATGGTACCTTCTGGGGTTTGGGCCATAGCTCTTCAATACTGGTGGTGGGGATGGTGATGATAGCATTGCGTTGGGCTATTCCCGATCATTTTTTTCAGTCAATCGAGGGGGCAGTAGGGCTCATGATCATTGTTTTGGGATTATTCAGATTATTTCAATTTTTCAAAAAAGCGAATTTAAAGGTACATGCCCATGAACACTCGCATAACGGGGAATCACACCAGCACCTACATGTTCACACCAATCCTTCCAATAAACATAACCATTTTCACCTGCATAAGGTTTCTTTTGGCGTAGGCATTATTCATGGCCTTGCAGGAAGTGGAATTTTAATCGGCGCTGCAATGGCAGCCATGAAGACTGTTGGAAGCAGTTTATTATTCCTTGTTATTTTCAGCGTGGGTTGCATTGGAGGTATGATGCTGGCAGCAGGCGTGCTTGGACTGCCGTTTTCAAAAAAACTCAGGTCATTTGTTTACGTACAGCAAATTCTCGTAATTTTTTCCTGTGCTGTATGTGTTGTACTGGGAACCAGGATGATGATTGAAAACTGGTTTGGATGAAGGCAATCGGTGGTCTCCTTTTGTGATTTTTTTCCTCAGATAGATTTCTAAAACACAGATCTTTTATGTTACTGGCGTAGAAATTGAGTTCTGGCAGGTAAGGTGTATTCACAAAAGATCTTATTATTTTATGAGTATGTTTCAATCTAAAAAACCTATAATTCCTAAACAGGAAAAAGGCGATCAATCAGATACATACAAGGCAATCAAACTAAAGACGCCTGAAGAAGCAGAAGCATTTTATAAGATTGCAAAAAATCGTCTTCTTGATGTGGCCCACTGGCATAAGGTTAGTGGGATGGGTTCCGCAACATTTGATCTCTTTAATGGCAATGGAAATAAAGTAAGACGTTTGGCAAAAGAAGGTGATTATTTAAGGATCGATATACCCGGGCCGGGTTCAAAGAAGGGTGACGGGTATGACTGGGTAAAATTGGAGGAAATCGAGTATAAAAATGATCCTTTGAAAGATTATGAAGAAGTTAGTATGAGAGCACGCCCGGCTAAAAACCCAAAAAGTAAAACCGGAACTACCGCCCACTTTTTCAAGGATGAAGCAAGCAGCACATTTGTTGTAGCCCGCGGTAAAAATATTGTGCAGGCTGAGATACACGGCCGGAATGAATTACCAAATGTTGAGCAGGAAACAAAAATAGACAGTATAAGAAACGCAGTTATGGCCATGGGCGCAATGTTGGGGTTTTCTAAATTTCAATGGAAAAAGCTGGCAAAGGGCCTCGTCTCAAAAAAAGATTAGAAAGTTTTCTTTAAACCATTCTTGAAAAATCCACCAACTATTTTTCAGTACATTACCAAAATATTTGTTTTTAGAAGTTATGAACCGTCCCCTTCTCCTATAAATACAGGTTGAATTATAGCCCTTTTAAACTCATCAGTTACTCCAACGTCGCCTTAAAATAAAAAAACCTTGAAAGTTAATCCTGTCAAGGTTTTCCAAAAATAAGCAGTACCACGTACGGGATTCGAACCCGTGATTCCTCCGTGAAAGGGAGGCGTCTT
>JBDUCQ010000050.1:0-18931 GCA_040003385.1 Ginsengibacter sp. | reverse complement strand
AATAGTATCTACCTGAATGAAAGCAATATCCCATCTATTTTGCAGGCAAAACAGGTGGTGGAATCTATCAGGCTGTTGCCACTTGGATACAGGACGGTTTTAAATCTTTACGCAATTGAAGGTTTTTCGCATAAAGAAATTGCTGCCATCCTTGATATTGAAGAAAGCACGAGCCGTTCACAGTATACAAGGGCTAAGGCTATGCTGGAAGAGATCCTGATCAGGAAAAAGATCATGTTCAAGACAAAGCGAAGGGCTGGATTGATCGCTTCAACAAATGAGAAATAACGATTGTTATTAATTAATAAAAATTAATATACCAGTTTACCAAAAACTGAAAAAATGTGTCAATGGAAAGGAATTTTTACCATGAGAACTTTGAAAGTTCGCTGAAAGAAGATGCCGACCAATTTAAGATGTATCCCTCAAAAAAGGTTTGGCATGGTATATATAATAACGTTCATCCCGGCAGAAGATGGCCATCTACTGCAATCAGTGTTCTTTTCATTTTTACCCTTGTAATTGTTGGTCACCTCAACACTGGTAATTCCCGCAATGCGTATTCTAATTTAAAAATTCAACCTGATGAAGCCTTAGTATCTGCAAAGGTTACAAAACGCCTTACATCTGGTGCCCGTTCAAAAAGGGTTTCGCAGTTAAGTAAAAACGAACAAATACCTGCGGTTCTGTTTCCATATAGTACAGGCGAATCTAGTTCAACAAGCAGTATAGCTGGCAACTCAATTCCACCTCAAATCAATGAGATAACTGAGCCAGGAAACGGAACCGGCACGGCCATCGAAATGACAAACCAGGGTCAAAAAGTTTCTTTGCCGAATGAGGATTTACACAACGCGAATGCTTCGTCAGGTCAGTCTGCAATTGCAGAACATCTCCCGGAGAAAATATTGAACCAGCCAAATTCTATCAGCACATCAGAACTTAATTTGCCTGTTGGAAAAAAGAGCTTGCAAAAAATAACGGTTAATAAAATCGACAGCAAAAAATCTGAACCGGATCAGATTCTCCAGGCTGAGACTGCTCTACGCAATCGTATCATGAGAAATAAGATATCATGGACGATTTATATGAATCCTTCTCTTAGCTACCGTACCTATTCGAATCTTGAAAAATCTGTAGCATTGAACCAGATCATGTCTCCCAATGCCAATAACAAAGAGACTGCAGATGAGCGGCCAGCATTAGGTATGCAAGGGGGAGCGTCAGTAAATTATAATCTTACCAAAAAATTAAAGTTCATTGCAGGTATGCGACTGGGGTATTTAGAATTCAACAAAAAGGCTTCCTATGTACATCCAACAATTGCTTCGCTGATGCTGATCAATTCGGTAACAGGAACTCCATACACAATGACGACATTTTCAAACTTTGGAAACTTCTCAGGAGCTGCATCATTAACTCTTCACAATTATAGCTTCCAGGCAAGTACCCCCTTTGGATTGCAATATACTATTGGTAGCGATGATGACATGAAACTGGATGTCACAGGCACCTTTCAGCCGATCTATGTAATTTCAAGCCATGGCTATTTGTTATCTTCAAATAACAAAAATTTTATTTCTGAGCCGTCTTTATCCCGCAAATGGAATATGGGAATCAGTATAGGAACATTGCTATCATTTGGAAGCAGTTCATATAAATGGCAGGTTGGACCAAATGTTGATTACCAGCTCTTATCTACGTATGATTCCCGCTACCCTGTTAAGGAACACCTGATCAATTATGGTGTGAAACTAGGCGTTACCAAAATAAGAAAATAAGTACTGATTAAATAGTTGGATCGTTGTCACCGCATGGCAACGATTTTTTATTACACTTGCAAAATGATTAAAAGATATTTTACCCTCCTGTTTCTATTTATTTTTGTGATTGGTTGCAGCAACAGGAAGAAAATCACAGTACCTGAGGAAACCGGCAAAGCGGCCCCTGTTTTTTTTCCGATTACCACCTATTTAGAGGGACAAATTTCTGAATTTGGCCAGCTGCAGATAACTCCACTGAAGATCACCACCCTTAATGAACAAGTGGATTCTTCCTGGCTTAAAACAGCCGATCTTCCTTTAATCGCTGAACCATTTCTGCATCCTTTTATAGACTCAGCAATTCTCTGCAAATATTATAACGAGAGTTCATTCCTTGATCAGACAATCAACTCCATTACCCTGGCCTACGATCCTAAATCTTTACAGGAAGATCCGCTTTCATTGAAATCACTTGCGGTTTATATAGATCCCCAAAGCAATAAAGTGACCAGGATATTCATTGAAAAAATAGTTCCCGAAAATAAGAGCACACATTTGCAGCAGCTAACATGGAAAACAGGCAGGTGGTTCAAGATCACTACCATCACTGAAACAGCGGGGAAAGTACCTGAAATCAAAGAAGAAAAAGTGATCTGGAACTTCGACCAGGATTGAACCGTTTTTGAAATGGCGTAAATTGCAGATTGTATGACTGCCGATACCTTTCAAAAAATTATGCCTACCCTGCCAACCAACCCTGGCATCTATAAGTATTTTGATTCGAACAATGAGATCCTCTATGTAGGCAAAGCAAAACATATACGCAAACGGGTAAGCTCGTATTTTACCAAATCATTTACCGGGTATAAGACATATGAACTGGTGAGCAGGATCAACAGGATAGAGTTTACAATTGTTGATTCAGAACAGGATGCATTTTTACTGGAAAATTCTCTCATCAAGCAGTTTCAACCGCGTTTCAATATCAACCTGAAGGATGATAAAAGCTACCCCTACCTGGTGATAAAAAATGAGCCGTTCCCACGTGTTTTTTTAACCCGTTCCAGGATCAGTGACGGATCACAATACCTGGGTCCGTTTACATCTGTTGGCAAAGTGAGGGAACTTCTCGAATTCATCCGGCAAACGATTCAGCTGCGAACGTGCAAGCTAAACCTAACGGATAACAACATACGAAGAGGCAAATTCAAGGTGTGTCTCGAATATCATCTTGGCAATTGCAAGGGACCTTGTGAAGGCCTCCAATCGATGGAAGATTATGCCCGGGGGCTGGCCCAGCTCAAAAACCTGATGAAAGGCAACCTCTATCCGGTGGTACAGCACTTCAAACATGAAATGCAGCAGTATGCAGAAAATCTTGATTTTGAAAAAGCAGATATTTCCAGGAAAAAAATTGAACACCTGCTGCGATACAAAGCAAAATCGCAGGTGGTTAACGAGCACATGTCAAACGTGGACGTATTTTCTATATTGAAAGATGGTGATGTGGCTTATGTAAATTACCTGATGGTTAACAATGGGACCATAGTGGTTACTAAAACAATCATACTTGAGCAAAAGCTCGATGAAACAGAAGCCGAAGTACTGCTTTTTGCCATTGCCCAATTAAGAAGCACATTCAACAGCGACGCAGGTGAGATCATCATCCCATTTGACATCGAGTACCCCGAAATGAATATAGTCACAACAGTACCTAAATGGGGTGATAAAAAAAAGCTGCTGGAGCTGTCTGAGAAAAATGTCAATTTTTTCACAGAAGAGCTGAAAAAGAAAAAAATGCTGCAGCTCGAAGGAAAAACTGATACAGAAAAAATGGAGGTACTCGCCGGTTTGCAACAAGACTTACACCTTCCACACCTTCCGGTTCACATTGAATGTTTCGACAACTCAAATTTCCAGGGAAGCTACCCGGTTTCTGCAATGGTTTGTTTTAAAAATGGAATGCCTGATAAAAATAATTATCGCAGGTTCAACGTAAAAACTGTGCAAGGCATCAATGATTTTGCTACGATGAAGGAAGTGGTATTACGCCGTTACCGCAGGCTGGTTCTTGAAAACACCCCATTGCCTCAGCTGATCATTATTGATGGTGGCAAGGGTCAGCTAAGTGCTGCTGTTGAAAGTATCAATGAATTGGGGCAACAAGGGAAAACGACAATAGTTGGTCTGGCAAAAAATGAAGAAGAAATATTTTATCCAGGTGATCAGCAATCTATCAAACTACCATGGAACAGTGCCAGCCTGATGCTGATCAGGAGGATCCGGGATGAAGTGCACAGGTTTGGGATTAATTTCCACCGTAACCAGAGAAGCCGGGGAACATTTGTGAATGAGCTTCAGCAGATCAGGGGAATTGGAAAATCAACTGCCGAAGGTTTACTGAAAAGATTCAAGTCGGTGAAAAAAATAAAAGCGCTTTCTTTTGATGAGCTCGCAGCGGCTGCCGGGGATTCAAAAGCTAAGATCATCACTGCATATTTTAGCCATCAACAACCCACAATCGGCGACGAGAATACGGGCGAAGCAATCATATAAGAATACGAATGACTGAAACAAAAAAGGAAAGCTAAGCTTTCCCTTTTAATAATTTTATGATGATCTAGTAACTCCAGAGATTTTGTTCATAATTGAAGATCTTGTCCTTGATATCTTCACCCTCCAGGAGCTGCAGGATCTTGTTATCCCTGATCCCCTGGTATTCTGAAATGTAGCGGTCGTATGGGTTGTCGAGTGTGCTTTTAATAATCCGCCCGTAGAAATATCTGCTTTCAAACAGTTCTTCCCAGCTCATTTTTGCGCCAAAGTTTTTAGGATTGAATACTTCATATTTAGCAAAAATCGGTCTCATATCAGGATAGTAAACCCAAAATAATTCAGTTTCACCGAGGTTCAACCCTTGAGAGGTTACCACGTTTTTAACCGGGGCAATCCCTAATATTCTCCAGAATAAGCGTGAGCTTTCTTTGTCGAATATCACCTCTTCCTTGATCCTGAACTTATAGAACGAGTCAAGGTTTACTTCGGCCACCACATTTTTATAACCAGTAACGTTTCCCAGGGAATCATACTGAGGTACAGAAACTGCGCCTCCTGAAAGTTTATCTGCTACTTCAGCGATGGTCATTGGCGTAGTGAACCTGTCATCTATTGGAGCAAAAACAGTAACTCCCCCACTATCAGGGCCATTCTGAATCGCTTTCAATAGGATAGATATGAACCGTTGGTTGCCGTTGTCCTCATTGGCAGAATAACGGAAAGGAAGGTTTATTTTTTCCCTGATATCAATTTCTCTCCAGATCTTTTGCCTGTAAACCGCATCATCCTCCCGAATGTTCTCATATGCAAGCGGAGCTTGATCCTTAACAAGGTTACGCTCAATTGCATCATTTGACCTGAGAGATTTTTTTACATTCTCTATCGGTAAACTATCAATTTTAAGAGCGGTAACAGCTGCAACCGTATCCACTTTTGCTGAAGGCTTTACATTGGCTTTTGTACGGCTGTTGGTGGTTCTCTGAGCGGTTGTACGCTTTTTAACCGTTCTCTTTTTAGCCTGCGCGTCGCAGACATTCGCCGAAAGCGCAAAAGAGACTGCCAGCAAAAAATATACACTCAACTTTTTCATGGTAAGGATAAATTAATTATTAATATAACGAGAATCCCGGAGGGTTCTGAATTGTTCTCACTCTTCCATCAGGGCCCTGAACTTTTACATTGTCAAAAATTACAAGTGAACCGGGAATACATTTGCTCAACTGCGCTGATAAACCGGACAAGTTGCCTCCGGAAATGGAAGCTTGTTGTACGTTCGCAAAATTTGCACCTCCAAAATATACGGTTGCGCTTACAATACTAAACCTCGCTTCAAAATCAAAATTTTCAAGGTCGGCTCTTACAAATTGTTGATTTTTGAACATTACCGATTGAATTCTTCCTCCACTGCTTGGGCCTACCTTAATAATTGGATCAGGAATTGATTTTATCCTGAAATCATAGGTACTGGCTTTTCCATCTGCATTTACAGTAATAGAAGCTTTTCCTGGTGAAGAAACTCTTACCACATATTTGCCCGGACCACCAGCAGAGTTTAAATTTCCCCCGCTCATAGATACGTGGGTCTTATCCCAGCCTGTTCCTGACGAGATGGTAACCGGGTTATCAACCCCGATATAAAATACATTCATTTTATCGAGCATCACGGCCGCACCTCCAGGTGTTCCAACTGTATAATCTACATTAAATGTCTTTGATTCTTTTGTGCCATCTGGCTTTGTGTAAGTAACATTCACCGGAACGCTGTGGTTACCGCCACCGCTTGCATTGAATTTATAAACTGCCCTTCCGTCTGCGTCAATTGCAACTCCTGCTCCATTGATGCTGATTTGGGGTTGTGCTGCTTTACTGTAAGCGCCCACACCCGCTGTGATCTGGATCTCCTGTCCTGGCATCACATAGTTGGAACTCTGACCAACCAGTGCAGCAAACTGGTCATAAATAACTTTTACTGCCCCTATCTGGTTATGAGCAAATGTGACTACCTGGTTCTCTGCATTCTTTACATTGTTCTGAAACTTGCTCAGCATTGTTAATGCTGCCACCGTAGGAGTCATATGAAAGAAAACAGTTGTAAAAGTTCTGTTGGATCCTTCTTTCGTATTCGGAATTGTAAGATCAACAGGAAGGGTATTCTGGAATTCTTTCCTGATGGCAGGATCAAGATTCAGCATGGCCTCTTTATAATCGGTAAGCTTCTTTCTTAATTCTTCACCCTTTCCATTTGTTTCAAATAGCCGGGTTGAAGCATCCAAATTGTCTTCTTTATAATTTTCTTTACCATCAACGATCTTTAAGCTCGCAGCCTGTTTAAGTTCTACTTTTAAATTGTCGATGTACCCACTGATATTATCAGAGAGTAATTTAGCACTGTCTGCTTTAGGCTTCCAGTATCTGGCTTTTTCAGCAGATGTTGGATCTGTTAATTTAGATTCTAACGATTTATATAAGGTACCGGTAGCATCATTTATACTGGCACTTGAATTGACAAGACTCTTATCTACCACCTTAAATGCTTCGATTACCTCGTTCGATACATTCAAAGCCAAGATAGCTGTCAACACCAAGTACATGATATTGATCATTTTCTGCCGGGGCTCCCTGGGTAAAGCCATAATAATTGAGATTTACGTGTTTTAAAATTAGTTTTGGTTCGTCTTTGCTATAGTCTGCGATTATTCAACACAAACCAACTATCTGCCTTGCATTGCACTCAGCATATTGCCATATACCTGGTTTAATTTATTCAGGTTATTTGCCAATGCGTTGATTTCGGTTTTAGCCCTGTTAGCGTCGTCTACACTTGACATCATTACCTGGCTGGCCTCGGCCATCTTACCATAAAAACCATTCAGTGATTTAAGATGGTTGTTGCTTTCATTAAGCTCCAACTCATAAATGGTATTCAATGAAGACAGGTTTTTAGTCAGCACCTGTACCTGGTCGTGAAAACCTTTGGCACTGTCTGCAGCATTATTAAAGTTCACCATGGTATTGGCAGAATTCACATAAGCATCTTTCATCAATCCCATCGCTGAAGTGGCTTCTTTTGTTTTTGCAGAAAAATCACTGGTGGATCTTACTACATCACCTACTTCACCTATCTGTGAAACTGTTGTGCCCAATTTTTGAAAATTATCGCCCAACTTTTTCAAGTTAACAGGGGTGATATCGGCATCCATTAACATCTTATCCATTGTTTTCAATGCCGGGTTGCCCACAACTGCTGGTTCTGCTTCAGTTGGTTGCTCATCTTCCTCGTGCCTTTTAGGTTTAACCCACTCGATACCGGCATAAACCATGAAGATGGCGGTTTCCGTCCACATTCCTATTGTAAGCATCTTGTCAGCATATGACTGATGCGTTAATTTGGCCCAGGCGGCAAAAATGATAACTGCAGCACCGGCGCTTACCAGTACATCAATGAGGGTTAAAAAGGTTCTTTTTCTGTGAGGCATAGTTTTAAATTTTAAGTTTTAGTGTTGGCAGGCCATAGCTTTAGCCTGAGGGTTTTATTGACAATAAGAGTTAATGAAAAAATTTTCCGATGTTTTATATTTTACTTTTTACCCTTTTTGCTGAGAGATGGGGGTAAATCAATTACACAACGAAATCCGATGTAAGCTTTTGCCGTGTCCTGGTACTCATATGCACGAGTACTCGTCTGTAAGAAGTATCCAACATCTTTCCAGCTTCCGCCACGGATAACTTTACGTTTCATACGCGGTGGGTCCTGGTCTTTAGCGTTGTATCGGATGTCCGGGTTCATGTCATGTTGGAAGTTGTATCCACCTTCATAATACAACGAAGATGTCCACTCAGCTACGTTGCCAGCCATGTTGTACAAGCCAAAATCATTGGGCCAGTATGCATCGGCACGAACGGTATAGAAGCCACCATCTTCGGGGTAATTACCACGTCCGGGTTTAAAGTTTGCAAGCAAACATCCTTTCCTGTTTCTTAGGTAAGGTCCGCCCCATGGATAAGGAGACTGAGAACGACCACCCCTGGCTGCATATTCCCATTGTGCTTCTGTTGGTAAACGAAATGGAGTTTCTGTGGCTCTCTTTTTAGAAACAAGGAATGAATTCAGAAAATGAGTTCTCCATTCGCAAAATGCTGTGGCCTGTTTCCAGTTCACTCCTACAACAGGATAATTTCCAAATGCAGGATGGCTGTAATATTGTTTGGCCATCGGCTCATTATAAGAATATGCGAAATCCCGCACCCATACGAGGGAATCAGGATATACAGGAATGTCTGTTTTAACTATGAATTTGCTTCTTGGCACATTGGCGTTTTCTCTTTTAGCTGATTCTTTAAAGTCGAAAACTTCGGAATGATATACAATTTTTGTAGCATCAAGTTCTTTCTGCCCAAATATCCGGTTATCAGGCGTTACGATCATGGCGTCAATTTTTTCGATTGTTGCCCTGTCGCCCCATTTGATGGTACTTGCCTGCTTCCAGTCAATGTATTCGTTTCCATCCTGGCCCTGTTTTACAAATCCCATTAATTTTGCGCCAATTGAATCTCTTACCCAGTTTGTAAATTGACGGTATTCATTATTGGTGATCTCAGTGGCATCCATCCAGAAACCACTTTGAGAAACCTGTTTGTTCCTGGCTGTAAAAGCGTAATTCACATCTTCATCACTTGGACCCATATGAAATGTTCCCGGTGGTACGTATACCATTCCCGGCGGTTTCGGTAAACTGTACCGCGCGGAAGGTGCAACACCATGTAACTGGCCATCGTTCTGGATTCCCTTAGATTTAGACTTACCTAATTTTCCACAACCTGACAATAAAAGAATGGATACAATAGCTACTACGCTTAACAATGGGGTCTTCATTGATTTAACTTTACGGGTATGGGCAAATGTAATAATAATTTTCATATAACCTTTATCAAATAGTGTGCTGAAATCTTAAAGTTTTTATAAACAAAATCTAGTCAGTAACATCATTAAACGGAAGGATAATTGAATTATTGTAATAGTTATATTTTATTTAATACCTCCGGTTATGCTAGCGAGCAATAGCTGCACATTTTGTACCGGTTCAAGACAGGTATAGTTACGACACAGATAAGCGAGTGGTTTCCCTGTTGATAACTTACCTGCAAGCAATGGATATTGAGTATTCAGCACATTGCCAGTACATTGCAGTATTTTATTGGGGATATAATGCTTCAGGAGTTCATCCCTGAGCGCTTCAAACCCATTTCCCACAATCGCGATCTCATTGAATCCGTAGGAAATATTCACCATTAAAGCGGCCCAGTTACCAAAAGAAGCAGGATACTTTACTACAAGATCTGAAAGGTCTGCCAATAATGAATTCACCATTTCCTTCCAGGTTGGGTTGTCAAAGATTTCGGCGAAATAAACTAGATTCGCAGCCATCATGGCATTGCCGGATGGGATGGCACCGTCGTACCATTCTTTTTTTCGGATGATCACATCTTCCTGGTATTTTCCTGTATAAAAAAATCCACCCGTTTCATCACTGAAATGTTCAACCACGAAACCGGTTAAAGATTTTCCATTCTCAAGATATTTTTCATTGGATGTGATTTCCTGTAAATGGATGCATGCTGAGATCAGGTATGCATAATCATCCAAGAACGCCGGGTACCTGGCCTGGCCGTTTTTATAGGTGTGCATCAATTTAAATGATTCATCAATTCTGAATACCTTCCACAGGAAATCAAAATTTTTGATTGCCATCATGCGATATCGTTCCTCACCCAGTGCGCCAAACGCCTTGCAAAGAGCAACCACCATAAGTGCATTCCATCCCAATAATATTTTATCATCCAGCTGTGGCCTTGGACGTTTTGCCCGAACAGCAAATAATTTTTGCTTACAGGCATCCAGCCTCTTTCCAAATTTTTCCGGCGGCATATTTTTTTGCCGGGAAAATTCTTCTGCGGATACAAGCCGGCGAAGGATATTTTTGTGCTCCCAGTTTCCATTTGGAGTTACATCAAAAAATTCACAAAAAATCGCAGACTCTCCGTCAAGTATCTTAGTGACTTCATCATAAGACCATACATAAAATTTCCCTTCTTCACCCTCGCTGTCCGCATCAAGTGCAGCATAAAATCCTCCATTTTCTTCCGTTAATTCCCTGTCAATAAAATTGATGGTCTCTTCGATCACCCTTTTATACTCCTGGTTGCCTGTAAGCTGGAAAGCATCGCAAAGGGTTGAAATGATGAGTGCATTGTCGTATAACATCTTCTCAAAGTGGGGTGCCAGCCATTCAGTATCAGTGGCATACCTCGCAAATCCTCCTCCCAGCTGATCATAGATGCCACCATCCTTCATTTTATCAAGACTGAGGACTGCCTGTTGAAGCGCTGCAGTGTTTTTTGTAAAATAAAAATATTGCAATAGATACTGGATGGTAAAAGTTTGAGGAAATTTCGGGGCATTTCCAAATCCTCCCCACTTTTTATCAGCCTGCCTCATAATATTTTCAAAAATCACCCCGGCTTGTACGGCAGAAAATATTTCTGTCTCACCAGGCATCAACAAACTTTTCGTTTGTGCCATGCTGTTAGTGCCCTGGAGGTGCCGGGTTAACTCTTCGGCTTTCTCCTGTACTTCTTCTCTTTTCTCCTGGTACAACCTGCTCACCCCCGTCAGCACTTCTCTCCATGCAGGCCGGTTAAGAGCTTTCACAGGCGGAAAATAAGTTCCGCCATAAAAGGGTTTACAATCAGGGGTAAGAAAAACGTTCAGAGGCCAACCGCCACTTCCTGCCATTGCCTGTACAGCATCCATGTAAATGTGATCAAGGTCCGGCCGCTCTTCACGGTCAATTTTAATATTGATAAATTCTTCGTTCATGAGCTTTGCAGTTGTTTCATCCTCGAAACTTTCTCTTTCCATGACATGACACCAATGACACGCTGAATATCCAATGCTCACCAATATTGGTTTATCATTTTCTTTTGCCAGGTTCAGTGCCTCAGGTCCCCATGGGTACCAGTTTACCGGGTTGTGCGCATGTTGCAGCAGGTAAGGACTCGTTTCATTGATCAACTGGTTAGTGTAATGCATTCCCCGAAATTAATGCTTGATATTACAATTGAAGTCTCATGTTTTATATGGGTTTGCATTCCTGATGTGTATTTTATTAAAAAAACTACGCAGTATTTTTTTAGAATCAGAATAGTTTTTATCTTTCAATTACGGGAATAATCTTTTAATAATTTATATGAAAAAATTATACGTTGCAATAGCATTGCTGACCTTCCATGTAGCCACAGCACAAACAGTGACTATAAATGTTACCCCTGGTACCTCTAGTAATTCTGTTCTTGGGCTCAGCAATTATCACGTAAGTGAATCCATATATACGGAGACCGAAATCGGTGCGGGTAATTTTATCACAGCAGGTACAGCGATAAACCACATTAATTTTAACATCAATACTCTTGGCATCAATACTACAGTAACTAATTACAAACTTTATCTTCAAAATGTACCTATAGGTACTACCACCCTTGCTTCAGGTGTTTACAGTACCGCAGGCTACATTCTTGTTTTCTCTGGTACCTACACGCCAAATGCCCTGGGTTGGGTTGGTGTGGATTTAACTACACCGTTTACCAGAGCAGCAGGAACAAACCTTCAGTTGCTCATCGAAAGAACAGACAATGTGTTGCACACTGGTTATGTATTTCAGACAGCAGCCGGAAATACCGTGGGTGCTACTACAGATCCTAATGTTTTATCCTCCAGGCGATACAATTTCACATCTATTCCTGTTCCAGGTACAACAACCCTGATCCAAACTGTGTTCAGGCCGGCAATCCAGTTTGTACACGTTTTTACAAATGATGCAGGTCTGAATACCCTTACCAATCCTTTTACATCATGTTACAGTACACCACAGTCCGTATCTGTCACCCTCAAAAATGAAGGAAGCGCAACAATAGCCCCATTATCTGCTGCCGTCACACTTCATGTAAGTGGAGCAAACCTGTTTTCATCTACCATTAATAATTCCACCAGCCTAGCTCCCGGCGCAACAGAAATCATTGTGTTTTCCGGAATAAATCTTAATAATCCCGGAGTAAGCGCTGATACAGTTTACGTAACGCTTGCCGGTGATGTAAGTGTGACTAATGATACACTGACATCGTCTATCACTACGGCAACTATTATTTCTTCTTTCCCCGTTTTGGATGACGTAGAAGGCGCCCTCTTTTTTTCAAATACTACATCTACAGATTGGACGGTTCAAAATGGTAATTATTTAAACCTTGATATATCAGGTCCCCTCGCACCTCATAGCGGAAATAAGTTTTATTTATTCGACAGTTATGATGCCGATGCTGGTGTAACCAGCAAACTTTTCAGCAACTGTCTGCAATTTCCTGCATCCAGCACTATTAATATTTCATTCTGGATGAGTCATGATAATTCATTTGCAGGATTTCTGGATAGCTTATACCTGGACGTATCTGTTAACAATGGTATTACATGGACCCGCCTTGCCGGATTTGGCAGATACGATGCCTCATATGCACTACCAGGCTGGAGCTTACAATCAGTTAACCTCTCGACTTTTGCAGGCCAAACCGTTCTGGTTGCATTCGAAGGTGTGAGCCAATTTGGTGAAGTTATTGGCGTAGATGACATCAATATAACTGTTTCGGGTCCGCTGCCAGTTTCTTTGGTAGATTTTAACGCACGCCGATACGGCAAAGTCAACAATCTTACATGGAACACAACACAGGAGTTCAATTCATCCCATTTCATAATCGAACGGAGTACCGACGGAAGAAATTTTGCCCCCATTGGGAAAGTTAACGCCGCAGGAAACAGCAGCTTGAACAAGCATTACACATTCACAGATCAGTCACCTGTTAAAGGTATTAATTACTACCGTTTACAGCTGGTTGATTTTGACAACACTTCTAAATATACACCAGTCAGAAGAGTAAGAAATATAGCTGTTCTCGACTTGTCTATCTATCCAAATCCCGTATCAAGCCTTTCAAAATTAGCAATCAATAGTGAGATGGCTGGTATAGGTATACTTACCATAATGGATGCTTCAGGACAACAGGTATTGAACAGGCACATTTCACTTATTACAGGAGATAATATTATACCACTCAATTTCAATCAACTTTCACATGGTATCTATATATTGAAAGTGATGATAAATGATGAACTGATCACCAGGAAATTCACACGATAAAATTAGAAAAACTTAAGGCCAGTAAAATGACCGGGGATTTACTTAATTGATTATTTCTTCTTGCTGCTGCTTAAATATTGTTCCAGGGCAGATACCATGCTGGGCAGCTTGGGTTGCGGGGCTTTTATATCCGGGACCAAACCTGCAGCGGATGCAGCTTTGAAAGTATTGTCCCCAAAAGCACCTATTCTTGTGCCATTCTGTTTGAATTTAGGAAAATTTTCAACGAAACTTTTTACGCCACCCGGTGTGAAAAAGCAGATAATGTCATAATTGTTATTACTGATGATCTCTTTTACATCATTGCTTATGATCTTATATAATACGGGCGTGGCATATTCACAATTGTTCAATTTTAACCAGTTGGTGATTTCACTGTCAAATAATTCAGAACATGGATACAGGAAACGTTCATGCTCCTTGTGCTTATTGATCACTTCAAAAAGACTTTTGTTGGTCCCATCCGCACCATAAAAAACTTTACGTTTGCGGTAAAGAATAAATTTTTGAAGATAAAGCGCTACCGATTCGGTAATGCAAAAGTATTTGGTATGCTGCGAAATGGTTATTTTCATTTCTTCACAGGTGCGGAAAAAATGATCAATGGCATTTCGGCTTGTAAATATTACGGCTGAATAACTGGGTATTTCTATCTTTTGCTTTCGGAATTCTTTGGCGGGAATACCCTCTACCCTTATAAATGGATGAAAATCAAGGTCTACCTTGTATTTCCTTGCCATTTCAAAATATGGGGACTTCTCACTATCGGGCCGCGCCTGAGTAATGAGAATTTTTGGATTGTGTTTGGCAGTTTTGGTTTCTTTTATAACAGCGGCTTTATCCATTGGTGCAAGCATACGAGAGCACAAATGTACGAATTTTCATTCAAATATACCTAATGGCCGGAGTTTTTGATAATACAGCAACACTAGCCATGAGAAAAATTCAGTATGTAACCGCTAGGCCAGGATCGAACTATTCATTGTCATTTTATATAATATCAATACCGGAATGACCTCTAAAGCGATCACATAAATTAAAAAATGGAACCGGTTTAAGGTAAACTGGTTTTCGAGGAGACCATACGACCTGTAAAAACGAAGCAAAAACAACAACAATACTACTGCAAATGAAAGAAAAGTAAGGCCCCTTTCCCAATGAACAGGCGAAAAAGCAAGCATAATAATGAAAGGAAGGAGTATGATACCTATAATCTTGTTAATCAGGAAAATGACAAAAATATATGTATCTGCGGGTTCCGCCATGCCGGTAATCCAGCCTAGAATCTTCAGTGTAAAAAATTTACCGATATAGATCACTCCGAGTGTAGCAACGCAAAGCAATGGTAAAATACTTGTGTATGCTGATTTTGGCGGTGAAAACTTCATAAGTACCAACCATAAGTAAAGGCCGCCGTTCACGATAAAAATCAAATTAAAAATTAAGGAGGGCAGGCGCGCCTGTAATAATATATCTGTCAACTGGTTTTGCCGAAGGGATGTATTAAAGAAAACACGAAAAATATTGTTGAAATATTTGCTGTAAAAGGCCCTGAAGATCCCCAGCAAAAGAATATCAACCGCTAAAAGGTAAAAAAGCCATTCCTTGCCGTTGCCCTTCCTTGGCAAATTGAATGCACGATCGGCATCTTTCTTATAATTAACATACTGGTTTCCAACTAACAAGTCATTCAATATATCATTGTAGCTCCTGTTTTTGGGAATCAGCGAAATATGCCTCAGGTATGTGTCATTCAAATTTGAATCGGAGGTTGTGCCGGGACTGTCAATTTTGGGCAGTTGGCAATAGCAATGTTCAGAAAAAATTAAAATGGCCATTAGCCATAAAAAAACCAATTTCATCCAGTGTTTTTAAAAATAATTAATATACCCAAAATGAATTTTGGAAGCTTCACGAACATTCAATTTCACATCATTTCGTTTTCCAACCGCGTAGCTGACATTCAACAACCCGAATTTAGTTTCGAAAGCCAACCCCAAACCTGTGCCTATGAAACTATTACTAACGTCAGTTGATTGAAATTTTGTTTTTGTAAAACCGATATCGGTGAATCCAAATAAATAAGAGTTGATGCCCACCAGGTACCTGTATTCAATTGTAAAAACCGCATACCTGCTTGCGTAAATGCTTTCTTCGTCGAATCCGCGCAATAGTTTATAGCCACCTATTCTAAAAAGCTCGTTCCGGAAAATATTCTGACTTCCAAATATACCAATAGCTGTAGCAGTCTTCAAGGTACTCTTTTTGCCAGCCTGGAAGTAATGAGATGCTTTCATATTTACCTTCACCTGGTAACTTTTCAACTTAATCGTATCGTACAATGAGCTGAATTGAAATGAGGGGTCAGAAGGATCTTTTAAATTGACGATGTCGTTGTTTTTCGTAATTTTTTTTAAACCTGCTGTGGTTATGATCCTCAATTCATTACCCCTTAAAGGGTTCAACCTGTAGTTTGTATTAATCCATTCATAATCTATTCCAATACTGCTGGCACTCACATCGATGTCCTGAGGGAGCTTCCTAGATAATTTAACCTGGTTGGTATCAAAGCCACCTTCCAACAAATAAGACCGTTGATTCTGAAAAAATATTTTACCCGTCTGATTTGGGGAGAGAATATATTGTAACCCTGCCTGGGAATTCAATTGCAGATAAGCTGAATCTCTTTTTAGCAGATCAAATGTCAGGTCAATACCAAACGAAGAATTGAAGATATAAGGATGCTGATAACCCAGGTTAAGTCTTGGAGATTTACGTTGCAGTTGTTGCCAGTTCAATAAAATGCTTTCACCGGCTCCAAGTGAATTTTTCAGGTCCAGGTTAACGTCGCCTGTCAGTTGCGTTTTACCTGTGCCGGAAGGTAAAAAACCAACCAGGAAATTTACCTGGCTGCTTTTTTTTGGCAAGATGTACAAATTCAGTGTGGCCCCAGTTCCGAGCATGGAAAGGTTCCACGGGCGCTGTTCCTGAATAAAAGGCAATTCCAGCAGGCGCCTGCTGATGTCTGATAGTTTATCTTTATTGTATACATCACCATTTGAAATGCCCAGGTAATGCTGTAAAAAACGATTTTTTATTCTTGCTTTTCCAATTACACTGATGCTGTCAATATGATACAATACTCCACGATTGATTTTTAGTTGCCCCATTATTTTATCTTCTTCAATCTTCACACTATCGAGCTTTATTTCAGCAAACGGATATCCTGTCCTTTCATAATAATCCAACACTAGCTGCTCCTGTTTACCGAGATCAAAAAAATCAATTATTTTATTATTCGCCTGGTTAAACCATCCAAATTCTTTCTGAACCAAAGGATCTGACTGCCCGGTGTTGATTTGAGCCCATTTATATTGCCTGCCGAGGTAGAGCTCGATAAAAGCACCTGATGAATCAAAGTACATTGAATCAACTGATGCTGCCGGATATCCTTTTGTAATTAAATAGCCCGGCAGTTTTTGAATGTAATCAAGGCAGAGGGATCCTGTTCCAAAAAGAGTTGTAAGGTGAAGCTGCTTTATTTTTGATCCAGATTGGATTGCATCCAACGAAGTATCTTTATCTGTAAAATGAATTAACAGCGGGAATCTATTTTGGGCCGATGCATGAAATGACTGTGCAGCAATGACAGCTATAAATAAAAAGCAAAGTAAATATTCAGGGCCCCTTTTAATTTTATTGTATTTGCTTTGGGTGAATCTCAATATTCAAAACTAAATTCTAAATTCTGTAAACAAAAATCTTTGTCAGGCATTTATTTCCATATTCCATTTTGCAAAAAAGCATGCCATTACTGTAATTTTCATTTTTCCACATCCTTATCGAAAAAAGATGATATGATAGATGCCATCATTCAGGAGGTAAGGCTATCAGCTTTTCAAGCGGACCAAAAAGATGAACATGCGGGATCTTTTAGCTCTACCCCTGGTGGCGATAGTGGTATTGCAACTGTTTATTTCGGTGGCGGAACCCCGAGCCTGTTGACGGGGAATGAATTGAAAAGAATGATGCAAGCATTGTATGAGAATTTCCAGGTGTGGGGTGATGCCGAAGTTACCATGGAAGCCAATCCTGACGACATTTCTGCAAAAAATCTGGAGGAGTGGAAGTCTGCCGGTGTCAACCGGCTCAGCATTGGAGTCCAATCGTTCATTAACCATGAACTGCAATGGATGAACAGGGTACATGATGCCGCACAGTCATTGCAATGTATTCATTTGGTTCAGGAAGCGGGGTTTGATAACTTCTCGGTTGATATGATTTATGGCACACCCGGGCTCTCTGTAAGTGATTGGGAAAAAAATATTACCTCATTAATTGGATTGCAAATCCCACACATCTCCTGTTATGCGTTAACCGTGGAGCCTGGCACTGCGTTAAAAAAAATGATCACTTTAAAAAAAAGAGCGGACGTTGACCCGGAACAACAGAGGACCCAGTTCTTATTGATGACCGATTGGCTGGAATTGGCAGGATATGAACATTATGAAATTTCAAACTTTGCCAGACCCGGGCTGCGCAGTAAACATAATTCGGGGTACTGGCAGGGGAAACATTACAGGGGTTTCGGCCCTTCAGCACATTCATTTGATGGCCAAACCAGAAAATGGAACATCAGTAATAACGAATTTTACATGAAATCAATAAAGGCAGGTTTCGTTCCTTCAGAACACGAAGTGTTGACAAACATTCAACAGCTCAATGAATACATTATGACCTCCATTCGTACACTGGAAGGCACTGACCTGGAATATATCGCCGGTAAATTTGGAACAGAAAAAAGTGAACGGCTGGCACAATCAATCAATCGCTTTAAAAATAATGGAAATGTGCAGGCACAAGATTCAAAAATAATTCTAACGAGAGAGGGGAAATTATTTGCAGATGGAATTGCTGCGGATCTTTTTTTTGATGAATTACCTGTGCCCTGAGAATGATGATCTCACAAATTTTACGACACCTCCAAAAATGAGTACGGCCAACAAGAACAGGATGGTGGAGAATCTGCCAGATTATTCCAGTGTCACTTCTATTTTAGCAAATCCTTCAGATGGTGCAAGCTGTTGCCATAAAATCTGGTGAATGGTTTCTGCAATAGGTATTTCAGCGTGAATATTTTCATTGAGTAAGTGTATGCACCTGCTTGCGTTGTAGCCTTCCGCAACCATGTTCATTTCGAGCTGTGCCGCTTTCACAGAATATCCTTTTCCTATCATATTCCCAAATGTCCTGTTACGGCTGTATGGTGAATAACAGGTTACAAGCAGGTCACCCAGGTACACCGATGCGGCATAATTCGTTGTTTCCCGTTTTATTCCAGGATTTTTTTTATTCCGAATCACCGGGTTG
>JBDUCQ010000049.1:0-18949 GCA_040003385.1 Ginsengibacter sp. | reverse complement strand
CTTGACAAAGAAAACCTGATGGCTGAAATAGCATTCAATATCCTGCAACGCAGCGTTAACGTTTTAATGATGAATTAAAATTTTACTCAAATGAGCCAGGCTTTTGTAAAGGAAAGCGAAGAACAATGGTTACACGAAGTAGCTCCCACTCTCAATGCTTTGATCGTTTATCTTACCCGCGAAAACAATGGTGTGAGGGTATATGAGCAGAAAAAAACAATAGGCGCACTTGGAAAAGAAATTCATGTGATGAGCAATGGACTTTCCTATTCCAAAGATGAGTCAAGTAAGTGGTATGTAGTTTAGGGCCCACAATTTATTTCAGGATTGAAAAGCCGGATCATTAATTTAGAGTTTTGATGCCATAATGGTATGGCCTGCACTTACAACCCAAAGGAAGAATCTTGTTTCCTCCTGAAGTTTTTCAATGAAGGATCTAGCTCAATTGCTTTATCGCACATGGCCTGCCCTTTTTTAATTTCACCCTTTTTCTGGAAACACATCCCCGCCATATACAAAGACTTGGCATCGTTCTTATTTTTTTGCAGCAGCTGTGAGTAATAGTTTAATGCTTCGTCATAGCGTTGTTTTTTAAAATAAGCAAAGGCCACTTCGCTGATGATTTCATTATTATTCGGCCTTTTGGCTGCAACGATGTTCAAATTTTTCAGTGCATTCTCAAAGTCTCCTGCGTATAAGTAAGCATAACCCAGGTTCTCATAGAAATCATTTGTTTTTGGATAACCATTTTCAGCGGCCATATTCATATTCTTTATGGCGCCTTCAAAATCATTCATATTGTGATCCACCAAACCGAGCTCATACATCCATGAATTGTGTGATGGATTAAGTGTGATTGCTTTTTGAAATTGTATCACAGCATTTTTATAATCTTCCGACTCCACATAACACCTGGCAAGGGTATAGGTTGCTTCTGCATCCTTTGGATTGTTGTCCAGCACTTTTTGTAAAGCAGGGATTGCTTTCACATAATCTTCAAGCTCGTAATTGCTAAGGGCAATAATTCGTTCTGCATCCGGGCAGTCTTTGCATTGCCGGGCCAGGTCAATGGCTTTTTGGAATTGCCGGTTGTTAAAATATAAAGTTGTCAGTTCTTTCGTAACATTGTTATCACCGGGCCGCAATTCATTTGCTTTTGTAAAATTTGCCAGCGCAGGATCCACCTTCCTCATTTCCAGGTTTACACTGCCATTTTCAATATATGCATCAACATTTTTGGGATTAAAGGCAATGGCTTTATCGAAATATTTTGCGGCTACGAGATAACGCCGTGCAGTTTTTTCTTCCAAACCTAAGTTGAAATAATACCGGGAACTGTCAGTAGGCTGTGCATCCACACGGTAAGACGGAAAAATGAGCAGGCATAATAACCAATTCTTCATGTCAGGGGGTTTTTGCAGGCTTTGGATAGATTCATTGTTTGTAACGGGAAAGAGGAAAGTTTATTTGAAATAACCACTTGTTTTTATTACAATTTTACACAACTACAGCTGATTTGAATATCGGTTGCCTCGGATCTTAGAAAACTGTTAGTTTAAATTTTTATTGAGGTCGCATTTATTTCTAAACCGGATAATAGAAGCCGTAATAAATATTAAATCCTTCGCCGCCCAAAATTAAATGGATATTTAACAGGATTTCACTATTTGAAAGTTTGCGGAGGTTACCATTCGTGCTCCATTATTACCCCTCATGGATTAAATCAATTCCGTATCCAACAGTTTTGGAAATTTGTTAACTTAAATTTAAGCATTACCATCGCATCAATCAGCAATAATTCATCACTTTTGGAATCTTAACCCTGCCCGCCTTATCAAAACTACTTTATGTACAAATTTGCCTCGCTGTTTATAGGAATATTGTGTATATCATTTTCGTCTGTGGCTCAATCAACCAAGGTTTCCGGAAATCTCCTGGATCCCAATAATAAAAGGCCGGTTCAAAACGCGGTGATTGCTTTACTGACTCCGAAAGATTCTGTTTTCTATAAATTTACCCGCTCTGATGCAGAAGGTAAATTTTTATTCAATGATGTAAAACCAGGGGGCTACATATTAATGACCACCCATCCCTACTTTGCCGATATTCTTGAAGACATTGTAATCTCCGGGGACACCCTCTTTTCAAACCTTGCACTCATCTCAAAAAGCAAGTTGTTGCAGGAAGTAATAATAAAAACAGGCAAACCCATCCAGATCAAAGGTGATACAACAGTATATACCGCGGACAGCTTTAAAGTAAGTGCCAATGCAAACGTAGAGGAATTATTACGCAAATTACCAGGGATCCAGGTTGATAAAAACGGGCAGATAAAAGCGATGGGCGAAACGGTGGAAAAGGTGCTTGTTGACGGGGAGGAATTTTTTGGAGATGATCCCGGTATGGCAGTAAAGAATTTAAGGGCTGATGCGGTGAAAGAAGTGCAGGTATTTGATAAAAAAAGCGAACAGGCAGAATTTACAGGGATAGACGATGGCAAAACCCAGAAAACCATCAACCTGAAATTAAAGGAGGATAAGAAGAAAGGATACTTTGGAAAATTAGACCTTGCAGGCGGGCTGCAAAAAAATATTCCAAACCGGTTCAACGATAACCTGCTATTGAGTTCTTTCAAAGGGAAAAGAAAAATTTCAGGATTTCTTTTAAATGGCAATACGGGCCAGGATGGATTGAACTGGCAGGATGAACAGAAATATGGCGGAAACGACAACCTGACGATGAGTATGGATGACGACGGGGGTATGATGGTGTGGCGTGGAGGATCTTCGGACGATGAGCCATATTTTGACGCGCAAAATGGTTTTGTAACGAATGTAAATGCTGGCCTGCAATACAGCAATAAATGGAATGAAAAGCACACATTAAATTTTTCTCCCAAGTACAACAGCCAGGATTACACGAATCACAAACACTCTTTTTCACAAACCCAGGTGGGTGATTCTGTGCTGAATGAAACTTCAGATGCAGTTACCAGCATCAACCGGCACAATATTAAGTTGCGTACAACTTACGATATCAAGATCGATTCTAACAATTCACTTAAGCTAACCGCCAATTCAAATTTTTATCACACCGAAAGTGAAGAATCCCGCAATGCAGTGAACACAGGCAGTTCAGGAACTTTAAAAAATACGAGCAACAGGATCCTGCAAACAAACAGCGATAAAAACGCTTTATCAGGCAACCTCATCTTCAAGCATAAATTCAACAAGGCACGCAGGTCATTATCAGTAACTGCTGACTGGAACATGTTGAATACCGACGGAAAGAATTTTTTAACATCGTTCAACCAGTCTTATTTTGACGGATTACCTGCAGGAGGCCAGCAACTGAACCAGATGAAGGATTATGATATGTCAACAAAAACTTTGACATCTCGTTTCGTCTATACTGAACCGTTAGGTAAAAAATATTCACTTGAAATGGCTTACCAGCTGGCTTATAATCATGGTAACAACAATCAGCTCACCTACAGCTATTCCCCACTTTCAGGAAAATATGACTTTGCTGTGGATTCCCTGTCCAACCAATTCAGGCAAAGTATTCTGCAGAATATTCCTTCTGCCAAAATAAACTTTGCCAGTAAAAAATTAAAGATCAACGCAGGATCTGGTTTTGGCTTCACCCATTTTGAGCTTCAGGATCTTACTTTTAATAAAGATTACATCAGGAATTACGTTAATTTTTATCCTGCGGCAAACCTCACCTATACATACAAGGCAAATCACAATTTCAGGATCAATTACAATGGAAATACCATTCAACCCACTATCAACCAATTACAACCGTTGAGGAATAACAATGATTACTTCAACCAGTATGTTGGCAATCCTGATCTGAAACCCTCATTCAACAATTCATTCAATATTTCGCACAACAGCTACAATTTCATTAAAGACATATGGATGTACCAATCCCTGAATGGCCGTATCGTGAGCAACTCGATTACCAACAACAGGGTGATCAATATTGATTCCGGAAAAACGGTTACCCAACCGATTAATACCAATGGAAATTATTCCATCAACTTCTGGAGCGGGATCGGCGCTAAATTAAAAAAAATCGACACCAGGATTAATTTAAACCCGGAGTTCAGATACAATAAAGTTGCCGATGTGATCAACAGCCGGAAGAGCTTTTCAAAAACCCTAAGCACCGGTTTGTCGGTCAGCTTGTCTAAATCAAAAGAAAAAAAATATGATGTTTCTGTGCAGCACGAGTTTAATTACAATTCAAATACCACTTCTCAAAACAGTACCAGGATTCACTACAATACAAATACCCTTTCATTGAATGCAACCCTTTATGTTAAAAAAGTGTGGTCGCTGGTAAACGATTATACTTATTATTCACGCCAGAAAACCATACAATTCAATACGGATTTGAATTCGCAGATCTGGAATGCACGGTTGCAACGCACGTTTAAAAAAGATGAGTTCACATTCTATTTAACTGTACGTGATATCCTGAATCAAAACATTGGCATTCAAAGAGACTTCTACAGCAATACCTACAGTGAAGTAACCAACGACCGCCTGAAACGTTATTTCTTAGTGGGCTTTACGTGGGATTTTAAAAACAAGGGAGCCAATTCAAAATAATTTTATTAAATGCCATCCATGAACTTAAAAATATTTTTTTTAGCCGGTGCCGTCTTATTGGGATTGAATTTACAGGCACAGCAATTCATTACCAAAGCTGTCATTGAATACGAAGTAAAGGCGAACATTAAAAAAACAATGGGGAACAATACGTTTGAAGAAATGATCAAGGAAAATCTCCCCCAGTTTAAAACAGGTTATTACACCTACACATTTGCCAACAATAAAAGCATTTATAAATTCGACCATTGGGACGATAAGGTAAAGGTGCCTGAATTTTTGAGAAGAAGTGATGAAGAGAATGTATGGTACGTGGATCACAGCCAGAAAAAGCTGAATATGCAAAAAAGCGTTTGGGGTTCAAACATAAATGTAGAAGATTCCATACCCAGACTGGAATGGCGCCTTACCAATGAGAACCGGGTGATTGCAGGTTTCAACTGCAGGAAAGCGGTTGCAAAAATGTTTGACAGCGTTTTTGTGTTTGCGTTCTATACGGATGAGATCATGGTCACAGGCGGACCCTGTACCATTAGTGGTTTACCAGGTATGATACTGGGAGTTACGATTCCGAGGTTGTATACCTCTTGGATCGCCACTAAGGTGATGTTGAATGGTGTACAGGAGAACCTGATAAAGCCTGTTGCCGTTAAAAAATATTATACCATGAAAGACCTGAAGAATACAATCAATGAAAGGATCAAAGACTGGGGATCAGAGAATGATGACGATGCCCAAAAACAGCAAAAGAACCGCTTTATGTGGGGATTGATGTTGTGATCCGGTTTTATAGTCTATTTGCCTTGAAGGTTGTGCAAGTGGCCAGTCACACTTCTGTCTTTTACTTTCACCATCGAGCTTAAAACTACCCCGACGATCAACCTCACCATATAAAATGAGAAAGCAAGTCGTGGCATAAACCAGGCAAACGTGAGCGGAATAGCCGAAAAAAGGGAAATGAACAATAAGCTTTTTCTCAGAAAATGGATACGGTGCAGGTCAAAGTGAACACTCAAATATCTCCTTTTGTACCCTAGTGTTGCGATTGAATAAATTACCAACGGAATAAAAACAAGGATACTGCCGAGGAAAATAATTCCTATTGGATTGTCGAAATACTGCCCAATGAGCGCTGTAGGAAATGGGATCACACAAGTCATAAGCAACAATAAATTGTTGAGCCATACCATGGCATTGTCTACTTTTTCAAAGGCCTTGAGTAACTGGTTGTGTGTAAACCATATGTTGATGATGAAAACGAAGCTCAGGAGGAAGCTAAGAAAATGATGTTTCAATGCTTTCACCTGTTGCCAGAGTTCTGATGCTGAAATATCGTCCGGTAAAGAAGGGGGTAACTTAATGTCTAATATAAGAAGGGTAAGGACGATCGCAAAAACACCATCACTCAAAAATATGACTCTTTCATTGCGGCGGAACTTTTCAAGAAATATCTCTTTGCTCATCAACAGTGGATTTTATGCAAAAATATAAGTGAACTATTTTATCAATTCATATACTCCACTGCCTTTCGGTTCTATGATAAGATCATCCAGGAGTTTAATCTTTTGTGTTTGAATATTTTTTACCCGCGTAAAGCCCCTGGTTCTTTCTATGAACCGGGCTCCTTTTATTACCGCAGGCTTGTCACCTGAATTTGAAACCACCAGTATTGACTGCCTGCTGTCATAACGGAAATAAACATATACACCATCCTGTGGGAGATATTGCATTGTTTTTCCCGAAGTAAGGGCAGATGAATTTTTTCTAAATTTTGCCAGTGTTTGAATATAAATAAATGCACTGTCTTCGCTGGGGGTCAGATTTTTTGAATCAAATTTATTCACAGGATCTCCATTCCACCCTCCGGGAAAATCATATCTCACCTGGGCATCAGTAGGATTTTTTACATTTTTCATCAGGATTTCTGTTCCATAATATAACTGCGGAATTCCTCTCAGGGTGAACAACCAGTTAATACACATTCTAAATTTTTTAAAGTCCTCTTTAACTATTGACAATATCCGGTCCTGGTCATGGTTATCCAAAAAGATGCAATTTTTTGAAGGATCTTGATACAAGAGGTCCTGAGCAAGGGTCGTGTACACTTTCATGATCCCGTCTGTAAAAGAAAAAGGTTGATTAAGGCCGTCCAGCATCGCGTTCCTAAGGGGGTAATCAGTTACACCGTCTGCATTTTGCCGTATCGTGGTTTTCATATTATTCTTAACAAAATATGCGCTCCCCTCCACAGTATTGGACGTTACCTCTCCAAAAACACTCAGTGACGGAAACTCGAGGGATAACGCTTTATTGATTTGGACTAAAAAATTCTCATCGCAATATTTGTACGTGTCAACCCTCCAGCCATCTATTCCGAATTCCTCTGTTGCCCATATTGAATTTTGTATCAGGTAATTGGCTACATAAGGATTCCCAAGATTGAGATCAGGCAGGTGCGGAACGAACCATCCCCTGATCATGATGTTATAATCTTCCTGCGAAGTATACGGATCAATAAAAACTTCTTCATGGTGATGAGTGCCCTGGTAGGACGGCCAGTGGTTGATCCAGTCTTTTGCAGGGGGATCCAGAACTGACCAGTGGTATGAGCCGATATGATTGTACACTGCATCCTGGATGATCTTCATCCCGAGCTTATGGGCTTGTACAATTAAACTTTTATATGCTTCATTTCCACCCATTCTTTTATCAACCTGGTAATGATCCGTTATCCAGTAACCGTGGTAGCCACTCACAAAAAAATTACCCTCCTTCATTTGCGGCATGTCATTGTTAAACACAGGTGTAAGCCACAATGATGTAACACCCAGGTTTTTAAAATACCCCAGGTGGTGTTGAACACCTGCCAGGTCACCGCCATGCCTTGCATGGGGGTTGTTGCGATCCAGAACAGTATCTGTCATATCACTATACCTGTCATTGGTGGTATCGCCATTACAAAAGCGGTCGGGCATCAGTAAATAGATAAAATCCCTGGAAGTAACTCCTTGCGCATAAGCTGTACCGTTACCTTGCCTGCGTGGTTTTAAAACAAAGGCAATATTTATAGCAGGTGCATGGTTGCGGTTTATTTTTAACTGTAAAATTCCCGGCTTAGTATACGGGGCTATTACAAGATCAGCAAAAATATAATTGTCACCATCCAGTTTATCCACTTTTTGAAGTGTAATTCCCGGGTAGTTGAATTCAATATTTTTAAGGCTGGACCTGATGCCCTGAATGCGCACCATCAGCTGCAATTTCGGATTTTTCATCCCGACCCACCAATTGGAAGGGTAACAATTAAAAGCTGCTGTTTGAGAAAAAAGCAAGGTGGGCAATGACAATAAAATACAAAACCAAAACTTCGTTTTCATGCTCATGAATTGTGAAGACGTACTTTTTCATCGTCCCTGTCTTTTACTATAAAATTCAGAATACCGGCAATGATCATGGAGATGCCTCCAATGACCAAAGCATAAATGCCCTGCTCATGAAAAACCGTCTTTACAAAAAAGCCAAGAATTGCTGCGGCCAGAATTTGAGGGATCACTATAAAAAAATTGAAAACACCCATGTAAAAACCCATCTTATTGGGAGGCAGTGCCCCCGCGAGTATGGCGTATGGCATTGTTAGTGTTGAAGACCATGCAAGCCCCACACCTACCATGGGCAACAGCAATAAATTTTGTGTTTTGATGAACAACATCGATATGAGCCCTATCCCTCCAATGATCAGGCAGATCATGTGTGTATATTTCCTTCCAATTTTATTGGCCAGCATGGGCAACAGGAACGCAGTAATCGCTGAAATTCCATTGTATACCATAAACATCACACCTACCCAATCACCTGCATCCTGGAATGTTTTGGAAGTTGTATCCGTGGTGCCAAAAGTATTTTGTGCAATGCCGGAAGTGGTATAGATCCACATTGAAAAAAAAGCCAGCCACGTAAAGAACTGCACAATTGCGAGTTGTAACATGGTAGGGGGCATTTTGAAGATTCCGTTGGTAATCTCCTTAAACCCATTGAGGATTCCTTTGGTTTTCAGCTTTTCCTGCTCCCAGGTTTCCATATTTTCCGGCGGAAATTCATTTGTTGTCAACACCGTCCAAATCACAGAAAATAAAAAAATCACCGCACCGATATAAAATGAATATTTAACTGAATTGCTGATAACTCCCGGAGCAGCAGTATTACTGATGTTGAAATAATTGGTAAAAATGTAAGGAAGTAGCGATGCGATCACAGCACCAAGACCGATGAAAAATGTCTGTGTGGCAAATCCTGTGGTCCTTTGCGAGGAAGGCAGCTTATCTCCAACAAACGCCCTGAAAGGTTCCATGGAAATATTGATGGATGCATCCATTACCCATAATAAGGTTGCGGCCATCCACAAAGCGGTTGATTGTGGCATCAGGAACAAGGCTATGGAAGAAAAGACAGCGCCCATAAAGAAAAACGGCCGCCTTCTCCCCCATCTCGGGTGCCATGTTCTGTCGCTGAGATACCCTATAATCGGCTGTACCAGCAACCCTGTAATGGGTGCCGCAATCCATAAGATTCCGATCTTATCAATTTCGGCTCCAAGCGTTTGAAATATCCTGGATACGTTTGCATTTTGCAATGCAAAACCAAACTGGATCCCGAAAAATCCAAAGCTCATATTAAGGATCTGTTTGAAGGTGAGCCTTGGTTTTGGAATGTGTGGCGGATGGGCAGTTACAAAATCTGTTTCAATTTCTGACATGGCAATCGGTTTGGCTTGATCAACGTTGTGCGGCAGCACGCTTAAAAATATTTCGACCTTTGATTTTGAATGCAGGTTATATCACGAATCCATCCTCAATCACAGCATTTTTCTTTACCACTACAATTCCATCCTTTACCGTATACAAGGCATGGTCACTGTCTGCAAGATGCGGGCCGCCAATGATCTTCACATTATTCCCGATCCTGCAATTTTTATCTATAATGGCATTTTTAATGTAACAATCTTTTCCAATGCCGGCTTTTGGCAATCCCTTCTCCTCGTTGTATTTGATCTCTTCAATGGTTTCATAGTAGTCTGTCCCCATGATATAACAGCTGATGATCGTTGTGCCACTGCCTATCCTCGTCCTGATGCCGATTACGCTGCCTTCTATCACTGCGGCTTCGATAATGCATCCTTCAGTTACCAATGTTCTTTCCATTGTGGTACCACTGATCTTAGCCGGTGGAAGCATCCGGGCGCGGCTGTAAACAATCCTGTTTTCGTCAAACAGATTGAATTCGGGAAGGTTTGATGTAAGAGACAGGTTTGCCTCAAAAAAGGAATAAATATTTCCAATGTCTGTCCAGTAACCATCGTATTGAAAACTCGCGACTTTATATTTCCCTATAGAGGAAGGAATGATCTCTTTTCCAAAATCAGTTGCAGTCTTGTGCTCTTTCTGTAACAGATCAAGCAATAAGTTGCGATTGAAAATATAGATCCCCATGGATGCCAGGTAATGTTTATGGGCAGCTTTCATATCAGATCCTGTTTCACTTTCCCACTGGTGCAAAATATCCTTGGCCGGCTTCTCGATAAAAGAAGTAATGATATTTTCATCATTCGCTTTCAGGATGCCGAATTCAGGTGCTTCCCGTTCTGTAACGGGAATTGTTGCAATAGTAATGTCAGCACCGTTTTTTACATGCGCGTCAAACATTTCACCAAAATTCATCTGGTAAAGCTGGTCGCCCGACAAAATAAGCACATACTCAAAATCATAATTCTCGAAATGCCGTATTGATTGGCGTACTGCATCTGCAGTGCCCTGGAACCATTGCGGATTGTCAGGGGTTTGTTCTGCAGCCAGGATATCCACAAATCCGCTGCTGAAAGCACTGAACTGGTAAGTGTTCTTAATGTGCTTATTCAATGATGCAGAGTTGTATTGCGTAAGCACGAACATTCGGTTGATGCTGGAGTTGATGCAATTGGAGATGGGGATATCCACAAGCCTGTATTTACCTGCAATGGGCACTGCCGGCTTGCTCCTGCTGGCAGTAAGGGGATATAACCGGCTTCCTGCCCCGCCACCCAGGATTACAGAAATAAGAGAACTGCTGATTGGCATAAATTACAATTGAATATGAGTAAAAAGGAATTGAGTATTGATTCAAATTATTTTAAAAGTACAGGTTGTTTTTTGATAAGTAGCTCTGAACATTTCATTAAATTGAGAACTTCATGGATCATAATAAGATGAATGTCAAAGTAATCATTATGTATTGTACAACTCTATATACCTGCCAGCACTGTTTTCCCAGCTAAAGTCAATCTGCATGATCGTATTCCTGATTTCGTCTATTCTTTCCCGTTGTTCATACAATTGCACAGCCCTGTGGATCGAATAGGTGATGTCGCCCACTGATGCAGTGTTAAAACAAATGCCATATCCGCCTGGGTCGCCAAAATCCTTTACAGTATCTTTTAAACCTCCCGTGTTCCTTACAATTGGAATGGTGCCATACCTCATGGCATACATCTGGTTAAGTCCGCAAGGTTCTACCCTGCTGGGCATCAGTAAAAAATCAGCACCGGCATACATCTGGTGACTTAATTTTTCATTGTAACCGATCTGTGAATTATAATAACCGGTAAACTGTCCATTGAGCTGTTCCAGCTGCCATTCAACGGTTGGATCACCGCTGCCCAGGATTAAAAAATTTGCACTGCCTTCCATGTGGTAGATGGCGTCGCGGATCGCTTGCGGCAAAAGGTCTGCTGCTTTCTCTGATACCAGCCGTCCAATAAAAACGATCAGTGGCTTTGATTCATCCAGGTTGAACTGGTTGCATAACACAATTTTATTTGCTTGTTTACCGGATAAACAATCTTCTATGCTGTAGTTCTTTTCAATATATTTATCTGTAGAAGGATTCCACACTTCTTCATCTATTCCATTCAGGATTCCAAAACATTTACCTTTCTCGAATTCAAATAAACTTTCTAATCCATTGGCATTGTATTTTAATTCACCCAAATAGCCAGGGCTTACCGTTGTTACCTTGTGTGCGCATTTGATACCACTTGCCAGCGGGTTAATTTTTTTCTCCCAGTCTAAAGCACCCCATTTCCACTTGTCCCAGTCAGGGATATAACTTGCTTTATCCCAGCCCATCCATCCCTGGTACTCGGCATTATGGATCGTGAGTACTGTTTTGATTGCATCCAGGTGCCTGTAAGCATAACAATTCTGCATCATAAAAGGGATCAGTCCTGCCTGGTGATCATGCACATGAACAATTTGCGGCGAATGTTTCCATTTGCTCAGCCAATCCACCACAGCGATCTGGAATGCGGTGAACCTTTCCGTATCATCATTGTAGCCGTAAATCTTTTCCCTGTCAAGCAATCCGTGTATATCAACGAGGTACAGATCAAATCCGAGAGAATTTGTGGACTCTTTGATCACTGTATATTCAAACCAATAATTTGACATGCCAAACCCTCCCTTGTGCACCACATCAAAATTATTCTGATATAAGAATTTAGTCCGGTACATCGGCATCACTACCTTTGCGAGGTTTCCCATCTTATTCTGGTATTTGGGCAGAGCGCCAACAACATCACCAAGACCGCCTGCTTTCGCCACCGGGTAGCATTCTGCACTCACATGAATAATTTCCATATACCGTCTAATAAATACGCCATTAAATTAAGCATCATTTTGTTACCAGCATAATAAATCAAAATTCATTGTATCAGAAAATTCTACTATTTTCAACGTCTAAATTTATTTACTATGGCAGGCCCATCAATGACAGTTTCATCACAAAAAATTGCATCCCAGGGAATACCCACAAATTACGGTGCGCTTGGCACGCTCGTAACTGTTTTTTTCTTTTGGGGATTTATCGCTGCCGGTAACAGTGTTTTTATTCCTTTCTGTAAACATTATTTCAAGCTCGACCAGTTTCAGAGCCAGTTGATCGATTTTGCCTTTTATGGAGCTTATTATCTTGGTGCCCTTGGATTGTTTGCCTATGGTTCATTTGGAGGAAAAGACCTGGTGGGAAAATGGGGTTATAAAAAAAGTATTGTATACGGACTGTTGTTTTCTGCGATCGGCGCAGTAGCAATGATCATTGCGGTGAATGCGAACACTTTTACAGGGCTCCTGGTTGGATTGTTCATCGTGGCTTTGGGATTTTCTTTACAGCAAACAGCGGCCCAGCCTTTCGCTATTACTTTAGGAGATCCTTCTACAGGCACTAGCCGTGTAAATTTAGGAGGTGGTATCAATTCTTTTGGAACAATGATCGGCCCTATCATAGTTGCACTTGCGCTTTTTGGCTCCACAGCTGCGCTAACATCCGAACAGATCGAAGCTCTTGGCCTTGGTAAAGTGATTGTTCTTTATGCATGTGTTGGCGTCCTTTTTATTGCGGCAGCTGCCATGTTTTATTTCTCAAAAAAAGTGCCGGCAGGAATTCTGATAGAAGACCTTGAGAAATCCAATAAAGCATTGTACTCATTATTAATCATTACTGGATTGCTGATCATTATGTTCGTTCCGGTATTCAGCAGTTATAAAATTGATATCACGAATGCTTCTGCAGCTGTGAAACATGATATGGAAACATACAGGATGAAATGGCTCTTTGGAGCTTTGGCTGTCGTAGTGGTAAGCCTGCTGATGTCCAATTGGGCTGCCATGAAAAATCCTGAAGGCTGGGGCGCTATGAAATATCCCCAACTCGTATTGGGCATGCTTGCTATTTTTGTTTATGTTGGAGTAGAGGTTACCATTGTAAGCAACCTGAGTGAATTATTGAAACAGGCGGATTTTGGCGGATTGCAATCTTCCCAGGCTGCCAAGTATGTGTCAATGTACTGGGGTAGCCTGATGATAGGCAGATGGGCGGGATCTATTCCGGCATTCAACCTGAGTGAGTCTACCAAAAAAATACTTGTAGGCATTGTACCACTGATCGCTTTTGGAGTTGTGATTGGTGTTAATACTCTTGCCAAAAATGACATGCAGCCATTGTATTATTATGTGTTATGTGTTTTGATACAAATAGCTGCTTTTTATATCAGCCAAAATAAACCTGCCAGGACACTTTTGATCTTTAGCTTACTGGGAGTTGTAGCGATGATCATCGGAATCTTTAACACCGGAACCGTTGCCATTTATGCAATCTTAAGCGGTGGACTGTGCTGTTCCATCATGTGGCCCAGCATTTTTAATTTATCAATTACAGGTTTGGGTAAATATACCACCGAGGGGTCTGCATTTTTGATCATGATGATCCTTGGAGGCGGGATCATTCCGCCCATCCAGGGTAAGCTTGCAGATTTTCTGCAATCAAAATCAGATATTCCAGGCATTGGAATTCACCAGTCCTACTGGGTAGCGGTGACATGTTTTGCTTACCTGGCGCTCTTTGCGTTTATTGTAAAAGGCATATTAAGAAAACAGGGCGTTGATTATGACAGGCCTGTTGAAGTGGAAACCTCACCTGAAGGCGCACTCGAAGTTTAATGATGACAGGGATGTAAATATTAAGTGGAAAAATCACTTCAGGGAATTTAAAGAACAACCTGGAACTTTTTTAGTTTTTCAAAATACGATTGATGGATATTTCAAACGAGCTTGCTGTAGGAATTGATATCGGTGGCACCAACACAAAATATGGGGTCGTTAATCATCGCGGTGAGATCTTACAAAAAGGTGAGATAAAAACGGATGCTTATTCCAAAGTTGAATTGTTTATTGATGCTTTGTACAAAGCCCTCGAACCCGTGCTAGAGAATGTGAACAAAGAACATATCCAGGGAATTGGCATTGGTGCTCCAAATGGTAATTTTTATACCGGAAATATTGAATATGCCCCAAACCTGAAATGGAAAGGCATTGTACCCCTCGCGAAATTAATCTCAGATAAATTTAATTTACCATCTGCACTTACCAATGATGCAAATGCAGCTGCTGTGGGTGAAATGATGTATGGCGCGGCGCGCGGCATGAAAGATTTTATCATGATCACCCTCGGGACGGGGGTTGGAAGTGGTATTGTTGCCAATGGACATTTGATCTTGGGTCATGACGGTTTTGCAGGCGAGCTGGGTCACACCATCATCGTTCCGGGTGGCAGGCTTCATACCGGCACCGGCATGCATGGTTCACTTGAAGTGTATGCATCAGCAACTGGTGTTTGTAAAACGGCTTTGGAGATGCTGGAGAAATACCCGGATGAAAAGTCTATGCTCCGGCTGTATGCCAAAAATATCGACAGCAAAATTGTGTATGAATGTGCCATCAAGAATGATCCGATCGCAAAAAAGGTATATGAGTTTACGGGTAAGATTTTGGGTGAAGCCCTTGCAAATTTTGTAATGTTCTCTTCGCCCGAAGCCATCATCCTCTTTGGAGGGCTAACAAAAGCGGGAGACATGATCATGATACCTACCCGGGAGAATATGGAGAAAAATCTTCTCCCGATTTTCCAGGACAAAGTAAAACTGATATTCAGTGAACTCAAAGAATCTGATGCGGCCATTCTTGGCGCCAGTGCTTTGGTATGGGAAATGAAAGCATAGAAAAAACTGCCCATATCAATGGACAGTTTCGGTTTTCTTTGAAAAGCTACTATTGGAAAATTTATTTTACTCTTAATACAGGGCGCAGTTTATACGTACCTGTTTCAAACCTGACCGACAGTGCAGCATCGAAGTCTATGACCAGGGATTCCACCGTCGCATTTATTTTCTTATCTATTTTAATTTTCAATCCAGACTCTTCCCCGCTCGGGATCACCAGTGGGTATGTGATACCTGCTACAGTAATTGAATTGTTAGAACCCAGCACAAACCGGATCTCTTTAACTGTTCCTGTTTCTACGGTTCCGTTGGCTACCAGCGTATCCACGCCATTCTGAAGTGAAAGCAGATCATAAATTTTTGCATTGGTATTTAGCTCTACCCAGCCCGAAGAATCATTTTTCATGTTTACCCATACTTCTCTCACGTCCACATTCACTGATCCATAGTCAGCCGGGGCGTCAGTCATTTTTACATTTAGCTGGGAAGTAGAGTTATCCTTTTTACAGGAAAACATGCAGAAGCAAAGTACAGGCAATAGTATGCCTGTTAATAATTGTGTTTTTTTCATTTGGTTTCATGTTGGTACAACACGTACGTTGAAAAAATTATGCCACAAATGATTGCACCGGTAATCGGATGATTATACTTAGTAGATATACCAGTGTTTATATGGTAAACTTACGATGGGGTGAGGTATCAGGTATCAGGTATGAAGTATTAGTTGTTGGTGATTTAGTTGGAAAGTTGTTTTTCTTCATGCCATTTGTTCCTGCCCCATCCTACGATCACATGTTTCTCGGAATGATAGGAAGAACGGACAAGCGGGCCACTTTCTACATAGTCAAAGCCCATCTGGTAACCAATTTCCCGGTATGAAGCAAATTCATCAGGGTGAACAAAGCGTTGAACGTCTAAATGATTTTTTGAAGGTTGAAGGTACTGGCCTATGGTGATCACATCAACCGCACTCTCCCTGAGATCCTGCATGGTTTGTATCACCTCCTCCCGGTTTTCACCAAGTCCCAGCATAATGCCGCTTTTGGTACGCATGCCACCTTCTTTTAAAATGCGCAGGGTTTGCATACTCCTCCAGTACTTAGCCTGTATTCTAACGGTGCGGGTTAAACGCTCAACGGTTTCGATATTGTGACTTACCACTTCGGGAGCAGCTTCAACGATGCGAGAAATATTATCCTTTTCTGCTTTAAAATCCGGTATCAGCGTTTCCAGGGTAGTTCCAGGATTTAAGTTTTTAACAGCTTTGATGGTATTGTACCATATGATGGAACCCCCATCTTTTATTTCATCCCTGTCAACTGAGGTGATCACGGCGTGTTTTACTTTCATCAGGTATATGGCTTCAGCAACCCTTTGCGGTTCATCCCAATCGATCGCTTCAGGCCGGCCGGTTGCGACAGCACAAAACCCGCAACTTCTTGTACAAATGTTACCCAGGATCATAAAGGTTGCAGTGCCGGCGCCCCAGCACTCACCCATATTGGGACAGTTTCCACTTTCACAGATGGTATGTAATTTATGTGTATCCACCAGGTTGCGAACATGTTTGTATTCTTCCCCGATCGGAAGCTTTACGCGCAACCATGAAGGCTTTTTTGGCTTTTGTTCGGCAATAAGTTCTTCGCTCATATTTATTTCAGGCAAAAAATAACACCGGGTTCTTAAAAATATTTAGAACTATCAACTCATTTCCTTCTGCCGAAAAGGATGGATACATAACCGGTAAAGAAAAATTGTTTAGCAGTGCTGCGGACCATGATGGGTATTTTCTTTGAATAAATTTCACCACTGATTCCAACCTCGATTGCAGAGATCATTTCATTGTAACTTCCATAATCAAAACGAAGTGCAGTCTTGGCATAAAGCCCGGGCCTTACCTGCATATCACTCCATCCTTTATTAAAACCCGGACCGGCGCTGATTGATGATGGGTCAAGGAAAGAAATACTGTCCTGGGAATCATATTTTATATAATCACCCGAAGCGCCTAACTGCAAATAATAAGGCCTCAACAACCCGGCGATCACACCACCTCCATAATTATAAGTAACACTCACACCATTTTTATTTGATTTATTACCAAATAACATTTGTTGCTGAACACCCAGCTTTATGGGATAGAAAAAATTTTGCTTGCCGAAGATGAAGGGGGTGCTGTAATTAAACAAATTGCTTTGCTTCTCTTCCTTCGGATGTTTGCGTTCTGAAAGTTCTAATTGAAAAAGAATCGCTTTGTTTAAAGATTTAGCGCGGCCAATTTCAAAAAAAACCCCGTATCCATCATTGATCAGTTTACCACCCACGGCAAAACTTTTCTGGTAAGCAATGATGCCATCTTCCTCCTGCTTTATCATAGCATTGATCTTGTTTCGATTGGCTTCCCTTCTCTCTTTTTTATTTTGAGCAAAGGAGCTGACGGCGATGAATGAAAGGAAGGTAACCAGGAAGACTTTACGCATGTACGTTTGTTGAGTTTACGATGTAAATTTATGCAAAAATACATAATGACAGCTTCAATCGTATACCTTGGAGATTTGCGTTGCAGCGCCACTCACCTGCAAAGCGGAACAGAGATACAAACGGATGCCCCAACCGATAACCGTGGTAAAGGGGAAAAATTTTCACCGACAGATACACTTTGTGTTGCGTTGGGTACGTGCATTATCACCACTATGGCCTTAAAGGCAAATGAGCTGGGTCTTGACCTCCGGGACACTTTTATTGATATTACCAAACATATGCTGCCGAACCCCAGGAGGGTTGCCAAGATTGATGTGGATGTTAAACTGCCAACAAAGATCCATGCCGTGAAAGAGTATAAAGTGGTGCTGGAAACCATAGGAAATAATTGCCCGGTTGCCAAAAGCCTGAACCCTGAGATGATATTGAACATCACTTATGACTGGGGAGAATGATCTCGAGCCTCAGCTGAGTTATGGTTACATTACAAACTTTAAATCTCTTTTAAAAAATTAACGGTGTATGTTTTGTTAACAAAATATTACACATGTTCTAACGTGTAATCATTCAATATTCAGACAGTAAATGATTCATGATTGCACATTCCAGACATCTTTTTTGAGTGCAATATTCATTTTTCAATTGTAAATATGCCTGGGAATCAAATGCACTTTAGTAGGAAATTTCAATTGTTAAATCATATTAAGACCTTAGTAAAATATTCGTAAAAAATTTCCTTCAATTTTGTTACTTTATATCCCATTTTCATGATTACTGTTTATTCTGTTTATAAGGTAATATGGTCTTCAGTTTAGTGATTTTAAATTATTAAGGTAATAAGGTATTTTTCTCCCGATGGCTAGAAGAATCTGGCGCCATGTCTTTTAGTACTTTACCTATTTTTCGCGGGAGTCCCAGTGCGGAAAACAGAAATCAATCGACCATTGATGGCAGGTCTTTATTTATCGGGTTCAGACAGAATGTGATTTCCAATTGCACATTCCAAACATCTTTTTTGATTGCAATATTCATTTTTCAATTGTAAATATGCATGGGTATCAAATGCACTTTTATTGGAAAAATTTAATTGATAAATCATTTTAAGACCTTAGTAATTTATTCGTAAAAAATTTTCTTCAAGCTTGTTAGTTTATATCCCCTTTTCATGATTACTGTTTATAAGGTAATATGGTCTTCCGTTTAGTGATCTTAAATTATTAAGGTAATAAGGTATTTTTCTCCCGATGGCTAGAAGAATCTGGCG
>JBDUCQ010000048.1:0-19386 GCA_040003385.1 Ginsengibacter sp. | reverse complement strand
GATGATTCTATATAATAAAAAAAATCATTGTCATTGACCCGTTTTAAAATATAGGCTGTTTTTGCCTTATATACCCATTCGGGATGTTTGGAAATATTGCCGACCACACTCATTAATTTTTGAATGGTACCCTCAAATACCGCCTGCACCCTTATACTTTTAAACTTGGAATTTTCAACGCTCGCCATAAATATCTTCATGCCGTTTTTTTCTTTTACAAGTTTCCAGGCAGGTTGGCTGAATGCCTGTAAACCAAACAGCTGGATTGTAATAAACAGGGAAAGACGCTTCATGCAATCTGGTTTAAATAGATAGGTTGATCCATAATATTTTTCCAGCCATGTTCCTGGTGGATCCAGCTGGCTATCTCCGGGTAACTATTGCTGAAATTCCTTGCTGGATTGTAACCCATCTGGTGCCTGATCTTTTCAATGCTCATCACTGCGGTACTTGTTAATGATGCCGCTGCAAAAAGGTTGAATGAACGATCAAGGTTTAATTTGTTATTGAGAGCCACAAATAAATTAAATATCATTGCGGGTATGCGTACCAGTTGCAGAGGTTTACCAACAGCCAATGGCAGAAGTATTGTGAGCACATTGTGCAGGTCGTATACTTCGGCATCAGCAACATTGTAAATTTTCATGGCTTTTGATTGAGTATCTGTGCACAATTTAACCGCTTGTATAAGATTGTCAATATGCGTGAGTGAAATTTTTTTTGACAAGTTTTGTGGCAGCAAAAGCTTATTCCATTTTACCAGCTTCAGAAGCCTTGGCAGCAACGACTGATCGTGTATTCCATAGATGGCCCGGGGACGAAGAATGGTCTTTTTATTTACCCTTGCTGCTTGTATATGTTGTTCTGCCAAAAATTTTGATTTGCCATATTCTGAAAGTTTTTCATAACATTTGCCTGCATCCATTTCTTCCATAGGGAAATCTTTAAAATGATAGACGGACGACGAAGAGATGTGTACAAAATGTTTAACTTCCTTTGATGCAGACACAACATTAAAGGTGCCTTGTGAATTTATAAGATGCAGGTCTTTGAACGAAGCGGTATCTGAAGCGAGCCCGGCCGCATGTATAACGATATCTGCCCCGATGGGTTCCAGCGGTTTGGAAATGTCGGCCTGTATATAGTTACAGTCAGATGAAACATGAGGTGGTAATGAATCTTTTCTCCCTAAACCTGTCACTTCGTGTCCCAATGTCGCAAAATGATTGGCAATAGCTCCCCCAACGAAACCTGTAATGCCTGTTACAAATATTTTCATAAATGATTTTTTTGGATGTAATCAATAATTCCTGCCCTGTCTATTTTATGTTGCCGGCCTTTCCTGGGAATTACCATTTTAATAATTTGGTCCGGAAGCGCTTCTTTGTCAATATTGAATTTTCCATTGCACAATTCTTTTTTTACTGTTGGGATATCCACATGTTCTCCCTCAACTGCCAAATACACTTTTTCATCATGAAGAACATCCACATATATACCCACCATCGCTGCTTCAACCACCCCGTTGATGTGTTTGATCGTATTTTCATACAAGGATGGATAAATATTCATATTCCTTCGAATGATCATTTCTTTTTTTCTTCCTGATAAAATGATATTGTTGCATTCATCCATCATCCCCAGGTCGCCTGTACTGTGCCATTCCTTAGTGGTGGTCTCATGAAAATAACGTTTGAATGCCTGCTCTGACTTTATGCATATTTCTCCATCATTTGCAATATATACGTGCACCCCATCAATAGGTTTACCTAAAATGTCACCCTGGGCAGTGTATTGTGATTTTTTTCTACCATCAATCACAGAGACGAGTAAGTTTTCGGTCATCCCGTATGTGCAGGAAATTTGAGTTTTTGCCGGCAGTACACGGATGAGTCTTTTTAAAAATAATGGATGAACCGGTGCCGACCCGATCATGATGTGCTGTACCCCGGATGGAATCAATAACTTTTTTCTTTCACAAAATTCAATCAACGGCAAATAATCGGTTGGTGGTCCAAACAGGATACCAATGGATTCTTTTTTGAGAAACCTGATCTTAGTTTTTGGCTTCATGGATGGCTTCATCAGCTTTACAGGTAATCCTGCTGCTATACCAAGCATCATAAAATGAGGAAGATAGGTGCCAACAATACAATTCCTGTTATGTTCAAACAGTTTGCCCAGGCATTGAATGCTTGCATCCAGGCTTTTACCCGTATGCACAACTCCTTTAGGTACATCCAGGGTTCCCGAAGTATATACAACCAGGCTTTCACTGAAGCCTTCATCTGCAGCAAAGTCTAATGGTACGATCCGCGTTTTTAGCAGTTGTTTAAATTGCAAATACTTTCGCCACAAAGGCATTTTTATCCCAACTGAAATTGTGACAGCTCCTTTGACTGTAGAGATATCAGGTAACATTTTTTTGGAAATAAGAACTGAAGCTTTCAAAACAGGATGTTCCTTTAAAAAAAGCAGCCGGCTGTCAACGAACATCCATTTTGGGTTTAACTGCTTCATTTTTGCACGATAATTTTCCCGTCCCATCTCCGGATCAATGATTGCTATTTTCCCGCGGAGCATAATTACAGCATACATGATTTCCAAAAATTCTTCGCCCGGCTGAACAGCGATCACAGCCACATCCGTTTGCTGAAATCCCTTCAGGTGCAGCGCCATTGCAACATTCCTGCTTTTTACCAGGAGCTCTTTTGCGGTAAGCCCACCATCTCCTTTGTATAACACGATAAACCCGGGATCTGATTCAACCAGCTTCAGCAACGGAATTATCAATGGACCGGCGTACAGCATTTTACCAGATTAAAAGTTGAACGGACATGCTGATGCCTGAGGCAAGCCCGATGATCATTATTTTATCGCCCTTCTTCAATTTTTTATTCTCTACCGCATCACTCATAGCATATGGGATAGACGCTGATGCCATGTTACCATGATTTTCTATTACATTATAAAAACGTTCGGGTTGAATATGCAATGCACCCGATACCACATCGAAAGTATTTTTGGAAACGTGATGCATAAAAAAATAATCTATGTCTGCAAAGCTCCATCCAGTTTCTTTCAGGCATTCCTGCGCGATCAGTCCTTTGTTTTCCAGAAAAACATGTCTCATCTCTGTTGTCTTGCCTTCAAAATAATTTTTGGAACTGTCATGGGGATACATAGATCCTCCACCCGGTATTACACAGAGGTTCCAGTATTTCCCAAAAGTTAAAAAACGCTGGCTGAATAAACCGCTGCCGTCACGTGCTGGCTCTATGAGGGCGGCAGCACCTGCATCACCGAGACTGTAAGCAGCCAGGCGTTTACACAGTTCATCTTTATTGTCCAGGTCATATTTAATTGCCTGGCTGAGTTTTTCGCCGGTAACGATCAGAATCTTCTTGTACTGCCCGCTTACTATAAAGGCATTCGCAATATGAAAGGCAGTTACGAAACTGTTGCATGCATTTTTTACATCAAATGCAAAACAGGTTAGCCCAAGTTTCGATTGAATGATATTTGCGGTTGCCGGTTCGATCAGGTCACTGCTGGCGGCAGCAAATAACAAACAATCAATGCTGAGAGGATCAGTTTTAAAAAGGATCTTTCTCGCTGCTGCCACCGCAAGATCAGAAACCTGTTCATCATCCTGTGCAAATCTCCTTTGTTTCACACCAAATAAACGTTCAATTGAACCAGCTGGAAGGAGCTCCTGCCGGGCGTTCACTTTATTCTCAATTTCCCGGTTTGAAACAGTTGAGGCGGGTGCATAGCCGGATATATCGGATATCATACACGCAGGATGTATCATATTTTAGTATTTAAAAATTTTCTCCAGGCCCACCGAGTTGCCCAGTTGAACCCGTTGATCTCACTTACAAATCCCTTAATATCACCAAGACAGTGCGCCCCGAATTTGATTTTATAATTTTGGAAAGCCTTCCGGTATAAAACTTTGCTATTGCTGCACCCGATCCTTTCAAATATTTCTTTTTTTACATAGAGCGATCTCATGAAATAAATATTCATCAAGATGATATAACTGTAAACACAACGTTTTATAAAACCTGCTTTCGAAGTATATTTTTTAAGAAACAGTTTGGTAAACAGGATGTGGCGTGCTTCCTCAATATTATGCAGCTCAGAAACTTTTTTAAGAACAGGATAAATATTTTCACCTTTACGAAGATGGTCACCATAGAGGTCTGCCATCATTTCAACAGCAAGGCATGAAATAAACACCACATCCGGGGGGAAGAAACGAACTGTTGAAAGCCCAAGGAACTTATGAATTTTACTGGGTAGCAATGCATCGCCTTCAAGTTGCTCGATCGCCCTGTTGAACATTTCCTGGTGGCGGAATTCTTCGATCAGTTCACGGAGTAAAAAGCGATATTCAACCGATTGTGTTTTTAGAGACAGGATGTAGCGGTTCATGAACATGCAAAACAAAGCTTCCGTCCAGCCGTATGAATACATGGCCTGTACAACTTCATGGCGGCCAAGTTCGCGTTTTTGAATCCCGGAAAGTTGGTCATATTCAGGCAACCCATACAGGGAAACCAACTGGGTTGGCAGGTAGTTTTCGGCCGGGGTAGCAGGTACATTCCATGGAATGAAGCTCTCGGGCAGCAAGGGTTTATTTTTACTGATGCTGATCAATCTTTCTATTTGTTCTGGATAATTCATTGCTGGAATTTTATAAAATATGACATGATTTATTCTACTTCAAACCTACGCTCTCAAAGCGCCGTGTACTAATCGATCCACGCAATTAACACCCTTTGTTTTTTTGTTTTTTACTAAATGGCATTGGGTACAGATCGCAAAACGCAGAAAATGCAAATGGTAGGGCAACGATTAGTAAATTGTGATTCCTGGTCAAACAAGGCTGCTTTTTCCATGAAGTCGGCTAGTAGATTTTTTAAGGTGAAGAAATTAAATGCACATACAAAAATTATTACGGCAAGGCTCTGCCTTAAAACGGTATCAGAACAATATAAATTCGATATCTGCAAAGAGTTTACTCCTGGTGTAACCCGTTATATGCCCTTTTTGCCAGTAGGCGACATCCGGGATACAGAAACTTTTATAGAACGATCACAACAGGAATTGATACAGGGTACCGCCATCCATTTTTGCATCGTCGAAAAAACTTCTGGTGATTTTCTGGGTTGTTGCGGGCTTCACGATATTGATAAAAAGGAAGTTGAAATAGGATTGTGGCTAAAAAAAAGTGCCCACGGGCAAGGTTATGGAACTGAAACCGTGAAGGCATTAATTGACCTGGTTGAAAAAAATTTTGTAGTTAATTATATATACTACCCGGTTGATGTATCCAATACGCAAAGCCGCCGCATCCCGGAGAAACTGGGTTTTGCAGAGGAAAAATTTTACGACAAAAAGAAAAGTGAAACTGACATCCTGCATATTGTTGAATACAGGAAAAAATACAAGTACCTATATTAATTATCTTACGTTCTTATAACTTGCTTTGCGATTTAAAACAAACCGAATTTCCTTTGCATGAATTTTAAATAATCTGGTTCTTCTTATCTTCAATTGTATATTCAACATACTTCATGAAAAAAATATTTTTATTTTTTGCATCCTACGCGATGCTTGTACAATTGTACGCACAGTCTAAGCCGGGCAAAAAGAAAGAAACGGAAGCACCCGTTACCGTATCCTCACCCTCTGAAATTGATTCTAATTTCAAAAATCTCAAATGGAGAAACATCGGGCCTTTCCGCGGAGGCCGGTCAGTAGCTGTTTCAGGGGTAGTGAATGATCCGTTTGTTTATTATATGGGTACAACTGGTGGGGGCATCTGGAAAACGGTTGATGCCGGTGGCACCTGGCAAAATATTTCTGATGGATTTGTCAATACCGGATCTGTGGGGGCTGTGGCAGTTTGCGAAGGTGATCCAAATATAGTTTTTGCAGGAATGGGTGAACATGCCCCGCGTGGTGTAATGACCTCCTATGGCGATGGCGTCTACAGGTCTACAGATGCCGGGAAAACCTGGAAGCACCTGGGTCTTGATCAAACACGTCACATTGCAGATATTTGTATTCATCCAACAAACCCGGATGTCGTGTATGTTGCTGCGCAGGGTGCATTGCACGGTCCGTCGGAAGAAAGGGGAGTTTATAAATCTGTAAACGGGGGTGTAACCTGGAAAAAAGTTTTGTATGTCGACCAGAATACGGGATGTGCCGACCTGAGCATGGATATGAGAAATCCCCGGATTTTATATGCAGCCATGTGGGAACACAGGCGCCTTCCCTGGGAAATAAAAAGCGGGGGCAAAGGCAGCGGTTTGTATAAATCAACAGATGCAGGTGAAACGTGGACAAAAATAGAGAAGGGGCTCCCGAAGGAAAAAGGGAAAATGGCGATCAGCGTCTGCAGGTCTAATCATGAAAAAGTTTATGCGCTTATTGAAAGTGATACTCAAAAGGAACAGGGCGGATTGTTTGTAAGCGATGATGCGGGTAAAAGCTGGAACCGGGTGAGCAAAGACCACAGGCTTGTTCAGAGGGCGTGGTATTATATTGAATTGTGCACTGATCCGCAGAACGAGAATATTGTCTATGTTTTCAATTCACCCGGATTGAAATCTATTGATGGTGGAAAAACATGGAGCAATATTCGTGGAACCCATGGTGATTTTCACCAGATGTGGATCAATCCTTCCAACGACAGGAACATGATCATTGCGAATGATGGCGGAGCTGCCGTGAGTTTTAATGGTGGCCAAATATGGTCAACAGAAAATAATCAACCGACCGGTCAATTTTATCGTGTGAATACTGATAACCGGTTTCCTTATTATGTTTATGGAGGACAGCAGGACAATAGTTCAGTGATGATTGCGAGCCGTAATCTTGCGGGCAACAGCATCAGTGAGCGTGATTGGGTGCCATCCGGAGGTGGCGAAAGTGCATTCCTGGCGTTTGATCCTAACCATCCTGATTACATGATGGGCGGCAGTTACCAGGGAACGATCGAAGTCTGGAACCAGCAGATAAGGGAAAGCAAACCTGTGATGGCAGCGCCCATCCAGTACCAGGCATTGCAGCCAAAAGATATGAAGTACCGCTTCAACTGGAATGCCCCTATCATTAATTCTCCGTCGGATCCGAATGTTTTTTATCATGCAGCCAATGTTCTCTTAAAAACGATCAATAAAGGAATCGCATGGGAAGTGATTTCTCCTGATCTTACCCGCCATGATACAGCAAAGATGGGTGTTAGCGGTGTGCCCTATACGAACGAGGGAGCAGGAGGGGAGAATTATGCCACTATCTCCTATGCTGCTGAATCGCCGCATGAAAAAGGGGTGATCTGGACCGGCAGTGACGACGGCCTTGTATATCTTACGAAAGACGGCGGCAAGACATGGAAAAATGTAACACCTGAAAATTTACCGGAATGCCTCATTAACTGTATTGAGATTTCGCCGTTTAACAAGGCCACTGCCTACATAGCTACTACACGTTATAAATTCAATGATTTTTCTCCGGCCATTTATAAAACAGAGAATTATGGTAAAAGCTGGACGAAAATAGTCAACGGGATACCTAACGGTGCCTATACACGATGTATCCGTGAAGACGATGTTCAGAAAGATCTTTTATTTGCAGGGACCGAAACCGGCTTTTATATTTCTTATAACGGGGGCAGATCCTGGAAGCACAGGCAATTGAATTTACCAGTAACTCCCATCACCGATTTAAAGGTGCACAATGGTAACCTGGTGGCATCTACAATGGGCCGTGCATTCTGGATACTGGATGATTTGAATTTGCTTCGTCAATATGACGGCAACGATACCACGAAGAAATTTGATTTGTTCAAGCCCTCCGATGCTTACCGTGTTTCCGGTGGAAGTGCATTGGATGCGATCCCTGAAAATGATGATGATGCACCCGTTGTTTCAAGTGCAGGAACAAACCCCACTACAGGTGTCTCTGTATATTACCTTCTTCCATCCAAACCTGATTCTATAAAACTTACCATGGAAATCCTTGATGAAAAGGGCCAGGTTGTGAGAGCTTATTCAACTGAGGCAGATAAAAAATTCATGAAATTCCCGGGTGGTCCAGACCCCAATCCTGTGTTGCCAAATAAAGCAGGTTTAAACCGTTTTGTCTGGGATATGAGATACTCCACTTTGCCAGGTGTTACCGGTGTATTTATTGAAGGCAGCTACCAGGGACGTAAAGCAGCACCTGGCACCTACCTCATACGTTTGAAAAAAGAGAAGGAAGAAAAAAATGCCGGGTTTTCGATTCTTGCGGACCCACGCATCAATGCCAGCCCTGAGGATTACCTGTTGCAACAAAACATCATGGCTGAAACTGATTCAAAAATAAAAGAAATACATGATGCAGTCAATCAAATGCGGTTGGTGCGTGCACAGGTGAATGAGCTCATGGAACTTTTGATTGATACCAACATGTATAAAACAATACTTCAGGAGGGCAGGTCTCTGGTAAAGAAATTAACAGCGTGGGAAGAGAAACTTGTGCAACCGAAATCACAAAGCAACGACGACATGATCAATTTTGTCAACATGCTAAGTGCTAATTATATATTTTTAAAAGGTGAGATGGATGTTAATATCCCCACTGTTACCGAAGGCCAGCAACAGCGGCTTTCCGAATTAAATTCTCAATGGCTTACACTCAAAACAGAGTATGATCATTTACAAAAGCTGGTGGATGATTTCAATACATACTGCAGGAATGCCCATATTGAAAAAATAACCATACCTGCAATCAGGTAGCTTGCAATGTATGCACGTTTTTAGATCAGGATAAAGCAGGTTCTTTCTCTTCCCTCTCATTTTCTGCTTCATCTGCAATCACATCGATGGTATCGTGTATACCGTTTGTACTTTTCTGTGGCAGGAGCTGAACGTCCTTCAATTTTTTTTCTATGGCCCTGGATTTAACGCCGGCCTGTTCAATTACATTACTGGCTTCCTGTAATTTTTTATGTGTTCTCTTTAATATCTCACCAAAGCTTCCAAAATCTGTTTTTACAGCCGACAATAAATGCCAAACTTCACCCGATCTTTTTTCGATGGCCAGTGTGCGAAATCCCATTTGAAGGCTACTGAGAATTGCTGACAGGGTAGTAGGGCCTGTTACTATGATCTTACATTCCCTTTGAATGGTTTCAAAAAGCCCCGGTGTACGCAACACTTCTGCATACAAGCTTTCAAAGGGCAGGAACATGATGGCAAAATCAGTGGTGTTAGGCGGATCAATATATTTGCCACAGATATCGGATGCACATTTTTTTATCCCCCTGGTAAATGTTCTCCTGCATTCTTCGATATGTTCGGCCGATCCATTGTCGTAAGCATTGATCAGTAATTCAAAATCTTCTTTTGGAAATTTGGAATCAATGGGAAGCCATACAACTTCTTCTTTATTTTCTTTCCCGGGCAATTTTACTGCGAATTCTACCACACCATTGAACGCGGGCTTTGTTTTTACATTTTTTTCATACTGGTCAGGCGTTAACAGTTGTTCCAGGATATTTTCCAATTGATATTCTCCCAGCACACCCCTTGATTTTACGTTCGTCAATACCCTTTTAAGATCACCCACACCGGTTGCAAGCTGTTGCATGTCTCCCAGGCCTTTGTGTACCGCTTCCAGCCTTTCACTTACCAGCTTAAAAGATTCACCCAAACGTGTTTCCAGGGTCTTTTGAAGTTTTTCATCTACTGTTTCACGCATCTTTTCCAGCTTGGCTGAATTATCGTCCTGCAGTTCTTTGATCGATTTGCCGATCGTTGAATTCATGAGGGTCAGCTTGTCGCCATGGGCTGCATTTTGTGTCCTTTGGTTGGTGATAAGATCTGAGAAATTCTCCCGCTGGCGATCGCTGAAATCTTTGAGGGAATAATTGAGCTCAGACTTGAATTGATCTAAATTGTCTTTCAGTTCTTTGCGGCTAAGTTTTGTATTGTTATCAAAACCAATTTTAAAAATGTCCAGCTTTCCTTCGATCGTTGTTCGTAGTTTATCTAATTTTTGTTCGTTAGTCTGTGTCAGGGCTGTCAGTTGTTGCGAAAAAATTTCAAGCTGGTGACTTTGTAATTTTGATATTGAATCAATTGATTGACCCATGGTGTGTCCAAAATTGCGCAGTTGATTTATGGTTTCCTCACGTAAATTTTTATTGTTTTGAGAAGCTTCAGAACGTGACGTTGAAAATTCTGTCTGGATCGAATTTCCTATCCGTTCCAGGTTTTTATCCAGGTTCTGCAATGGCAGTGTGAGGTCAGCTTCATTGGTTGATTTTGACCTTAACGTTAAGAAGATATTCAGTATGAGCAAAAGGGCCAGCAGAGAAAGAAATAAATAAATTGTAAGCATGTGATTGGGGTTAATCAGTAACCTCAAATTTACGCCCTATTACGGTGATGGCCGAAGTAAATCCTCAATGTTTGGCCCTGATTAATTTATTTGAAATTGAGAATTATTCCTTTGAATGATGAGCTGGTCATCACGTAGACTCACCCGGAACCATCTAATCCTGCTTGCTTATAAACCGGTAACCAATCCCGGATTCAGTAATGATGTACTCAGGACGATTTGCATCAGTTTCAATTTTTTTCCGGAGCTGTGCGATGAATACTCTTAAATATTGTGATTGGTTGATGTAACCTGGCCCCCACACTTCCCGCAACAGGTATTGATGTGTGAGTACCTTGCCTTCGTTTTTTGCAAGCAGCGATAATAACCGGTATTCTGTTGCTGTGAGCTTAATGGATTCATTATTTTTTTTGATCGCCCTGGCTTCGAGGTCGATTTCAATGTTACCACAAACTATCAATGAATCACCTTCTTCAGTAGCTGAATGGCGAAGAGCAGAACGGATCCGTGCCAGTAATTCACCGGTTCGGAAAGGCTTCACTAAATAGTCGTTGGCGCCATTGTCTAAAGCCCTGACAATTTCTTCTTCGCTGTTCTTGACAGATAAAATCAGTATTGGGTTGGTGTACCATTCCCGTAACTTCTGCAAAACAGTCTGTCCATCCTCATCAGGAAGACCAAGATCCAGGATGATCATATCAGGGGGATGGTTCTCTGCTTTTATCAGCCCGTTTTTGGCATTCTCTGCCTCGTTAACAATATAGAGATTGCTCTGCAAAGTTATTTCCAGCAGCTTGCGTATTTGCGCCTCATCATCAATGATCAGTATTTCTGCCTTATTCATTCCGGATGCTTTTCAGGTGTGAGGTTTGTGCAGCGATGCGAACCGTAAACCTTGCCCCGCCGGTAATAATATTCTCCAATTCTACCGAACCTCCCTGGGCTTCTGCAAATCCTTTTACAATGGACAGCCCAAGGCCAGTGCCGCCGGTTTTAGTATTTTTTAACCGGTAAAATTTATTGAAAACATTGTTCAGTTCATCTTCAGGAAATCCTTTGCCATTATCCTCAATCACCAGCTCCAGCACGTTCCCATGACAATGTGCCATTACGTCGATCTCGCTTTCATCGGCGGTATACTGAATGGCATTGTTGAGCAGATTATAAATGATCTGTTCCATCATTGATTTATCAAGCTTAAAAAATGGAATGTCCGGATTTACATTGATGATGATCTTCTGGGCAACACTGTTTTCCTCGATCCGCTTTACAGCATCATAGATCACCTCAATAATGTCGCACCAGTCTTTTTTTGGATGGATAAATCCTGACTCCAGCCTCGACATGCTCAACAGGTTTTCTACCTGCTGGTTGAGGCGGAATGATGCTTTTGAAATTTCAGCGATCAGTTGGTCTTTATTTTGGGGTGTGAGATTATGATTGTTTGACTGCAGGTTATCGGTTGCGCCAATGATCGTGGCAATGGGGGTTCTCAGCTCATGCGAAAGTGAATTCAATAATGTGTCGTAAAGCTTCAATGTATTGGCTTTCTCTTCTTTGGCCCTTCCTATTTTTTCGATCTGGCGTATTTTATACGTCAGTACTGCATTTACCAGTGCAATAACAAAATACATCAATAACAAAATAGAATCTTCCGTAGTGCCCACCTGCAGTGTAAAATGAGGCGGTATAAAAAAATAATCCCAGATCAGAGCGCTTAAGATCGCAGTGATAAATACTGGTATGATATCAAACAATACAGCCGCAATAGAAACATTGAGCAATAAAATAAATGCCACCACTTTGTAGTCAAGGTATCTTGATGTAGCATAACACAGCGCTGCAATTACACTCACAGCACCTACGCTGATCAACGTTTGGGTGGGTTTACTTAATTTATTGATAAAAAGCTCCTGCATAAGGGGATACAAAAATAAACTCCTGTTTATAAGTGTGGTGTAAAATACTGTATCGTATGTATAAGGATTTTATAAAGATTTGAATTTGGTGGTGATTCTTATGAATACAAGTCGAAATTTGCAAATCTTTTTATACTGCATTTACGTTGGTACCCGTGGTAAGAAAATATAACAGTAAGTGAAAAAAAACCTCAATAAGGTAAGTGGTGCAGGTTTATTGATTGCTCTTGGAATCATCTACGGCGATATTGGGACTTCGCCTCTGTACGTGTTGAATGCGATCATAAGAGACAAGATAATTTCAACTGAACTGATACTTGGTGCACTTTCATGCATCATCTGGACACTCACCCTGCAGACGACGGTAAAGTATGTGATCCTCACCCTCAAAGCCGACAACAATGGTGAGGGGGGTATTTTTTCATTGTATGCCCTTGTACGAAGGCAAAAAAAATGGCTCGTATTTCCTGCCATGATAGGGGGCGCATCACTGCTTGCAGATGGGATGATCACACCTCCCATTTCTGTCACATCAGCCATTGAAGGATTGAAGCAAATTCATTTCTTCAGCGGCATCACTGAATCAACCGTTGTTTATATTGTGATAGGGATCCTGGTCGTTCTGTTTTTTTTCCAGCAATTCGGAACCGCTTCCATCGGCAAAATGTTTGGCCCTATTATGTTCATCTGGTTTTTAATGCTTGCCGTTTTGGGCTTTTTTCATTTATCTGATGCGCTGTACATATTCAAAGCTTTCAATCCATATTATGCATTACAAGTTTTAACCCGGTATCCAAATGGCTTTTGGTTATTGGGAGCCGTATTCCTTTGTACAACCGGTGCAGAAGCATTGTACAGTGACCTTGGACATTGCGGACGTGGCAATATCAGGGTTTCATGGATCTTTGTGAAGTCGGCACTCATCATCAATTACCTGGGGCAGGGAGCATGGCTTTTGTCGAAGCATTCGGGTAAAATATTTACCAAAGAAATCATCGATAATGGGTTTAATCCATTTTATGGCGTGATGCCTTTCTGGTTTAAAATAATCGGGATCATCATCGCTACAATTGCGGCGATCATTGCCAGCCAGGCATTGATCAGTGGCTCCTTCACGCTCATCAGCGAGAGTATGCGCCTGAATCTGTGGCCCAAAATGAAAATAAATTATCCTACAGAAGCAAGGGGACAATTGTATATACCAGGAATCAATACCCTTCTCTTTATTGGGTGCATAGGAATAACATTGTATTTCAGGAGCTCTTCTAATATGGAAGCTGCATACGGCCTGGCAATTACACTTTGCATGTTGGCGACGTCAATGTTGTTTGCCAATTTTTTAGTATCCAAGAGGGTAAAAAAGCCCTGGATATATTTATACCTGGGAGTTTATCTGACCATTGAAATGAGTTTTCTGATTGCCAACCTTAACAAATTTCCGCATGGAGGATTTGTTACGCTGATCGTGGGAGGATGCCTCTTTAGTGTAATGTACATTTGGTTCCGTGCAAGGAAGGTGAAGAACCGGTATGTAGAATTTGTAAGGCTTGAACAATATCTCCCCATGTTGCAGGAACTTAGCAATGATCGATCCATTCCAAAATATGCAACCCACCTGGTTTATCTGACCAGCGCCAACAACCCAAAAGAGATTGAGCATAAAATCATCTATTCTATACTCAACCGGAAACCTAAACGGGCGGATATTTATTGGTTCGTGCACGTTGATACGCTGGATGATCCTTACACCTTTGATTATAGTGTTGATACCATTATTCCAAATGAAGTGATACGCATTGAATTCCGTATGGGCTTCAGGATGGAACCCCGGATCAATCTCATGTTCAAAAAAGTGGTTGAGGATATGGTAAGCAACAGGGAAGTGAATGTGATCAGCCGGTATGAGAGCCTGCAGCGCAATAACGTGGTTGGCGATTTTCAATTTATCGTGATGGAAAAATTTCTATCACAGGACAATGACCTGCCTTTCTTTGAAAAGATCCTGATGAAAATACACTTCTGGCTCAAAGATAAAAGCCTGAGTGAAGAGAGAGGATTTGGTTTGGAACAAAGCAATGTTACGGTTGAAAAATTTCCATTGATTGTTTCCTCAATGAATAAACTCAAACTTACCAGGATATTCCCGGATGAAGAATAAAGGTTGGTAAGGACATACCTGGATTGTATACATCTTCAAAGGTTCCGTCTATAGTTTAGTTTGAGCTAAACCCCGGCTCAAAATTTTTAGTAACTTGTTTGAATGAACGTTTCTTTTACCCAGCTCGTTTTAGCTTTGGCTGCAGGGGTAGGGTTCATCATTTTATTGACTGCCAAATATCATGTCCACGCATTTTTTGCATTGGTGCTCGCATGTTTTATAACAGGCCTTGGAATTCAAATGCCATTTCCCCTGATACTTACTACCATCAAAGAAGGGTTCGGAAATATTATGAAATCCCTGGGGTTCATAATTGTGTTGGGCACTACACTGGGAGTTTTGCTTGAGCATACAGGCAGTACGAAAGTGATGGCATATTATATCCTGAAAAAGATTGGTGAAAGAAATGCAGCTCTCGCAGTCAGTATCACAGGGTTCATTGTAGGACTTCCCGTTTTTTGTGATTCAGGATTTATTGTATTGAGCGGGCTGAACAAATCTTTGTCAAAAAAAACAGGGATACCTCTTGTTACGATGAGCGTTTCGCTGGCTACAGGTTTGTATGCGGTCCATTGTTTGTTGCCTCCACATCCCGGTGCCTCAGCGGCGGCGGGAATCATAGGTGTAGATTTTGGAAAGCTGATGTTGTCCGGTATCGTGATTGCAATTCCCGCCATGATCGCCGGTCACTTATGGGCTGTGTATGCAGGTAAAAAAAATGAAAATAGTTTTCATGCACAAGAGGCTGAACAGGAAACAACAAATTCACTTCCTTCCGTATTGAATGCATTTCTTCCTGTAGTGATCCCGATCTTTTTGATCGCGCTCAGATCTATTATTTTGTTGCGCCTGCCGAACCCAACAGGATGGGGGAGTGGATTGCTTGCAGTGGGCGATCCGCTGGTAGCATTGTCAGTTGGTGTGATGTTTGCCCTGGTTAATGTGAGTTTTTGGAAAAGAAAAACGATCAATTTATTTTTCCAGGAAGCTGTTGAAAAGGCCGGAAGCATCCTGGTGATCATTGGCGCGGGTGGTGCATTTGGGAGCGTATTGGCTGCTGCGGGAATTGGTAATTATTTTAGTGATGCTGGCTATTTGAAAGGCCTTGGGATACTTTTTCCTTTCCTCATCACAAGTCTTCTCAAGACTGCGCAAGGTTCATCAACTGTGGCCATTATCACAGCAGCTCCAATTGTATTGCCATTGCTGCCTTCTCTGGGTCTTGATTCGGAGAACGGAAAGTTGCTGGCAGTATTGTCAATGGGGGCAGGGTCCATGATGATCTCTCATGCCAATGACGCTTACTTTTGGGTGATCACTAAATTCACAGGGCTCGAGATCAACACCACCCTAAAAGTATATTCGGTAGCCTCAATTTTGATGGGCCTCGTTACCCTTGCGATGGTTTTTGTTTTGTCAATCATTTTATCGTAACTCAGCATGCACATACTGGTAGCTCCCAATGCATTTAAGAACAGTCTTACAGCAATGCAGGCTGCTGAAGCGATCAGCGCGGGATTGATGCAAAGCAAACTCAGGTGCACTACAAACTGTTTTCCTGTAGGTGATGGCGGGGATGGAACCGCTGCATTACTGACAGATCATTTTGGCGGCAGCATTATAAATACAATTGTGAGCGACCCTTTGGGAAGAAAAATCAAATCATCATTCGGCCTGATCGAAAATGGGAAAACGGCGGTGATTGAGCTTGCAAATGCTTCCGGATTAAAATTACTCAGGCCAGGAGAATATGACCCTCTACACGCTAATACTTATGGTACAGGAGAGTTGATCGGCGCTGCGCTGGATCAACCTGTGAATAAGATAATTCTCTGCATCGGGGGGAGTGCCACCATCGATGGAGGCATCGGCATCATGCGTGCGCTGGGCGCAAAGTTTTTTAATAAAGAAAAAACCAGGATAAAAATTCCTGCATTCCTGACTGAACTTTCATCCATCAATATGGATGAAATAGATGAACGCCTGCTGAATATAGAAATGATCGTTTTATGCGATGTTGAAAATTTTTTAACCGGAGAAAATGGTGCAGCCCTGATTTTTGGACCGCAAAAGGGCGCGGGTGAGAAAGATATTGTGAAACTCGAGGCGGGGATGAAAAAGCTGAATGAAGTTGTGTTGAACCAATACGGTGTTGATATGTCCGGGGTTAAGCATGGCGGAGCTGCCGGGGGAGTGGCTGCAGGTCTGCATGTATTACTCCGGGCAGAATTGGTAAATGGGATTGAGTATTTTTTAAATACAACCGGTTTTGACCAGGCATTGAAGGATGCGGACCTGGTGATTACGGCCGAAGGTAGTATTGATGAGCAGACATTAAAGGGAAAAGGCCCATTGGGTGTTGCACGCAGGGGCAAACAAATGGCAAAGCCAGTCATTGGTATTGCAGGCAATGTTCCCATGTTACCCAGTCAGCACATGCAGGAATATTTTGATGTGTTATTGCCGGTCAACAACCAGGTAGCAGACGTTGATGAGGTACTAAAAAATACATACCAGAACCTTGTGAGAACTGCAGTATCGGTTGGAAATCTCATTGCAATCAGGAATCCTGATAAATAAAATCATTTGCTTTCTAATCGTACAATCAAAAATTTTTAAATAGAGTGCCAAGAACATTTGCAATTGGTGATATACATGGTTGTTGCAAAACATTCCGGAAACTTTTACTGGAAGAAATAAATCTGGAGAAGGAAGATTCAATTTATTGTATTGGTGATTATGTTGACAGGGGACCGGATAGTAAAGGTGTAATAGACCTGATCATCAGCCTCAGAGGAGAAGGATATAAAATTTATACACTAAGGGGTAATCACGAACAGATGATGCTGGATGCTGTTTCAGACCGCCAGGAATCTGCACGCTGGCTGTTAAACGGCGGTGTAGAAACTTTACAAAGTTTTAGGATCGGATCAGCAGTTGAGTTGCCTGGCGAATATCTTACCTTTTTGGAGGGAACAGACTTTTTTATTTCCACCGACAAATATGTTTTTGTTCACGCCGGCTTAAATTTTCTGATTGATTCACCGTTTTCTGACAGGGATGCCATGCTATGGACAAGGGAAACTTATTTTGATCCATCAAAGATCAGGAACCGTATTTTGATACACGGGCATACACCCATTCCTTTTAAAAATATTGCAATACAGCTCAGTGGCAACGTAATCAATATTGATGCAGGATGTGTGTATAACCACAGGCCGGGATTGGGCCATTTGGTAGCATTGTCACTGCCGGCCATGGAATTAATGGCCGTTAAAAACATTGATGACTAGTGTGTTCAGATTTCTTTTATAACTATTTTATACATTAAGCAAAACATATCAATAAATCTTCATGCAAAAAGTATTTTACTTTTATTGATTGTATTGAGTAAAAATATTATTATTTTAAGGTGAAGCAACTGTTTAGGTTACTTACACGTATTCATTACTAAAATTTTGCCTGAACCGGCAATGAGCCTGCATAACATAATAGAAGGTTGCCTGCAAAACAAGCACAGGGAGCAAAAAGAGCTCTATGCCCGCTGGTATGCGTATAGCCTAAAGATAGTCTTCAGGTACATTTACCGTTACGACAAAGCAGTTGACGTGGTCAATGACGGCTTTGTGAAAGTGTTTGCCAAACTAAATACATTTCACTATGAAACTACCCAAAATGTTGAAATCATGTTTCTCGGCTGGCTCCGGACAATTATGATCCACACAGCGATCGACAGGTTACGGAAAGATAATTTTTTACCTGAGATCGGGCTCATCAATGAAGAGTGCTGGATAGTAGACAGGTCACAATCGGCCGACCAGGCCTTACTCTATAAAGAACTCATCAGGGAAATAAAGAAGTTGCCACCTACTTACCGGGTTGTGTTCAATATGTATGTTATAGATGGATATACCCACCAGGAAATCGCTAACAGGCTGGGCATTGAAGTTGGCACATCAAAATCAGATTTGTCGAAAGCTAAGGGACTATTACGAAAATTTATCATCAAAAATGATCAGCAGATTATAATATGCAACACGTGAACGACGATATGGATGAATTGTTCAGGCGTGCAGCGGAGAATTACCCGCTGAACACTAACGGTGCTGATTGGGATAAGGTCCGGGATAAAATATTGGCGGCTGAGAACAATACGCCTGCAGTATCCCCAAAGCGTTCATCTAAGCGGAGTTTGTTATTCCTTTTATTACTGCTTCCTGTTGCATGGATTTATTTCCAGCTTTCACCTTCTCATCCTGCTACAGGTATTACTGTTACAGGGGAAAAAGAAGTTTCTCAAAACGGTCAGCAAAAGAATGTTGCCAGCGGTGATAAAATTTCTCAGCAGAATGCAGAAGTTACTAATCCTCCCGGAAATACAAATAAAAAGGCAATACTTTCTTTTAATACGGCCGCGCAAACAAGTTTGCTTACACCTCATGCTAGTGCGAGATCTGGTGTTAAGGTTGGTAAGCAGGTTTCATTCACAACGAGTGGAAGCAAGGGCGTTACAGTTGAACCAGAAACTTCATTGGCATCATACCCTGAGATGGAAGAGGCTCCTATGAAAGTTTTTGGTTTCATTCCATATGCAGTTATCCGGCAGGTTCCTGAGCAAGGAAAAATTGCAATTGCAGCGCCCTTGATGAATGAAAAGCCGGATAAGGATGTAACAGAAAAAGCAGGGCTGGTTTCTAAGAGTATACTGAAAAAAGATAAACAGGAAAAGCGTACATTATATGCAGGAATTATTGTTAGTCCTGATATCAGCACGGTTAAAATGCAACATGTGAATAAGATGGGTACGGGTGTGGGCATTGTACTGGGATACAGGTTTGATAAGAGACTAAGCGTGGAATCAGGAATTTTATTTGATAAAAAAATCTACTACAGCAAGGGCGAATT
>JBDUCQ010000047.1:0-19498 GCA_040003385.1 Ginsengibacter sp. | reverse complement strand
ATTGACCCTGCGAACATGAAAACCTCTTTTATAGCAGGGATCATTTTAAATTTTGCTTTTGTGATTGTGGAAGTAATTGCCGGGCTGTACAACCATTCCCTTTCATTGCTATCAGATGCCGGGCATAATCTTACGGATGTTGGCACATTGGCGCTTTCATTGCTCGCCTTCAAAATGGTAAAAGTAAAATCGAATGACCAGTATACATATGGTTACCGCAAGACATCCATCCTTGTAGCCTTATTCAACTCGGTGGTACTGCTGATCTCTATTGGTATCATTGTTTACGAAGCAATCAATCGTTTATTTACTCCACAACTGGTTTCAGGAATTAATATTTCAATCATTGCTGGAATTGGGATCATTGTCAATTTTGCTTCTGCGAGGCTTTTCTTCAGGCAAAAGGAAAGCGACCTGAACATCAAATCCGCGTATTTGCATTTAATGTCTGACGCCATTGTTTCATGCGGGATTGTGATCGGTGGAATTTTTATATTTTATTTCGGATGGACATGGTTAGATCCCGTATTGAGCATCGTGATTGCAATTGTAATTTTAGTGAGCACGTGGAAGTTGCTGAAGGAAAGCTTACGGCTTTCCCTTGATGGTGTTCCACCCAACATCAGCATCATGGAAATCAGATCAATCGGGATGAAGATAACGGGCGTTAAAGATTTCCATCACATTCATGTTTGGGCCATGAGCACTACGGAAAATGCTTTGACCGGGCATTTGATTTTATGTGATGGCATCACCTCCCAGGAAGAACAAAAAATTAAGAACGACCTGAAACATGTTCTGGAACACAAAAACATTCATCATGTGACCCTTGAAACTGAAACTGAAAACCAGTTGAATGTGGCCGCAACCTGTTGAAATAATATTTTACATTGACATTTTTTTTAAAGCTATACACAATGCAGGATTTCCAATGTAAATCTTAATGATATGATAAGCTTAACCGGATAAGAAAAAAATTAGGAGTGGGGATCTGCCAGCTGATCATGCTTTCCGGAATATTACTGTTTTACAATTCGCTCTGTATGCCGTTCCTGGCCGTTGAACAATTGTAAAATGTACATACCTTCTGCTGCAGTGCTGATGTTGATCCTGTTAACACCGGCCTCATGGCTGCCTTTCAGAATAATTTTACCCGCGATGTCTAAAAGCTGGAATTGATATTTTTCAGGAGCATTCACCATGATCTCATCATGAACAAATGTTGAAACTACAAACGTTTTTTTACTGCTGTTGGCCGACCTTAACTTAAATACATTAGAATATGCTACTTCTCCAATGACAGAAATAACTTTGAGCTGATAAAAAATGTTGTCGGTGGTGAACAGATCATAGTTGAAATTTCTAGCCGATGCTCCCATCCTTGTCAATGTTGTAAAATCTGATCCGTCTGTTGATTTTTGGAGCTCGATCGTTTTCATCGGTTCATCCGAAATGATATTCCAGGAAAGGTTGTGTTTATTTTTATCTATATTACCTGTTAACGAAATGGAATGGATTGGTGTAACGCTGAGTCCGCTGAAAGTGCCTGAAATAGTGTATGAACCAAGGCTGCCATAATCCGGGGCGTTGATGTTACCCACACCATTCACAATCAGGTAATAGGTGCCTGCTTTCACCGATAAATCTATCACAGCATTTAGAACATTCGGATCATTGAAAGTGTTGATGGTTTGTTTTGAGGAATTGAGCAATGTGAGTGCTATATCGAGATCAGCACCATCATTGGCCGGTCCCACAGAAAAGGGATTTGCGTCCAGGTGTAAAACCCCATCGCTTGCAAGGTTAAGTTGGAACACGTCTTTATCTGCAGAGGTAGTGATGATTCCTTTAGTTGAAAAAGCCTGGTTACTGATGGGAATAACTGTAGGGTTTGAATTGGGGTCATCGCTGTGATCATCCGGCCGGTAGCTAAATCCATTGGCACCCGTGATGATTGTAAGCTCATCCTGGTTCGACGTGCATCCTGAAGGGGTGGGGCCATTGTTCCAGGCTGTAAGGTTTCTGAAATAAGCGGCTCCCATTATCGGCGCCCACCCGATTTCATTTGTGCCAGTTCCGGAATTGTATGTAGATACCAATGTGCACGTGCTGTTGTATGATGATTGGTGCAAAAGCCCGAGCGTATGGCCACTCTCATGCGTACATGCTTCTGCAACCATTTTAGGGTCATAAGGTCCTAAACGATCCTCAAAAACAAAGCCGGGTGTATCATCGCCATAAGTAAAAGAATTTGTGTATGCTACTCCGCCAGCACTGGGATACCATGCACTGGTGGAAGATACAATGATCCTTACGCGCCTATTCAAAGGGGCAGCAAGGTAAACAGAAACATCCGTTGTGATGTTGATGTTAAATGGCCTGTAATCTTCGGATACCCTGTTAAATACTTCTGTGATCTGGGCATCATTCAATGTTGAAGGAACAGACAAAATCGTGTTCCCGTTGTTCCATAACGTTGCATCAACAGTTTCACCGTCAAAATCCAGGTAGATGGTGGCCTGGGCAGATGGCAGGCTACTGAGTGAAGGGGTGCTCAGGGCAGACATGGAAGAAAGGATTCCACAAAGGAGAAAAAAAACGTTGGTTAATTTCATATTCATGTGTTATGGGATATCTAAAGCGGGGTTGTTGGAATGGGTAGGTTAGTCCTGGATAACATCATCTGTTTTGATCTTCTTCAGGTAATAATTACCTGAAATGTTTTTCAATTCGAAACCATCGCCATATTTCAGATTGAGGATCCTCCCGGTGTAACTGTTGGTGTTATCAGCATTCGTGATTTTGGAAATGTGAAAAATTGTACCCTGCAGATTGGTAATCCTTATCACCACGTTCCGGAGATTTGTAAATGTATGTTTTGAGGCGACTACTACACCGGTAAAGCTATTGCCCGAAAAAATGAACTCCACCGGATCACCTTTTACCGAAGAGAATGCTTTTTCAAGTTCAGTTACAGGGCAGTCCATCGAAGCCGGGTATGCATCGAAAAGGTTAGGCTTTGGGCCTGGCTGCGCCCTTGCGTAATTAAAAAACAAAATAAGAAGTGGGAGAATAACGGTCCGGATCACTATACGGGTGCCTATTTTCATATAACAATTTATTTTTAAATACAGCTGCTAAAGCCGCCAATAAGAGAATAAATTGTAGATTTTTATAATAGTTTGCTGATTAAGTTAGAAAAAAAGTGACCTGCTTTCTTATTTTAAAATTGAATTAACTACTTGTTGAATCATCGCATTTCCGGCATAATTTCCCTCCATATTCCTGCAAAGAACGGGTATCTTATTAGTTGTGGGGATAGTCGATCTTCTATAAATCGTGCAGTTGAATCAAAAGAAGTTTTGTAGTAGGAGTACTACAAATGTGTAAATAGTACATGCTAAAGAAGTTTATGATCTATCGCATACCTGGTAAGATCAGCATTCGTTTTCATCTGCATTTTGATCATGATCCTGAAACGGTAGGTACTGACAGTTGTCATGCTCAGGGAAATTCTTTCTGCAATTTCCTTTACAGATTTTCCTGACGCCAGCAATTTTAATACATCAAATTCACGGTTCGAAAGGAGGCTGTGCAATTCCTTATCATTGCTGTTATTGAGGGTGGCCGCCAACTTATCAGCTACTGCTCCTGATATATATTTTTCGCCGGAAAGCACCTTACGGACCGCTTTCACCAATTCTTCCGCCGCCAGCCCTTTGTTCAAATACCCGGATGCACCTGCCTTCAAAACACGGATCGCATATTGATCTTCCGGGTGGATGCTTAATATTAATACCGGCAATTTTGGTCGACTTTCCCTGATTTGGTGTAAGGCATCAAGACCACTTCTGCCCGGCATTGAAATATCTGAAATAACCACATCATATTTTGAGCTAAATGTTTCATCAATCAATTCTTCAGCATCGGAAACTTCTTTGATGTGGGCAGAAGGAAACTCTTCAAGCAAAATTTGTTTCAATCCTTTACGTACGATAATATGATCGTCGGCAATTAATATGCGAATCATTTTATGCGCTTCTTTACACGATTAAGCAATCAATGGAACGGTCACCAATACCTTGGTCCCGGATCCTGGTTTACTTTTTACCAGGTATTCCCCGCCTATCATCAGGGTTCTTTCTTTTATACCCATGAGTCCAAAGGATTCATTTTTTTGTTTTTTATCAGCATCAAAGCCGCTTCCATTGTCTTCGATCGATAATGTAAGCATCCTTTCTTCCATCATCAAAGATACCTGCACGTTCGTTGCATTTGCATGCCGGGCAATATTTGTGAAGGATTCCTGTAGTATCCTGAAAAAGGCTATAGAAAGTTTAGAAGGAATTTCTAAATCATTGCAATTGGTATTGTACTCAACTTTGATATCCGCCCTTTTTTCAAATTCACCCACATGCCATTCTATGGCGTAGACAAGCCCCAAATCATCGAGGATGCTTGGCCGGAGTTCAGTCGCTATCCTTCTGACAGTATTTATGGTGTCATCAATCAGAGTAATCGTTGACTTCACCTTTTCTTTGATGTTTTGATCTGCAGAATTTATTTTTTTGTATAACCAGCTCATGTCCATTTTCACCGCAGTCAACTGCTGACCAAGTTCGTCATGAATTTCGCGGGCCATAGTGGCCCTCTCCTCTTCACGTACATCCTGCAGGTGTGAGGCCAGTTCATTTTTCTGCTTCGATATATTTGCCAATTGCTCAATGGTTTCATTTACATGATCCTTAGTAGTATTTGAATTTACATCCTCGATGGCAAGCATGATGATCGGTTCATCAGAACCAGGGATATCCATTCGCCTGGCATTGAATAACATTTTTTTATGACCTGTACTTTTAAAAAAATGTTCGACTTCAAAATCCCGGAACATTGTTTTTTTCGATAGTATTTTTTCTAGTAATTTCTTCAATAATGGAATTTCCCACTGGCCTTTATTCAATTTGTAAATTAATTTGCCTTCTGCCTTCTTGGGTTGAACTTTAAAAGTTTTATAAAAAGATTCGTTGGCTGTATAGATTTTTAAGCCGGGATAAAGCAGCAAAAAGGGTTGGCGTACCGTTTTGAGCATATTGTTCGCATACGAAAGAGCTTTGTGAAGATCGCTTTGTTTTATTTTTTCTTTGTTGTCTTTCGTACGAATATTTTTTACTTTTTGAGAAGTTGCTGTTTTCATACTTTTTCTAGCTCTGCTTTAAGCTTCAATTTATTTTATGACTTATTTGTGCAGTAAAAATTCTGCACATTTAATTGCATCACTCATGATAAATGAATATCAGGATTTCTCACCTTTCACGAAAATAGATATCAGATTTCCTGTTAGAACGAATAGCGTAGTAGTAGTAATAGAGTTTTTCGGATATATATAGAGGTGTAAAGATAAAGGGTTTGAATGAGTAACCGATGTTTGAGATTAAGATGAAAATGAATTCGGAAAATGGCATTCATGTTCACAGTGCCCTGAGTTTCAATATAATTAGAGAAATTGAGGGGGGAAACTTATTAGTGTCAAAACTGAAATTACAAAGAGGTGACAATTCTGAATTAGCATAGTGCAGCTTAGCAACCAAAATAGTTTTTTGCGTTGTTGTAGCAAATGTCCTGGATGATCTTGCCAATCCAGTCAATGTCACCGGGTAATTCACCCGCTTCCACATCGTCTCCGAATAAGTCGCACAAGATCCGCCTGAAATACTCATGCCGAGGGTAGGAAAGGAAGCTCCTGGAATCAGTCACCATCCCAACAAACCTGCTCAATAAACTCATGGCCGATATTGCATTGATTTGTTTGATCATACCTTCTTTCTGGTCCAAAAACCACCAAGCAGAACCCCATTGAATTTTTCCGGGGTATGAACCATCATTAAAATTACCGGTCATGGAGGCCATTAATTCATTATCGGCAGGGTTAGAATTGTATAGAATTGTTTTTGCCAGATTTCCTGATGAATGTAATCGATCCAGAAACCGTGACAAATGTTTCCCGTGATTAAAATCACCGATCGAATCCCAGCCGGTATCGGCTCCCAGTTCGCTTATTTTGCGACTATTGTTTTTTCGCAAAGCACCAAGATGATATTGTTGTACCCATTTTTTTTCATGATCCCATTTTGCAAATTCGAACAACAGCGCCGATTTGAATTGCAAACTTTCACGTTTAGTGATCGTTTGCTCCTCCCTCAGCAACCTGAAAATATCTGCCACCTGCTCTTGTTGATTCTCTTCACTGTATAAATATTCCAACCCATGATCTGAGATACAACAGCCCATTGAAGAAAAATAGTCATGCCGCTTTTTCAAGGCACTTATGAAATGACTGTATGTTGTTATCGCTTCTCCTGTCATTTTCCCGAGTTGGCTGATGTATTGATTAAAAACCATTACGTCACCAGTTTCCATTGTACGATCAGGGCGGAATGTCGGCAAAACCTTTACAGCAAATCTTTCTTTCCGGAGCTTCTCATGATGCTCTAGCGGATCAACAGGATCATCTGTGGTTGCCACCAATTCAACTTTCATCCGCAACAATAAGTTACGAACTGAAAATTCCGGAGACTGCAATTTTTCATTGCAGGTATCGTATATTTTTTTTGCGCTTTGTGGCGTTAATATCTCCCGGATACCAAAATACCTTTGCAGTTCCAGGTGGGTCCAGTGATAGAGAGGATTTCTTAATGTATAAGGAACTGTCTCTGCCCATTTTTCGAATTTTTCCTCATCGCTTCTTTCTCCAGTACAATAGCTTTCATCAACTCCATTAACCCGCATCGCACGCCATTTATAATGATCTCCCGATAACCATGCCTGCGAAAGGTTCTTAAAATTGATATCATCTGCTATGTGCTTTGGTGAGAGATGAGAATGAAAGTCAACAATAGGTAAATTTTCTGCAAATTCATGATACAAACGACTTGCCGTTTTAGTTTTCAATAAAAAGTCTTCACTCAAAAAATTTTTCATCAGACCTTTTGATTTTGATCTTGCCAAAACAGTGACTTCATAATGCCCATTTCCAACCCACGTAATTCTGCCAAACCACGCAAACGTCCAATAGCAGAGTATCCGGGCCTTGTTTTCTTTTTCTGATCATCCAGCATCTGGTGGCCATGGTCGGGCCTCATTGGAATTGAAATTTTTCGTTCCTGCATCAGCACCAGAATTTCTTTCATTACACCATACATATCCACATCTCCGCCCAGGTGGTGGTCTTCATAAAAATCACCGATTTCATTTCTGCGGATGCTGCGCAGGTGCAGAAAATGAATCCTTGCACCAAATGTTTGTATCATTTTTACCAGGTCATTATCTGGTCTTACCCCCAGCGAACCTGTGCAAAAACATAACCCGTTATTCGGTATAGAAACTGCTTCAAATATTTTTTCCAGGTCATTATATGTGCTTACAATCCGTGGCAATCCAAGCACGGGATGAGGAGGGTCATCCGGATGAATTGCCAGGCTCACTTTATTTTCTGCAACCACTTCACTGATCTGCTCCAGGAAGTAAACAAGGTTTTTTCGAAGCTCATCAGTGGTAATGCCCTTATATATTTGCAGGGAAGATCTCAATTGTTCCAGGGTAAATGATTCTTCACTTCCGGGCAACCCTGCAATGATATTGTCCGTAAGCCTTGATTTTTCGTCACCGGTCATGGCTAAAAAAAATTGTCTCCCCCTTTCTATTTCATCACGGGTATAATCATTTACGGCATCCTGCCTCTGCAGGATAAAAAGGTCGAATGCCACAAAGGCCGCTTTTTCAAATTTCAATGCTGAACTTCCATCGGCAACCATAAAATTCAAATCGGTTCGGATCCAATCAAGAAGCGGCATGAAATTGTAAGTAATGATCCTGATGCCACTCGCTGATAAATTGGCAATGGAAGCAATATAATTTTTGATGTATTTTGAAAAATCTCCTGAGTGTGTTTTGATTTCTTCATGTACAGGCAGACTTTCCACCACCGACCATTTTAAACCCACACTTTCAATTTCAAGTTTTCTTTTTTTGATCTCTTCCAAAGTCCAGAGATCTCCGTTGGGAATGTGATGAAGCGCTGTTACAACACCGCTGCAACCCGCCTGTTTAAGGTCCATCAGGCTTACCGGGTCTTCGGGCCCAAACCATCGCATTGTCTGCTGCAACTGGTATAATCCTCCATATTCACCTGGTAAAATCATTTAAAACATTTAGAATGTTTATTTTTTTACGAGTACCGCGACATCACGGATGGGATGCCATTTTGCTTCATCAACGTTAATAATTCAATCACAGCAACTGAAAATCCTGGCAACATTAAAAGGTCTTCCTCCCATAGATCCCGGTTGCCCAGCACCTCTGTTACCACCTCATGATCTTTTCTGTTTTTCCAAAGATGGAAATAATAAGCAGCATGAGGATCATTGATCAGGTATTTTTCATCTCCATTTTGCCCGAAAAATTTATCATTCTCCTGCATTACCGGCCTCATAAATAATATATAGGCCGCAAATCCAAGTGCCATATATCCGGGCACTGATTTATGCTTTTCATAATATTTCAAAAGAACCGGCACATTCCTGATTTTTAATTTTGAAGTGTAGTTCATGGAAATGTTCAGCCATAGATGCCTGATGAAGGGGTTGGTAAAACGCTCAAGCACCTGGTATGCAAAATCGTGGATCTCTTCATCGTTCAGATCGAAGGGAATTGAAGTGGCAATTTCAGAGAGCATCAATCCTCTTACAAATGCATAAAACCATTTTTCCTTCATCGCGTGATACACCGAATCAAAGCCTGACAGGAATGCCAGTCCACAACTCATCGTGTGGCTGCCATTCAACAACCTTAATTTCAATTCACGATACCTGCCAATATTGGCGGTGATAATCACATTGCTATCAACTTCTGCAAAGGATAAAATCTTCCTTACCTGTTCGTCACCCTCTATTACCCACAAATGGTAGGGTTCGGCCACAGTCAGCAATTCATCTGAATAACCCAACTGTTTCTCAAATGCGTGCATTTCATTCTGTTCTGGTTTGCCAGGAACGATCCTGTCTACTAAAGAACTGCAGAAATGAACATGATCTTCCAGCCATCCGGTAAACGTTGCGGGTAGGTTATTATCTGTTGCGAGCTGAAAAACAATTGTCCGTAATTTTTCCCCATTGTCTGTAATGAGTTCTGTGGGTATCACCAGCACATCACCCTCATTTCTTTTTCCAAAAATTTTGAAACGTTCATACAGGAAAGACATTAATTTTCCGGGAAAAGACACGGGAGGTAAGTCAATGAAATTTTCCGTTATCATTTCGATACCGGTTTCTGTGGTGTTGGAAATTATTATTCTTAGCAAAGGATTGTGCGCGCATTCCAGCACTTCTGGCCATTGTTCATTTGCGGATAAGGCTCTGCTGATGGAAGCTGAAATAATATTTTCCTCAACCATTTTGCCTTTTTCAGGGCCACGGATGCAAACAGTATACAATCCATCCTGTTTTACGAATGGTTCAACAGTGCCCTGCATGGTTGATTTTACTGCAACAATTCTTCCCTTGAAAATTCCCTTGCGGTTTGCCTGGTCTATTAGGAATCCCGGTAAGCCACGCAACAATACACCGGTTCCAAATTGCAAAACCCTTTCAGGAAAGTCAAAAATATTTTCACCCGGGATCTTTGCATGAAGCGGGCTGACCAATGGTATCGTATCCCGGGATAATTTCATAATTTTTTCAAAATTGCTCCGGCTTAATATTTGAAAACTTTTCCATTGGCCATCACTTCCTGTGTGGCAGCATCAAATGTGGCCCTGGCACCGGTTCGTACGGCAGCATTCGTCATAATGGTAGCGATTGAATGAGAGTATCCGGCCTCAACCGGGGCATTCGGTTGCTTACGGCTTAACACACATTCCATAAAATTTCGCATATGGTTACTCGTTAGTATATCTCCGCCGGTATTCGCAGTGGCCACTGCTACCATTGATTTGTCGGCAAGCGAGATCTCTGGAAGTAAATTAGGCTTCATGTTCATCGCAGCCGCCATTTTTTCTGTAAGGCCGCCGTTGGACGAAACCGTATTCGTAATCAGGTTCAATTCGCCGCCATTGGAATAATAGATTTCTGCCGGCCTTTCATCGCCATTGTGCATCCTGGAACTGAATGTAACCTGGAAACCACTCCCAGGATCATCTGCTGGTCCGTAATCGAAGACGGCTGTGGTGGTGTCCCAGTTTTTTCTTCCATCCTTCCAAACATAAATCCCACCGTTGGCAACCACATTGCGGGGATGCTGCAAGCCGGTAAACCAATGCACTGTATCAATCTGGTGACTCATCCATTGACCTGGCATGCCTGAGGAATAAGGCCAGAACAGCCGGTACTCAAGGTATTTACGGGGGTCCCATGCCTCGAAAGGCCGGTTCATTAAAAATCTTTTCCAATCGGTATCTGCCTCCCTGCACTTTGCAACGAGGTCAGGTCTTCTCCACCTTCCGGGCTGGTTTAAATTCCAGGTAAGTTCAACCATTGTGACAGGCCCGAATTTTCCTTCCCTGATAAAATTTGCTGCAGCCTGGTAGTTCGCCCCGCTTCTTCGTTGCGATCCTACCTGTACAATTTTGTTAGTAGCTCTTATTGCCTTCAATGCTGCGCGGTTGTCTTCCATGGTTTCAGCAAAGGGTTTTTCCACATATGCATCACAACCAGACTTTACAGCTTCAATTGCAAGCAGTGCATGCTGGAAGTCGGCAGTACTGATGATGACAGCATCTATATCTTTGTTTCGGTACAATTCATCATTGTTGATGCAGGCTTTGATATCATGCCCTAGCTTTTCTTTCAAAAAAGCCTGCCCTTCTTCCCTGCGCAATTTCCAGATATCAGAAACGGCACTGATGTCAAAATTCAGTTCTTTAAAGTGATTTAAAAATGCCGGGAACAAAGAGGTTTTGAAACGATCCGAAAACCCAACAACCCCCAGGCGCACCCTGCTGTTAGAGCCCATTATATTTCCATAGCTTTTTGCTGTAAATCCCATGCTTCCCGCATACAAGGCGGTAGACGCCATGACTGATTTTTTTAAAAAATTGCGACGTGATTGTTCCATGAAAAATAATTAATGATTATTGAAGAGACCTGATCTTAATGCTGCGGAAAGAAACCGCATTACCATGATCCTGTAATAATATATGACCTTGGGGCGCCAGTCCAAATTCTGGCCAAACAACGTATTTGCTGATCGCAACGAGGTCCTTGAATTCTTTTGAACCGCGAACATATTCCAGCACTTTTATGCCATTGAGATAATGTTCAACTTTGTTGCCGGGATAAACAACCAGTCTTGCAAAATTCCAGTCACCTACGGGGCGTATAAATCTTTTTGGTTTAACCGCAGGAATGAGATCGTACAGCGAAGCCAGTGTCCTGTTGCCATTGCGGCCTAATTTTGCATCCGGGTGCAGTGAATCATCCAGCACCTGGTATTCGAGCCCTATCGCCGATCCGGGAGTTATTTCTTTCAGTGTCACAAAATATTTAACTCCGCTGTTTGCACCCGGGGTGAGCCTGAACTCGAATGAGAGGTCGAATGCACTGAATTCCTCCCTCGTAACTATGTCGCCCCCATTCGAAGCCTCTTTCCCTTCAGAAGGAAGCACCGAGATATTACCGTTGCTGATATTCCATCCCATTGCCGGGAACAGGTTTGATTTTGCACTGATCCAGCCTGCATTTGATTTTCCATCAAACAGAAGTCTCCAGCCATTTGATTTTTCATAGCTTGTCAGGGTATTTGGTACGAAATTCACCACGAAGATTCCACGCGGGAAGGTAGAAGGTTTTATTTCACCTGTTTTGATGCGGATATTTTTGAAAAAAACTTTTTTACCGGCATGAGCAGGATTGCTGATGGCATGTACCTGCAAACCAATAAAACCTTTTTCGTCAAGCGTATCTGCTACGTATGCGCAGGATTTGCCATTCACCCAGGTTTTCATTTCATTTTTTATGCATTCAATCCTGTAATGGTTATACACGCCCGGCTTATAGGCATCCTGTGATTTTGAGTTCAGTGACAAGGGGTACAACCATTCCCGTCTGCCCTCATCATAGATTCCACCCGTCCATTTCCTGGACGATGGATCCACTTCACACTGGCGTCCATAAACTTTGCCGGTGCCCTCATTTCCCCCGGGATCGAAATGACTGCGGGTTTGCACACCGGAATTGCCAGCGGTATCTTCCACCAGGATATCGAGCTCCAATACAAAATCGCTGTACTCTTTTTCTGTCACAAGGAAAGTGTTGCGTGTGTTCATAGCCGTTGTGCCCACGATGGCTCCGTTTTCTATTGAAAATTTAGCATCACCCCCTACTGCTTTCCACCCCGAAAGGTTTTTCCCGTTGAATAAATTTTGCCAGCCTTTGTGCGGTTGCGCAGATACAATTGTGAAAAATAAAAAAGATAGTAAAAGCAGAAAGATAAATTTCATGTTGGCATTTTTTGTCTCACGAATAAAAGAGGCTTTGAAATTTAATGAATCCTGATGATATATATATGATTGGAGGAGTATTTTTGTACGAATCATGCCTGGGAAGATGATGACGACACACATGACAACTGGATTCAAACGTGAGCTGCATATCCTTAAAAGCCAGGAAAATAAAACCTGGGATTTTATTATTATCGGGGGTGGGGCCACAGGTCTTGGAATTGCGCTAGACGCTGCCAGCAGGGGTTTTTCAACGTTGCTTTTAGAACAGTCTGATTTTGCGAAGGGTACATCCAGCCGCAGCACAAAACTCATCCACGGTGGTGTGCGTTACCTTGCCCAGGGTAACCTGCAACTTGTTTATACAGCACTCCACGAAAGAGGCATTCTTTTCCGGAACGCCAAACATCTTATTTCGAGGCAATCTTTTGTGATCCCTTGCTACAACCTGTGGAGCAGGATCAAATATTACATCGGGTTAAAAATATATGATTGGATCTCTGGCAATCAAAGCCTGGGTCCTTCCAAAATATTAAGAAAAGAAATTGTTCAGCATCTCCTCCCCGTTTTATCTTCAGAAAAGATCGTGGCCGGTATTGAATACTTTGATGGCCATTTTGATGATGCCAGGCTTGCGCTCAATCTTGCACAGACCTGTTCAGAAATGGGAGCGGTCATTTGTAATTACGTCCGGGTAACCGGCCTGAACAAGCAAGATGGAAAGCTCCGCGGAGTCTCTGCCATTGATCTTGAAAGTGGCAATCAGTATAACTTTACCGCTACAGTAGTGGTAAATGCAACAGGAGTTTTTGTGGATGATATTTTACAAATGGACTTACCAGGCAGCAAACCAATAATTACAGCCAGCCAGGGGATCCACATGGTAGTGGATCATACATTCCTCAACAGCAGCAGCGGGGTAATGATCCCAAAAACATCAGACGGCCGGGTGTTATTTGCATTACCATGGCACCACCATGTTTTAATAGGAACAACAGATACACCGATTCAAAAAAATTCAATAGAACCCAGGGCGATGAGATCAGAAGTAGATTTTATTTTTAAAACATTGAAACAATATTGGACAAATCCTCCTCAGGAGAAGGATGTATTGAGTGTTTTTGCGGGGCTGAGGCCACTTACTGCCCCGCAAAAACACAGGGGCAATACCAAAGAAATACCCCGTGACCATAAACTGCTGGTTGCAAAATCAGGACTGGTCACGATCACAGGTGGGAAATGGACCACCTATCGTAAAATGGCGGAAGCCACAGTGGATAAGGCAATTCAAATTTTTAATTTGAGACAGGTGGCTTGCAAAACGAAAAATATTAAAATCCATGGTTATACAGATCATCAATCCGGAAATCATTTTAGCATATACGGCAGTGATGAGAGCCAGGTAAAACAGCTGATTACAAACAACCCTATGCTTTCGAAAACCCTTTGTGACAGGTTGCCCTATACCCAGGCTGAAGTGGTATGGGGAGTCCGCAATGAAATGGCCCGGACAATTGAAGACGTTTTAGCAAGAAGAATTCGTATTTTGTTTTTAGATGTGTCTGCTGCTATTTCAGCAGCCCCAGTAGTGGCTCAGATAATTGCAAAAGAGTTGGAGTACGACGAAGAATGGCAAAAAAAACAGGTTTTGGATTTTATAAGTTTATGCCAGGGGTATTTATTACCGGTGCACTAAAATTATTGGGATGTTCATGACTTTATTATTTTAATGATGTACATCATTAAATTATCATCCTGAGATGAAATGAATTGTGATAATTTCAGTTTCGTATTTCCGGTAAATGGCAACGACTTTTCAGTAACTGCTTTCTCCGTGAATCGTACCAATCATGATGGAACAACATTCATATATTCTCGCACTTGACCAGGGCACTACCAGTTCCCGTGCAATCATTTTTGATCATGAAGGAAATATAATATCCGTGGCTCAGAAAGAATTTTTACAAATTTTTCCCGAGCCTGGGTGGGTAGAACACAACCCTTCCGAGATATGGACATCGCAGGCAGCTGTAGCAATTGAAGCAATAGTAAAGGCCAACCTTACGCCGGCTAACATAGCTGCACTTGGCATCACCAACCAGCGGGAAACGACAGTTGTGTGGGACAGGCGAACAGGCAAACCAGTGTATAATGCAATTGTATGGCAGGACAGGAGAACAGCATCGTTTTGTGATGGCCTTCGGGATGAGCATGGAAAAAAAATACAGGAAAAAACCGGCCTTATCATCGATGCCTATTTTTCAGCCACCAAAATAAAATGGATCCTTGATCATGTCGCCGGCACAAGGCAGGACGCCATAGATGGGCACCTTGCTTTCGGTACTATAGACTCATGGTTGCTTTGGAATTTAACCGGTGGTAAAGTTCATGCAACAGATGTTACCAATGCATCACGGACCATGTTATTCAATATTCATAACATTTCATGGGATGAAGAACTTTTGGAACTTTTCGGCATACCACAGGGAATGTTGCCAGAAGTGCGTTCCTCGAGTGAAGTGTATGGCGAAACATCAGGACAGATCCTTTCTGCGAAAATTCCAATTGCCGGGATAGCGGGTGATCAGCAGTCTGCCTTATTCGGACAAATGTGTACGGAAAAAGGAATGGTAAAAAACACATATGGCACCGGTTGCTTCATGCTGATGAATATTGGTACTAAAGCGATCGTTTCAAAAAACAACCTGGTCACCACGATAGCATGGAAGGTTAATGAGGAGGTGCAATACGCACTGGAAGGAAGTATTTTCATCGGGGGTGCCGTTGTTCAATGGTTGCGCGATGGCTTGGAAATAATTCCTGACGCTTCATCTGTAGAAGCACTTGCAAAAAAAGCAGATGATAATGGCGGTGTATATCTGGTACCAGCATTTGCGGGATTGGGAGCACCACATTGGAACCAGCATGCGAGAGGGACAATGGTGGGTATCACAAGGGGAACCACCCGGGCACATATCGCAAGGGCCGCCCTTGAAAGCATAGCACTGCAAACGCTTGATGTACTCACATCCATGGAAGCGGACTCGGGAGCCGCCATCCGTGAATTAAGGGTAGACGGTGGTGCAACCGCTGATGACCTCCTGATGCAAATCCAGGCAAATGTTTTGGGCGCAAAAGTGGTGAGGCCTCAAATCACCGAAACTACCGCACTTGGTGCTGCTTACCTTGCAGGGCTCGCTATTGGATATTGGGAAAATATTGATGAGATAAAAGCACAATGGAAAATGGACCGTTGTTTTGAAGCTGATTCCGGCTTTAACAAAAATGAATTGATTACCGGCTGGAACAGGGCTGTGAAAGCTGCTAAAGCCTGGGCAGATAACTGATTGCAAAAATAAAAATTCATTTCATGACCGAATATATTGCAGAGTTTATAGGAACGATGTTTTTGATTCTTTTAGGGAATGGCGTAGTCGCAAATGTTGTACTGAAAGGAACCAAAGGCAACAACAGCGGCTGGATAGTTATCACCACAGGCTGGGCCCTTGCAGTATTTGTAGGAGTTGTGATTGCAGCACCTTTTAGTGGGGCACACTTGAATCCTGCAGTAACAATTGCACTTGCGATCGCACAAAAATTCAGCTGGGCAAAAGTAGGCTGGTACATCCTTGCGCAGGTGGCAGGCGCATTTTTGGGATCTGTGCTCGTTTACTTTATATACAAAGATCATTTCTCTATTACAGATGAGCCCTCTCTAAAGTTGGCAGTATTCAGCACCAGCCCGGCCATTCTTAACCGTTTTGCTAATTTAACAAGTGAGATCATCGGAACTTTTGTTCTGGTGTTTGTGATCTTTTATTTTACCAATGCGGAGATCACTGACCACAAAACTCCAATTGGCCTTGGCTCTCTGGGGGCCATACCCGTGGCTTTTCTTGTCTGGGGAATCGGTCTCTGCCTTGGCGGCACAACCGGGTATGCGATTAACCCCGCAAGGGACCTGGGCCCAAGGATAGCACATGCCATATTGCCCATCAGGAAAAAAGGATCGAGTGACTGGAACTATGCGTGGATCCCGGTGATTGGGCCATTAATCGGTGGCGTCATTGCAGCACTATTGTACCTCTGGTTAAAAATATGAAACCTGTTTTTCGGGAATCCTTGTATAAAAAGTATTGGGATCCTATCTCACAGGAATTAAATCAGGTTGTTCTCTAAATGAACTTTTCTTCGTCCCCTGGCAGTGAACATCCGCTATAAAATGAATCGTTCCATTCCTAAACCGCTGGATAAAATTATAAACTTTGTGATTGGGAAATTCTTTCAGTGCATTTAAAAATCAACTAACAGCCATAGGAAAACGCCGAATTGCCAACGTTCTTTGTTTTAAAAGTTTAACGATTTTATATCTACTTTGCAAACTTATAAATTAGCTGATTATCAATATATTATACTTGCATTTTACTCTATTCATTCTTCTAAGAAAAATATGTAATGCCTTGCCTACCCGAAAAATGAAGCACTTCTTTTAAAAAACTTAAGGTAAAATAAATTTCATGTTGTTCTAACTGGTCCCCGATCTGGCGAAACAGTTATGCACTTTTGTTTTTTGCTATTGTATCAAAAGAATTAAAGCATTATTTTTCTGATAAAACCAGATAGTATGAAAAATAATAATTCAACCAGGATCGCAAGTATTGTCTTCGCGATCTGCATTATTGTATTTGGTGTAAGAAATATAATGAAAGCCGGATCAATGGAAACCATAGTTCCGGATTATATACCTGGTGGGGTTGTATGGGTATACATCAGTGGTATAGGCATGATTGCAGCAGGGATCGCGATTGTACTCAACAATAATTTAACACGGCTTGCCTGTTATTTATTGGCTGCGGTGCTAATGCTTTTTGTGATTATGCTTCATTTGAAACCAGCCCTTGATGGCAATCCTGGTAACCTTTTAAAAGATACTGCTATTGCAATGGGTGCCATTATCATTGGCAACATTTCCTATCATAATTATCACAACAGGATTAAAAATAACAGGGTTGTCTGAAAAACCTGGAGCCAATGTACACCCTGAAACCATAGAGGGATTCTCTGCGTTTACTCGATTACGTTATAAACAAGCCATGCATCAAACAGTGTGATTACCTTTGGAATTTCCAACTGGTATCAGCCCACAAACTGTATAATTTTTAGTACATGAAAAAGATTCTATTTATTTATCCGGTCATCACCTGCTGCTTTTGTGTGACGCTTATAGCGCAAAAACCTGCCAGGCTGATCGTACGAGGGGACGACATGGGCTTTTCACATTCTGGAAACCAGGCCCTTATCAAATGTTACAAAGATGGCATCGAAACGTCAATTGAAGTGATCGTTGCATCGCCCTGGTTTCCGGAAGCAGTGAAATTATTAAAGGAAAATCCCGGTGTTGACGCAGGCATACACCTGGCTCTAACCAGTGAATGGGAAAATATCAAATGGAGACCACTCTCCGATTGTCCAAGCCTGAAAGACAGCAACGGTTATTTTTATCCCATGGTATTCCCGAATCCAAATTATCCCGGGAAATCAATTTCTGAAAATGCATGGAAGATCAGTGATGTTGAAAAGGAATTTCGTGCACAGATAGAATTGGCTTTGAGCAAACTTCCGGGCATTAGTCATCTCTCTTCTCATATGGGATGCACTACCCTTTCTGACGAAGTAAAAGCACTCACAAAGAAACTTGCGAAAGAGTATCACATACCGGTTGATCCTGATCTGGAGTATGCAGGGAGCGTGGGCTACAATGGCCCAAGTACCACCGCCTCAGAGAAAATTGAAAGTTTTACAAAAATGCTCAACAACCTTGAACCCGGGAAAACTTATGTTTTTGTTGATCACCCCGGTTTTGACAATGAAGAGCTGCGGGCAGTTTATCACATCGGCTATGAAAATGTAGCAACAGACAGGCAGGGTGTAACCGATCTTTATACCAGCCCGAAAGTAAAAGCATTGATCAAAAAAAAGGGGATCCGCCTCATCGGCTACAGGGATCTTATACAGCAGCAATAAGACGGGATTATTTAAAAAAACTTTCTGGTTTATAATTTTCTATGATCATATTCGCATCTTTTAGCTCTTCTCTCGGATGGGTAGTTGCTATTGCCACTACTTTCATCCTGGCCGCTTTGGCCGCCTGGATGCCAACCATTGAATCTTCAAACACCAGGCATTGTTTGGGAGAAAACCCCAGCATCGAGGCTGTTTTGAGATAGATCTCAGGATCCGGCTTACCGTGTTTGATATCGGCAGAATTGACAACTACTTTAAAATATTTTTTGATGGGTATATTGTCGAACATGAAATCAATATTTACCTGTATGCCCGAAGTAGCAATGGCCATCGGTATTCCCAATTGCTGAAGGTGCTGAAGGAAATCGACCAGTCCTGCTATCGGCTTGATCACGGGCTTGTAAAGATTCCTGTAAATTTCTTCTTTTTCCAGGGTATACTGTAAGGCTTCCTCATCGCTCATTTTCTTTCCATAGATATATTCTACGGCATCTTTATTGGTTCTTCCATTGATGTATTTTTTATATTCTTCCTCAGAAATATCCCTGCCGGTTTTTTTGATATACCTCTTCCATGATATAAGATGAAAACTATTATTATCAATCAGGGTACCATCAAGATCAAAGATGACCGCCTTTGTATTCATTTTATTTAGAAGGTTTTCAAGGTAGTTCTCACCGGATATTTGGTCCGGGCGTGTATTCTTCAGAATTTTTCTTTTCCATCCAAAATTTAATTTGAACATTTTAATTATTTAGAGGTCAATAAAAATAGTATTCAATTATATAATAATGATAAGCTTGCCCCATGCGCATAAAAAAATAAGCGCTGCATATTTGATTGCTGCGATCTTGAGATGAATTAAATTGATGTTATTATTACTGTATATAACGAAAGTATCAATGTTTTACTGATAATTCAGGTGATAAACACCAAATTTGAAATGAAGAATTTTTTTAGTTCGGGATCCATAATCATTGATAA
>JBDUCQ010000160.1:0-5839 GCA_040003385.1 Ginsengibacter sp. | reverse complement strand
TAATCAACAACCTTTCCAGGGTTTCTTCTTTACAAAAAGTGATCGCCTGGTTCTCGGTAAGAGGGTTTAAAAACACGAAAAAAAGTATAAAAGAAATAGCAGATGAACTGGGAGTTGCGGCAATACTTACAGGAACAATGGAAAGACACTCAGGAAGCTTTCGTGTAATCGCAGAGCTTATTGATGTCAGTACCAATAAAAGATTATGGGGTCAGGATTACACCTATAACGATAAAGATATATTATCAATCCAAAGCAACCTGGCTGGTAAAATTACAAGTGCATTGCGTGCCAGCATTACACCGGAAGAAAAACAAACTCTTGCAAAACATTATACCGAAAATATCGAAGCCTACAAATTTTATCTTAGAGGACGCTCATACTGGAATGCAACTGTTGCCGAAAGTATTGACAGCGCTGAAGCCAATTATAAAAGAGCTATAGAACTGGAACCGAATTATGCGATGGCGTATGCAGGACTTGCTGATTGCCATGCTGTTCCTTACAAAGGACTGTCCCCCCTTATTGAAGTTCCGGTAGCAAAAGCATACCTGCAGAAAGCTTTATCCCTGGACAGTAACCTGAGTGAGGCTCTTACAACTTTCGGTTTTATTCAGCAGAATTTTTATTATAACTGGATCGGTGCGAAAATGAACCTGGAAAAAGCAATATCGCTTGATCCAAATAATTATGCTGCACATATGTTTTATGGTTTGTTGCTGATAAATTCGGGCCTGGATAAAAAAAGATCTTTAGAAGAATTTAAGAAAGCTGTGGATCTTAATCCACTCTCTTATTTTGTAAACTGGAACTATTCGAGAAACCTGTATTTTGCCGGGGAATATGAGCTTTCTATTCAACAGTTCAATAAAATGAAATCATTGAGTTCCAAACCGAATTATGTAATTGATTTTTCCCTCGGACTCATTTATTTAAAACAACATAATTTTGGGAAAGCGAAAGAATTTTTTGACAAACTTCCATTGAACGGCAGTCAAGTAGACGATCCGCAGATCATGCAAAGTTATGGTTATGCTATCATGCGAGATACTATGAAAGCAAAGAGGATCTTCAATGAGACGCTTAAAAAATATTCAAATCTCTCTCACTACAGGAATTCGCAGGTATATATCGCATTAGGAAATGATGATGAGGCTTTAAAAGAACTGGAATTAGGCTATGAATCCAGGGATGATCATATGTTCTGGATCAAAGCAGATCCTGCCTTTGATCCAATAAGAAATGAACCACAATTCAAAGCCTTACTGCAAAAGATGAATTTGGAATAAGATATTTTGCTGAAAAAAATTGTTTTATTTTTGAAGTACTCATCAATTGCAGGACAGGCAAGGCTTTTAGTACTAGTAATAGCGGATTTAACACTTACAACTGTGAAGATCCGATTTAGTATCGAGGAGCTGACTTGAACTGCCGTCCGCTGGCTAGCGGATATGAATCTATGTAATGCCGGAGGCTTAAAGTTAAAAGATGTATCGAGGAGCAGACTTGAACTGCCGACCTTCGGGTTATGAATCCGATGCTCTAACCAGCTGAGCTACCTCGACATTTTGGGCGGCAAAGATACTGGTTTCTATTAATTCTTTAATTCTGTAAATTCTGATTTTTTTCCGGGGTATTCCTTTAAGGCCTGTTCTAAACAATCCATTGCCATATTGATGGCATCTGCATTCAGCACATAAGCCAGTCTTACTTCATTTTTACCAAGCCCGTTTGTTCCATAAAAACCAGTTGCCGGAGCCAGCATTACCGTTTTATTCTGGTAGGAAAACGTTTCAAGCAGCCATTGACAAAACTTATCTGCATCATCGATGGGCAATCGTGCCATTGCATAAAATGCACCACCTGGATTGGGGCAAAAAACCCCCGGCATTTTGTTTAACCGGCTTACAATAATATCCCTTCTCAATTTATATTCTGATTTTGTATTCGCAAAATAGTTAGCAGGCAGGTCAACAGCTGCCTCTGCCAGTATCTGTGCAAAAGATGGCGGACTAAGCCTTGCCTGTGCGAATTTCATAACCGTTTGTAAAACATTTTTATTTTTAGTCGCCAAAGCGCCAATTCTTCCTCCGCATGCACTGTATCTTTTGCTGATGGTATCCATCAATATCACGTTTTCATCCGCTCCATCCAAATGCATGGCACTGAAATGATTTCCTTCATAACAAAATTCCCTGTAGGCTTCATCAGAAAACAAATACAGGTCGTGCTTTAGGATGATTGTTTTCAGAATTTCCATTTCTTCCTTACTGTACAGGTAACCTGTTGGATTGTTTGGATTGCAGATTACGATGGCTTTTGTTTTCGGAGTAATTGCTTTTTCAAAATCTTCTATCGGGGGCAATGCAAAGCCGGTTTCAATGTTAGAAGTGATCGGTTTTACCAGTACATCAGCTTCTACTGCAAAGCCATTGTAATTAGCATAAAATGGTTCGGGTATGATTACCTCATCACCTGCATCTAAACAACTCATGAAGCCAAAAAGGATGGCTTCACTACCTCCTGTTGTTACAATAATCTCATGATGGTCAAGATGGATACCAACGGAATTGTAATATTGAACAAGTTTTTTCCTGTAGCTTTCATTGCCTGCACTGTGGCTGTATTCAAGTACTTTAATATCCGCATTTTTAACGGCCTCAAGAATTTGGGCAGGAGTTTCTATATCCGGCTGGCCGATGTTGAGGTGGTAAACCTTCGTGCCTCTTTTTTTTGCTGCCTCGGCGTATGGTACCAGTTTCCTGATGGGCGATGGAGGCATTATCCTGCCCCTGTGGCTGATTGATAACATGGAACAAATATAGGATACCCGTTCATAATTTGCTGAAAGCATTACTCTGGCGCGGTTGTTGGTTACGTACTTTCAGAGAATTATACCAATAATTTTTATATTTTTAAATCCTCATTAAACAAATACACTTAACAACTAAAAAACAACTTGTATGAAAAGTATTAAAAAAACAGGGAGTATCGCTCAGCGTTTGTTTGCATTATTGCTGTTGAGCTTTATCCAAACAGCCGTGCTGGCCCAGGATGGCGGCGGCACTTCTAAAGTAGATATCAGTGTTAACAAGAGCAGCGACACCTGGTATACTCAACCCTGGGTTTGGATAGTTGGTGGGGCAGTATTTCTTTTATTGTTGGTTGCACTGATGAGGGGAAACAGTAATAAGGACTAATTTTTCTTAAAACATACAAAAATTGCTGCGGGGAACTGCAGCAATTTTTTTTTAATTTTTTATGGCAAGCTGTGCATTCACTTTTGCAAGCAAATCGTTCACATCGAAAGGCTTGGCTATAAAATCGTCTGCTCCATATTCTCCGATCGTTGCCGCAGCACTTGGATGAGCAGAAAACATAATAATGGGTATGTTCTTGGTATCACTTTGCGACTTTAGCTGTTTGCAAATCGTTCGTCCGTCATTCCCGGAAATCAAAACATCCAGGAGAATAAGATTTGGTTTAAAAGTCCGGATTTTTTCAAATGTATTTTCCCATTTTGCCGTCACATCTACCTCGAACCCTTTCATGGAGAGAAGAATTTCCATTACAACTAAAATATCAAGATCATCATCCACAACTAATATCTTAGACATAAATTTTTTTCAGTATATATTAGTGTCGTAAATATAAGTTATGTTTTGCTAAATTTCATGCTCAATCGTATCGCTCTCTACTGTTTCATACCTGTAGATCCAACAAAACTTATGAATGGTTTAAATAACGAACCCGTCGTTAATAAACAATATTGCGAAATTTAGGTGGCTGGTTTTATTTTTGATTTTGCAGGCTTCAGTTCGCCAGCTGTAGAGATCTTTTAAGGAATTTTTGTCTTTAAATTTTCATCGATCGCCTCTAAAAATTCTTCAGTGTATAAAAAATTTTCGCCATGTAAAACTTTATTTCCATAAATACCAACTGCCAAATCCTTTGTCATTTTGCCACTTTCTACTGTTTCAATACATACTTTTTCAAGGACTTCGCAAAAGTTGATCAGGGGGGTATTGCCATCCAGCTTACCCCTGAATGCAAGCCCGCGTGTCCACGCAAATATTGATGCGATTGGATTTGTAGAAGTTGGCTTCCCGGCCTGGTGATCGCGGTAATGCCTTGTTACTGTACCATGCGCCGCCTCCGCTTCCATCGTTTTGCCATCCGGGGTGATCAGCACAGAGGTCATCAGGCCAAGTGATCCGAATCCCTGCGCAACCGTATCACTTTGAACATCGCCATCGTAATTTTTACAGGCCCACACAAAATTACCATGCCATTTGAGGGCACTTGCTACCATATCATCAATGAGACGGTGTTCATAGGTAATGCCAGCCAATTCGAATTCTGATTTGAATTCACCGGTATAAATTTCTTCAAAAATATCTTTGAATCTCCCGTCGTATTTTTTCAGGATGGTATTTTTTGTAGAAAGATACAAAGGCCATTTTTTACTCAGGGCCATGTTGAAGCAGCTCCTCGCAAATCCGGTAATGCTCTCATCGGTGTTATACATTGACAAGGCAACCCCATCCCCTTTAAAATTGTAAACTTCAAACGTTTGTACTGCGCTTCCATCTTCAGGTGTAAAAGTCATGGTTAGTTTTCCTTTTCCTTTAATAACGGTATCGGTTGCACGATATTGATCCCCGAAAGCATGCCTCCCCACAATGATGGGGGCAGTCCAGTTGGTAATGAGTCGCGGAACATTCTTCATGACGATCGGTTCACGGAACACCGTTCCGTCCAGTATGTTCCGGATTGTACCATTGGGGCTTTTCCACATCTGTTTCAGGTTGAATTCCTTGACCCTCGCTTCATCAGGAGTAATGGTTGCACACTTAATCCCTACGCCGTATTGCCTGATGGCATTGGCAGCATCCACTGTTACCTGGTCATTGGTTTCATCACGGTGCTCAATCCCGAGGTCAAAATATTTTAGTTCAACTTCAACATAAGGCAGTATTAATTTGTCTTTGATAAATTTCCAGATGATCCGGGTCATCTCATCTCCATCCAGTTCTACCACCGGGTTTGCAACACTTATTTTTGCAGCCATAGTATTTGTTACGGTTTAAGTTTAAAGGTAAAGTAAAACACCCTGTTTTGAAAAAGGTGCGCAGTCATTAAAAATTCCTGATCACTTCATCTGCAAATTCACTTGTTTTGAGCAAAGTTGCATCTTTCATGAGATTATAAAAATCGATCGTCACTTTTTTTAATTTGATCGTTTTACCCACACCGTTAGTGATGAGCTCCGCAGCTTCATCCCATTTCATGTACTCCAGCATCATTACGCCGCTGAGGATCACCGACGAAGGATTCATGGTATTGGTATTTGCGAAACGTGGGGCTGTGCCATGAGTGGCTTCAAAAACGGCGTGCCCGGTTATGTAGTTGATGTTGGCGCCAGGCGCAATGCCTATTCCACCCACCTGCGCAGCCAGTGCATCGCTGATGTAATCACCGTTCAGGTTGAGCGTGGCAATCACCGAATAATTCTGAGGCGCCAGGAGTGCCTGCTGCAGGAAATTATCGGCAATTGCATCCTTTATGATGATCTTACCTCCAATGCCAGCTATCCGCATCTCCTCGTTTGCAACCGCTTCCCCGCTTTCTTTTTTGGTGGCTTCCCACTGGTTCCATGTATACACTTCATTGCCGAATTCCTTCACAGCAAGCTCGTAGCCCCAGTTTTTAAAAGCACCTTCCGTATATTTCATGATATTGCCTTTGTGTACGATTGTCACCGAAGGCATTTTGTTTGCAATCGCATATTCAATGGCAGACCTGATCAATCTTTCTGAACCTTCTTTGCTCACCGGCT
>JBDUCQ010000005.1:0-54115 GCA_040003385.1 Ginsengibacter sp. | reverse complement strand
GACTGCCAGCATTTGCGCCGGTGGATCACAATTGCTAACCACATCAGGTGGCACATCCTACCAGTGGAGTTTGAACGGATCATCTATTGCCGGTGCAACTTCTTCAACTTACAATGCAAATACAGCCGGAACATATAGTGTAGTGATCACAAACGGAACGTGCAGCGGACCCGCATCCAATACATCAACAATAAATATTTCCAATTCCCAGGCTGTAGAAATTACTGCGTTGGGTTCAACCGAGATTTGTGAAGGCAAATCCGTTTCAATAGTCGCCAATATTAATGGGACATATCAATGGTACAAAAATGGAGTTCCGCTCGCAAATACTGATCAAAAAATTTATATTGCCAACGAAGCAGGTAAGTACATGGTGATTGTAAAAGCTGCGGCGAATTGTACATCATCCAGCAATGAAATTGATGTAACCAAAATACCACCCCCTAAGGGATCAATCACTTCTGCTTCAGACATTCTGTGTGAAGGAAATTCAATGATTTTATATGTAACAGGTGGAAGTTCTTACCAATGGTTTGAAAATGGGTTTCCTGTTACCGGGGCAACTACATCCAGTTATTCAGCAGAAATGCCAGGGGTTTACAGTGCCCTGATCATGAATGACAAAGGCTGCGAAGCTGAAACCTTAAATACCCTTATCTTAAAAATGGTGCAAAAGCCCACGGCGGATTTTACATTTGATTTATCTTGTCAAAAGCAGGCGAATCATTTTACGAATACCAGTACGTATGAAAATAGTGGCACAATAAAATGGCAGTGGGATTTCGGAGATCTTTCAACTGCAGATTCATTTTCAGTATCCCACATTTTTGCTGACAGCGGAAAATATTTCGTAACTCTAACAGCAGTACCCGTGGCTTGTCCGCAACTATCATCCGGTATAAAAAAGGAAGTAAATATTATCGCCGGCATTCAAGGTATAAAGTATTTTCCCGTGCGCGTAATTAAAAATGTTGCCTATCCTTTAACTGCTAGGAACATCGGTCAGAAATATTTGTGGCAACCTGCAGCCGGTCTGAACGATCCATTCACCCGAACTCCATTTGTTACAGCCTCGAAGGAAATAACTTATACCATCAAAATTAATATGGAAAACGGGTGTAGCACAGTTGATACTTTATTGGTACAGGTCTTTGATAAAACTGAGGTTTTTGTTCCAAGGGCGTTTACTCCCAATGCAAATAATGCCAATGATGTTTTAAGACCTATTGTAGTAAATATTCCCCGTATTAACTTTTTCAAAGTATTTAATCGTTGGGGCCAATTGGTTTTTCAAACACAAAAAACAGGGGAAGGATGGGATGGAAAATACAAGGGATCCGTGCAACCAACCGAAACTTATACATGGGTATTTGAAGGAACAGACATTAATGGAAATATAATTAAATCCAACGGGCAAACGATATTGATACGTTAAGCATATCTCATGAGAAATATCCTGCTAATCATATTGTTGTTTTTTTCATTGGCTGTACCGGCCCAGTCTTATCATTTTTCTCAATTTTATTCTGCACCGTTATTTATCAATCCGGCTTTAACAGGTTATATCGATGGCCCGTACAGGATTGCAGGTAATATCCGCTCACAATGGGGGACGGGGGGATCGCCTTTTACAACAGTAGCGCTTTCGGCTGATGCAGTTTTATTAAAAAAACATATCCAGGAAGGCAACACCCTGGGTGCAGGAATTTGTGTTTTAAATGATAAAACTCTTGGCGGTGCAGTAAAGTCAAGTACAATTGGTGTTAGCACTGCATATAATATTGTTTTGGACCAGGATAACATACATACAATCGGATTGGGATTCCAGGGTATTTATAATGAGCGGAGAATTGACTTTTCTTCACTGAGCTTTGAAAACCAATTTGGCGGCAGCGGGTTCGATCCTTCGTTGCCAATCGGAGAGTCATTGCCTGCAGGTAAAACGAATTATTTCGATATCAATGTGGGTTCGGTATATCACATGACATTAACTGACAAATCTTTTTTCGCAGGAATTGGAGCGTATAATGTAATCAGGCATAAAGATAATATCCAGGCAAACGAATTCAGGATGCCAAGAAGGTTCACATTTATTGCCGGGGGCCAGGCAGATGTTGGCTATGATGGTATTTTTTATTTTTCTATGAATTACCAGGAGCAAAGCGCTGCAAAAGAACTTACAGTGGGAGCTGCGTATGGCATCCAGGTTGGGCTGGATAAGATACAAGTTATTAATTTCGGACTATGGCACCGGGTAAAAGATGCGATCATTCCTTATGTTGGTTACCAGCGGGATGGATTCCAGGCCGGATTTAGTTTTGATTATACCATATCAAACCTGAAGACCTCGAGCCAGGTAAGAAATGGTTTCGAGCTGAGCATGATCTTTACAGCAAATGATAAAAGTGAAATTAAAAAACTACTGCCATGGTTTTAAAAAGCACATAAGTGATCAAATCCTTTCAAGGCCGAATAACTTATTATCACCATGCTCTTTTCATGAGATCAAACCATTAATAATTTCTGATGCAATCAGGCTAAAAGTAATTCCATTGGAAAACTCCTACCCAGAATCAATACTTCAATCTCAAGATCCTTCTTAAGCCGGGGTACTCATGTAAAAGCCCATTTTTAATAAGCCAATAAGGAAGCCATGATTTTAAAATTCATAATATAATCATTTCAGGACTTCAGAAAGCTTTTGTTGCAAATCTTCACCGCGCAAAGCGGTAGCAATAATTTTTCCGTTTGGATCCAGCAAAACATTGTATGGGATGCTCTCAAAATTAAATATTGAAACAGCAGCGCTGTTCCAGAATTTAAGATCACTGATATGATACCAGGTAAGGCCATCATGGTGGATGGCATTCAGCCAATCGGATTTGTCTTTGTCCAGTGAAACTCCGAGAATCGTAAAATTTTTATCCTTGAATTTTTTATAAGCCGCAACCACGTTGGGATTTTCCCCGCGGCATGGACCGCACCAGCTTGCCCAAAAATCGACTAAAACATACTTGCCGCGGAGTGAGGCAAGCGAGAATTGCTTTCCGGAGGTATCAGGCATTATGAGCTCAGGAGCCATAACCATGGTACTTGAGCTGGTATCTTTCTTCACACTTTTCGCCATTTGGGTTTTGTATTCACTTACCAATTGTTGCAAAGCCTGGTGCTGCGGAAATTTTTTCGAAACGACTTCAACAGAACTGTCCACAATTTTTGGATCTATACCCTGGGTATAACCCAACGCGAAAAGTGCCATAACGGGGCTTGAAGTTGTGTCAACATACCGGATGATAAAATCTTTGTACCGGGTGTTGATATCCATCACCTTATTTTGGGATTCGGCCAGGCTGTCTGTTGATTTCGATGCTTGCGAAGCTTTAAGCTGATCTTCGGATGCCTTTAATTGATTTTGCAAAGAATCGAGGATGGCAAGAAATTTTTGCAATGACTTGTTTACGGGACTGCTGAAATCTGCAGCCTGCAAGCTGTGAATAGCCGGGTTGATCGAAGCACTGATTTGTTCCTGGTCGTTGATAAAAATATAACCTCCCCCCTTTTCCAGGCGAAGCCTGTAAATTCCTTGCTCAGCACCGATGCCCTTGATGGTAAATCTTCCATTTTCAACTTTTGCTGTATCTATTACCTGCGGCAAACTTTGATTAAAATAAATCTCATCTAAAAAAATTTTCTGGTCCGGGGCATCCTTTATGGTACCTGATACGGTAAATTCTCCTTTTACTTTTTCCTGTTTGCATCCTAAGATCAGAAAGCAATAACAGGCTATAACTAATAATTTTTTCATTGAGGTAGTACTATGATTGGTTTAATTTTTCGGTTAATAATTTATTCACAATCGCCATGTCTGCTTTACCCTTGCTCATCTTTTTAACCTCGCCGGCAAACAAACCGATCAATGCTTTTTTGCCTTTTTTGTATTCAGTAACTTTTTCTGGCATCTTTTGAATAACCTCGTTTACCCACAAAGTTATTGCATCATCGTTGCTTTCCTGTAAAAGGTTGAGATCGGCGGCAAGTGTACCAGGCTCTTTTTCAGGTGATTTAAGCATTTGAGGAAAGAGCTTAGATGCCGCAGTACTGAAATTTATTTTACCCGCCCCGATCATTTCGATGACCGCGGCAATTTTTACAGGAGGTAATGGAAATGATTGGATCGTGCTATTGTTTTCATTGAGATATGACCTGATCGGACCAAGCATCCAATTGGCGGCTGCTTTATAGTGCCGGGTATGTGTAACGATTGATTCAAAAAACACTGCCGTATTTTTATCATCGCACAAAACTTTTGCATCATATTCTGTCAGCAAAAATTCACCGGTATATTTTTTTTCCAGTTCCTCCGGAAGGGGAGGGATGGATTGCTGAACAGCCAGTAGCTGCTGGTCGCTAATAAAAAAAGGGGTCAGGTCAGGTTCTGCAAAGTACCGGTAGTCATTGGCTTCTTCCTTTGTTCGTAATGGGAATGTTACAGAAGCGTCCGCATCAAAGCTGCGTGTTTCCTGCAGGATGGGTTGTTCATTTTTCAGCAAGGTGGTAAGCCTCTTCAATTCAATGTCAATCGCTTTTTTTACATTTTTGATCGAATTCAGGTTCTTCACTTCAACCCGGGTACCTAATTTCTTATCTCCCCTTGGCCGGATAGAGATATTTGCATCACATCTCATGCTGCCTTCTTCCATGTTACCATCGCAAATTCCCAGGTACCTTACGAGCTTCCGGATTTCTGTAAGAAAGGCAACGGCTTCATCACCGCTGTGTAAACTGGGTTCGCTCACTATTTCAAGCAAGGGTACACCGGCCCTGTTCAGGTCTATGCAGGTGTAATTCTCATCAATGTCGTGCAGGCTTTTTCCAGCATCCTCTTCCATATGTATCCTGTTGAGTGGTATGTTCCTGGTAACATTGCCATTTTTAATTTTTACATACCCGTTTTTACATATCGGTGTTGTGTGCTGCGAAACCTGGTATCCTTTGGGAAGGTCCGGGTAGAAATAATTTTTTCTCGCAAAAAAATTATTCCGTTCAATGTCGCAATGCAGCACCAAACCTAATTTTATAGCAAAATCGATGGCCTGGCGGTTCATCATCGGTAACGTACCCGGGTGCGCAAGTGAAACAGGGCTAACATTGGTATTCGGTAGTGCGCCGAATTGTGTACTGTCACTGCAAAAAAGTTTGCTTTCCGTCAGCAATTGCACATGGACTTCTAACCCAATTACGGCCTCGTATTGAATGCCTTCATACATCCGGCGAAGGTATGAAAAACGCGTTTGCCAATGATTGGAACAGCCGGATGAAAATAAAAAAGGCTGTTCAGCTGAACAGCCTCTAAAAACAAAAAAAACACACACGAAGTTACAGATCAGCATTGTTGAGGTCCTTCGGAAATTTAATCGTAAAATTCATTTCCGAACCATTCCTTTTTGCCTTGATGTTATATGATGATTTATCTCCATTTTCCTTTACTTCATCCAGCATGCCGTTTACATCTTCCACTTTTTTGCCACCAACTTCTGTAATGACATCATCTTTTTTCAAGCCTGCTTTTTCCGCAACCGAATTTTCTTCCACGTTTGTAATTTTAACTCCACTGTCATTTTCTGTATCCTCTACACTCACCCCCAGCCTTTTATTACCAAATTTCCAGAATTTTGTGAAAGGCTGCATGGGGGATAGTGCCATTGGAGGTGTGTTATATTCGAAGTTCCTGTTGAGGTTCCTGTTTAAGTTCCTGTTGAGATCCATGTTAAAATCTTTATTGAATCCGTTGAACATATCACCATTCATTCTTTCTTCAGGTCCATTGAATGAAAAACTCCTGTAGTTGTTTTCAGATTTTTCTCCCAGGGTTGCTTTCACATCATTTGCTTTCCCATTTCTTTCATATACTATCTTTACTTCATCTCGTGGTTTATACGAGGTAACAGCGTCCATAAGTTCATTCGGATCATCAATTTTTCTGCTTCCGACTTTTGTAATCACATCACCTTCTTTCAGACCTGCCTTATCTGCGGCACTTCCTTTTTCAATGTCAGTGACCTTAACACCATTATCTGTGCTTTCTGTAGTGACACCAAGGAATGCTCTTTTTTCACCATGGCCATCAGCAAAAACGTGGACATCACCCCCGGGAGTGTACAAAAAATTACTATTGCCTCGCTTCCTGGTAATTACGGATATATTATCGTCCTTAAAATCTGATTCTGGTTTTCCATTTATATACACCTGGCCATTTTTTGTTTCAATGGTCAGCTTCCTGTCCTTGCCGTCTTTTTTTAAAATAATAATATCCTGGTTGTTATCCCTGGATTTATTTTTTTGTGCGCCGGCTGTTCCTATCATACCGGTCAGCAGCCCTGGTAATATAGCTTTTAATAACATTTTTTTCATTGCGTTTAATTTTATGTACGAAATTATTAGTAGATCAAATGTAGGAACTTTTTATGAAATACGAAATATTTCGGAAATGATTTTTTTTCTTAAGTGTACGACTTATAAAATTATAAATAGGGATTTGCTAAAATGTATGTTCGAACAGGACAGTCATCAACTATTTCTTCCCGGATAAAATGCATGCCGATCTTTTCTAAAACCCTGATGGAAGAGGTATTGTCAATATGAGCCCTTCCGGTGATGAGTGGAATATTCAAATTTCTAAATCCATGCTCCAGCGTAGCCGAAGCTGCCTCGGTGGCAAAGCCCATTCCCCACGCACTTTTTTTTAAGCGGTAGCCAAGGTCAATTTCTTCAAGGTCACTCCTGTATTTCAAACCACACCAGCCTATAAATACGTTTCCGTTTTTAGTATAGATGGCCCAACGACCCAGCTTATTTTTATATTGAGGTAAAAGTATGGTGAGCAGCATTGTAAGAGCCTGCTTATCATTTTGCAAGAGCGGTTCATGAAGGAATTTTACTACTTCAGGATCACCATTCAAGTCACGGATAAGAGCGGCATCCCTTATAGTAAATTGACGTAAAAACGTTCGTTCTGTTGTAAAAACAATATCTGAATTCGCACTCACAGCAATTGCCTTACATTAGAGATTGCTTTTGAGAGTCCAGCGGCATCCTTACCGGCCGCTGACGCCATATTTTTTTGTCCGCCTCCATTGCCTTTAATGGCAGGAGCAATCCATTCTTTTACAATCCGTGAAGCATCGAGCGAATTGTGATCAGTTGCGGCATCCACCATCATAACCACATGTGCCATTTCATCCGTAGCAGCAGCTAAAACAAACACATAATTCTTCAATTCATTTTTTAGCGAAAAGCAAATACTCTTCAGCATTTCAGGATTTGATACCTCAATAATTTCACCAATAAAATTGATGCCATTGATCAGTTCTGCTTTTTTCAACAGGTCCTTTTTAATTACAACGATACTTTTTAATTCCAGTTTTTCCAGTTCCTTTTTTAATTCCACGCTTTGCATCAATAAATTGTCAATTGCCTTCCCGATGTCTTTGGGATTTTTGAGCTTCTCACGGAGTTGATGGACCAATTGAAATTGTTCATCAATGAAAAGCTCCGCTGCATGGCCACTAATTGCTTCTATCCGGCGGACTCCCGCACCGGTGGCTGATTCACTTTTAATCTTAAAAATTCCGAGTTCTCCTGTTTGGAGTACATGGGTACCCCCGCACAATTCAACAGAATATCCCGGATCGATGGTGACTACCCGGACTTTATCGCCATATTTCTCTCCGAACAACGCCATGGCGCCTGATCTCATAGCATCGTCCCGGTCCATTTCCTGAACAAGGACCGGAATGTTTTCGCGAATCTTTTCGTTAACAAGAGATTCAATCTTCAACAATTCCTGGTCAGTAACTTTGGTAAAATGAGAAAAATCAAACCGCAGGTAATCATCATTTACGAGACTTCCCTTTTGTGTTACGTGCTTTCCTAAAACGTTTCTTAAGGCGGCATGTAATAAATGTGTGGCTGTATGGTTCAGCTGGGCAAGCTTTCGTGTTGACACATCAATCCTGGCAATCACCTTTCCCGAAAGCTCAACCGGGATTTGTTTTGTATAATGAAGGATCAGTTCGTTCTCTTTTTTAGTATCCAACACTTCTATTTCTCCCTGTTCAAATACAAGCCAACCCTTGTCACCGACCTGCCCTCCGCTTTCTGCATAAAAAGGTGTCTGGTCCAGCACAACCTGGTTAAATTCTTTGCCCTGCGATTTCATTTTCCTGTATTTCAAAACTTTGCTGTCGGATTCAAAATTTTTATAACCAACAAATTTTGACGACCCTCCCTCATTAACCACAACCCAGTCTTCTGTTTCTGAAACTGCTGCAGCGCGGCTACGGTTTTTTTGGACATTCATTTCATTCTCAAAAGCCGTTTCATCAACAACCAGTTTATTTTCTGAAGCAATTAATCTTGTAAGGTCTATTGGGAAACCGTAAGTGTCATACAATTCAAAAGCTTCCTTTCCTTTTATGATTCCCAGTGTGGATGTTGATGTATCTTTTTGGGTGGATGAAATGATATCATCAATTCTTTTTAATCCTTTATCAACGGTTCTTAAAAAATTCTGTTCTTCTTCATGAACAACCTTTGAGATAAAATCAACCTGCTTTTTTACTTCGGGGAATACACCTGTGAATTGTTCGCCAAGCAGAGGGATTATTTTATACATCATCGGTTGCTTCACTTCCAGGTAAGAAAAATAATACCGAACAGCCCGCCGTAGTATTCTCCTGATTACATATCCTGCTCCTGTATTTGAAGGCAGCTGCCCGTCAGCAATTGTAAAAGTGATCGCACGTAAATGGTCTGCCAATACCCTGAATGCAATGGCCTGCTTGCTGTTGCTCCCGTCGTATTTTTTACCTGCGATCTTTTCAATTTCAGCTATAGTAGTTGTAAAAATATCGGTGTCGTAATTGCTTTGTTTGTTTTGTAATACCCTTACCAACCGTTCAAAGCCCATACCGGTATCTACATGCTTAGCAGGTAATGGCTCGAGGCTACCATCCTTTTTCCTGTTGAATTGAATGAATACATTGTTCCAGATTTCTATGACTTCCGGGTCGTTGTTGTTTACCAGCTGCTTTCCATTCATCTTTTTTCTTTCTTCATCAATACGGCAGTCCACGTGAATTTCAGTACACGGGCCGCAGGGTCCACTATCGCCCATCTCCCAGAAATTATCTTTCTTATTTCCCATGATGATCCTGTCTTCAGCTATCCATTTTTTCCAGCAGGCGACAGACTCGTCGTCTTTAGGTAATTTTTCATTAGCGTCTCCTTCAAAAACGGTAACATACAACCTGTCCTTGTCAATATTATATACTCCCGTGAGAAGCTCCCAGCTCCATGCGATTGCCTCTTCTTTAAAATAGCCTTCTGTTGAATTTTCCGGGTCCCCGAAACTCCAGTTTCCCAGCATTTCAAACATGGTGTGATGGTAAGTATCAACGCCCACTTCTTCAAGGTCGTTGTGTTTCCCGCTTACGCGTAAACATTTCTGGGTATCGGCTACCCTGCTGTACGGCGATTTTTTGTTTCCAAGGAAATAATCCTTGAACTGGTTCATCCCTGCGTTGGTAAATAAAAGTGTAGGGTCATTTTTAATTACAATAGGAGCGGACGGTACGATCGTATGTTTTTTTGATTTGAAAAATTTGAGAAAATGATCTCGTATCTCAACACTCGTCATCATAGCCAGGAAAGTATTTGTGGTTGATTTTTGTATATTATCAGGTTATCTTTACGCAATTGCAACAAAGATAAGGACGACTGCCCTATGTGGTGATAATTGCCGCCCACACCATTTTAGGTTCAAGCTTCTCAAAAGCCCGATGAAGACTGAAAGAGGTTATGAAGAAAATAAAATATTATTACAATACTCATACTTTACGTTACGAGAAACTGGTAACGCCGCTCCGGGTAAAATTGCTGAGATTTTTTGGTTTCATTGCTGCAGCATTAGTAACAGCCCTGATTCTTGTGTCGATCGCATTCAGATTTATCCCTTCTCCGGAAGCGAAACTTGCCAAGCTGGAATACCGTCAAATGAAAGAGAACTATGATGCACTCATAAGCCAGGTAAAAACAATGCAGCAGCAAATGGCCACCCTGGAAAGCAGGGACAACCAGGTATACCGTTCTATTTTTGAAGCCAATCCACTTCCTGATAGTGCGCGTGCAAAACTTACTGAACAAAATAAGGAAGTTGAAAAGGTGGCTGCGATGAATGAGGGTAAGCTTGGCAATGAACTAGCCAAAACATTGAATAATCTGAATGCAAGAATCCAATACCAATTCACAAGTTATTCCGATATTGAGAAGTTAATAAAAAACCAGGGAGAAAAACTTGCAAGCATTCCGGCCATTCAACCCGTAAGCAACCGTGACCTCGACAGGCTCGCATCCGGGTTTGGCATGAGGATTGACCCTGTTTATGGCACACCTAAAATGCATAAGGGGCTTGATTTTACTGCTCCACAGGGAACTCCGATTTATGCTACAGGAAATGGGGTAGTAACAGAATCTGGATTTTCAGAAGGAGGATATGGAAATCATGTTGTGATCAATCATGGCTACGGTTATGAAACTTTATACGGGCATATGGTAAGAGTAAAAGTGAGAAACGGTCAGAGGGTAAAACGCGGTGAACTGATAGGTTGGGTAGGCAGCAGTGGGAAAAGCACAGGCCCACATTGCCATTACGAAGTACATATAAATGGAGTAGAAGTTGACCCCGTATACTTTTTTTATAATGATCTTACGCCGGAGCAATTTGACCGCTTGCTGAAAAAAGCGGCATATGGAAGCGCTAAAAGTTTAGACTAATGGAACCCAACCAACCCACGCTGGATTTTAACGATCCCGAATTTAAAAATGAAAATAAAAAGAAAGCCATGCGAAAACCTGATCTGAAAATTAAATCAGGAAGGGGCAGAAAGAGCCTAAAGGTGCAGGATGAAGTGGCGTTAGAGATCCCCGAGGATGAGATACTTTTTAAAAAAATGTATTATTCGATCGGGGATGTGGCAAGGATGTTTTCGGTGAATGCATCGCTGATCCGATATTGGGAAAATGAATTTGACATACTGAAACCAAAGAAAAATGCGAAGGGTGACAGGCATTTTCGGCCGGAAGACATCAAAAACCTAAGGCTTATTCACCATTTGCTGCGTGAACGGAAATATACGATTGAGGGTGCCAAGGAATTTTTGAAGTACAATAAAAATGCTTTTCAGAAATATGAAATGATCCAGTCATTGCAAAAATTAAGATCATTCCTTCTTGAACTGAAGGCAAGCCTCTGATGCCGGTTAATGCAACGAAAAAAATTGCAGTGAATCGTTCTTCAGCATATAGATTTTATTGTTCCCCACTTTTACTGATGTATAATTTTGAAACCTTGCAGGCAGCAGAAATTGCTTCAGGTCAAGAGAATTGATTTTATACGTGTAAAAATACTTTTCGTCAAATGCATAAATATTTTTATCGATCACCGTAAAATCCTTCCACTGCAAAAACGGCAATTTATTTTTAAATGAGCCGTAATAATCAAAAACATACAGACCTTTTAAAGGATCATACAAATAAACAAAGCCATCCCGGTCGATGATCTTAAGCGGTGAAGGCACCGAATCAAATAGGAGACGGAAATCAACAGATTCGAAAAGTAATTTACCACCATCATCGATCTTTTTCAGTTTATTGTCCTGTTCATCAAAAAGCCAGATATTATTGTCATATGAAGTTGAAACAGCTTTCACACTGAAGATATTTTGCTTTCGGAGATTGATGCTGGTGAGAACATTCAGGTATTTATCCAGCAATACAATGGTTGAAAAATTCTGGTAGAACAGAATTGTTTTCCAGGGATTTTGCGCTTCAACATACGACAACTTCCCGTATTTAGTTACCTGGTTGAAAACACCTGCCGAGTCTCCTTTTTCATCCAGCTTCTTAAGCTGGTTGGATGAATTGATGATGTACAATTCACCAAGGTTGTCTACGGTAAATGAAATGACGGGGTAAGGAAGGGTATTGATCAGCCTGAAAGTATCCGGCTGCGAAAATGAGTTGATTGTCAAACTGGAAAGTAGTAAAACAGCGAAGCAGTTACGAAGAAATTTATTTAAAAATCGGGTCATGAGTGATAAAATTTGAGCACTACATTTTCGCCATCAAATTCTGCATAGGAATTATAGTTGATCCAGTCTCCTAAATTGATGTACCTGCTTGTGGGTGACAATTGAAAGTCGAGTGGCAAATGCCTGTGCCCAAATATAAAATAATCATAGTGCCTGCTTTTCAAAAGATCCCTGGCAAAAACAATAAGCCATTCCTTTTCTTCTCCCAAAAATTGCTGGTCGCTTTGTCCCGTGGCCACCCTGCTTTTACGGCTGAAATAATTTGCCATTCCAATCCCCGACCCTGGATGCAGGAAACCGAACAGGCGTTGTGAAATTTTATTTCTGAATACTCTCTTAATAAATTTATATTTCTTGTCGCCGGGCCCAAGACCGTCACCATGTCCAATAAAAAATTTTTTCTCATTGATCTCAAATTCTGCAGGCTGGTGGTACACTTTAACTCCCAACTCTTTTTCAAAATAATCATTCATCCACATATCATGATTGCCTACAAAAAAATGAATGGCAATTCCTGAGTCTGTCAGTTCGGCTAGCTTACCAAGGATGCGGACAAAACCTTTTGGCACCACATTTTTATATTCATACCAAAAATCAAAAAGGTCGCCAGCGATGAAGATGCTAGCCGCATCTTTTTTTATTCCGTCCAGGAACTTTACGATGTTTTTTTCCCGCACCAGGCTTTTGGCGTAATCCGGGGCTCCCAGGTGAAAATCTGAAATGAAGTAAACTTTTTTGCCGGGAAATACCTGCATACTATAATTGTTATCTATCTTTTGTCAACCAAAAACAGGTATACTTCTTTAGGGCCATGAACGCCTACCACCAATGTTTTTTCGATATCCGCCGTTCTGCTTGGGCCAGTGGCAAATGTGATGAGTGAAGGAAGGTTGCCGGGATATTTATCTTTCAACAGCTGCAGACCTTCTTTGATATCATAAACCAACTGGTCAACAAAAGCAATACAAATATGCACAGGTGCATACAAATTGGCTGTTCTTCCAAACGGCTGGGCACTGCTCATTACGATTGATCCCGTGCGGGCAATCAAATATTCACAACTGGTAATGGCGGCATCACAACCCGCAAGTGACGAACTGTTGGAAAAGGGAAGTAATGGCTGTATCTCGTTCTCAGCACAATAAATATTTTCCCACTTTCTTTCAATTACGAGTTGCTGTAATTGTTGTTGCAAATCTGATTGATCAATACAAAATGCAAACTTCCCTAGTAGCTTTGTAAATTCTTCTGCAAATTCAATTTCAAGTTCCTGGGAAGCAGGCATGAAAACTGAATTGTTGCCCTCGCTTTTTGGAAACGGCACACGCACCGGATTACTCAGTGCCTGTCTAATTTTTTTTAAAATATTTTCTTTTGAAGAAGATATCGTCATAGTTAAGCGGGGGTTTGAACCACAACTCCCTCCATTGGGTTATCGATCACGGCGTCTTTTGGATTGTCAACAATATCCAATACTTTCTTTTCCTCGTAAGGCCGCTTACCGATCAATTGCTCAACATCACTTTTAAACAAAACCTCGCGTTTCAACAATTCTTTTGCAAGGATCTCCACTTCTTTCCTGCGTGTATTCAGCAATTCCTTTGTCCTTTCATAAGCAGTGTCAACCAATGCACGCACTTCGTGGTCGATCATTTTACCTGTTTCTTCGCTGTACGGCTTGGTAAACATATTGTCCTGCTGGGGATCGTAAAAACTGATATTTCCTACTTTCTCATTCATACCATATACTGTTACCATTGCATAAGCCATTTTTGTGATCTGCTGCAGATCATTGCTGGCACCTGTTGAAATTTTCCCAAAGAAAATACTTTCTGCAGCCCTTCCACCCAAAGACATACAGATCTGGTCATTCAGCTGGTCGGTATTATACAAGTATTGTTCTTTAGGCGTATACTGTGCATACCCGAGGGCGGCGGTTCCCCGGGGAACAATCGTAACTTTTAACAGGGGATATGCATGTTCAAGGTACCAGCCACAAATTGCATGGCCTGCTTCGTGGTATGCGATGATCTCTTTTTCTTCGGGTAAGATGATTTTATTCTTTTTTTCCAGCCCCCCGATCACCCTGTCGATCGCATCCTGGAAATCAGACATATCAACCGCATTTTTTCCTTTACGTGCAGCGATCAATGCCGCCTCATTGCAAACATTCGCAATATCAGCGCCGGCAAAACCGGGAGTTTGTTCTGCCAGCTTATGAACGTCCAAAGTTTGTGAAACTTTGATGGGTACAAGGTGAACTTTGAAGATTGCCTCGCGGCCAACCAAATCAGGTCGGTCAATGGTAATTTGCCTGTCAAATCTGCCCGGGCGCAGGAGTGCACTGTCTAACACATCCGGACGGTTTGTGGCTGCAAGTATAATGATCCCTATGTCAGTGCCGAATCCATCCATTTCAACCAGTAATTGGTTCAGGGTATTTTCTCTTTCATCATTACTCACCATCATATTTTTACCCCTTGCACGACCAATAGCATCAATTTCATCAATGAAAATTATACAGGGTGCTTTTTCTCTGGCCTGTTTGAAAAGATCACGTACCCGGCTTGCTCCCACTCCCACAAACATCTCTACAAAGTCACTCCCGCTTAAGCTGAAAAAAGGTACCTGCGCCTCACCGGCCATCGCTTTGGCAAGGAGGGTTTTACCTGTCCCCGGAGGGCCAACGAGCAATGCACCTTTTGGAATCTTTCCACCCAGTGCAGTATATTTTTTTGGATTCTTTAAGAAATCCACGATTTCCATCACTTCTACCTTGGCTTCGTCAAGTCCCGCCACATCTCCAAAATTGATGTTTACCCTAGTGCCTTTGTCGAATAATTGAGCCTTTGATTTTCCGATATTGAAAATTCCTCCCGGGCCGCCACCGCTGCCGGATCCCCCAACTTTACGCATCATCATAATGAACAATAAGCCGATCAGTAAAATAGGAAGCAGGGTGCTGATGATTTGTCCGAATAATTCTCCTTCCTCATCATACGTTGTACTGAAGCTTTTTAGATTTCCATTTTCTTTCCTGAAATTTTCCATCTGCTCCGTAAAGTTTTTGTCATCGCCGATTGTAAAATAAACCTGTGGAGGTTCAAGCTTGTTGATCGCATCGTACTGGGTTTTTTTCAGAATTTCATTGTAAAAAAGCGGTTTTTTTGAAATGCTGTCCTTACTGATAGAAACCCTGACGATCTTTTTATTCCTGATGATCTTGATCTCATTTACATCACCTTCCTTTGCCATTTGTTTAAAGGCTTCGATGTTGGTTTCCACGCCCGCAGTGCTTGACTGTTTAAAAAGGTTGTATCCCACAATTGCCGCAAAAATGAGCCCGTAGATCCAATAGATGCTTAACTTGGGACGTTTTTTTTGATCATCATCGGGTCCCGGTATATTATTAGAATTGATCTTTCGTTGTGTTTTTTTATAATCTTCCTGTGCCATAGCTTCTTTCCTCGCAATATTTGTTTTAAATTTTTAGCTGACTTGTTGCAATGTACGATTGAGTAGTAGTTAATCTAAAGCTTTTTCCATATACAGAGGGTCAAAATAGTGTTAATGTTGCAAAACCGGGGCGTCACTCCACATTTCTTCCAGCTGGTAAAAATTTCTTGTATCAGACAACATGATGTGCACAACAACATTTACATAGTCTATCAGGATCCATTGTTGTGATTGCCGGCCTTCGTGTTTATAGGGTATTTCATAACAGTGCTGCTTCACCAGCATTTCTACAGAATCGGCTATTGCCTTTAATTGTATGTTGTTACTGGCCTCACAAATTATAAAAAAATCTGCGACGGCTTCGGGTATCTTTCGCAGATCAAGGCTTACTAATCCTTCACCTTTTTTTTCCTGTATTGCGTGGATGATTGTTTTAAAAAGTTTACTGTTCCTCGTTAATCTTGCCTGGCTGCTCTTTTTTCTTGTAGCCAATACGGTTAAATTATTCAAATGTGTTCTGTTTTGAGTTCATAATCTATGGATCATGCTCATAGAAAATAAAATATCTTGCAGATTGCAGTTATTTGGATAAAAAAAACTACAAGCTTTGATCAAAAATACTAATTCTTTCCTAATCCTTTATTAATGATTGAAGATGCAGGACCATTCATAATTCTTGATCGAGTGGATAGCACCAACAACTATGCCATGGCACAATTGCATGCAGGTACGGCATCTCATGCAACTGCATACTTCGCCCACGAACAACTAAATGGCAAAGGAAGCCGCGGTAAAAGCTGGCAAACGGAAAAAGCAAAAAACATCATTCTGAGCATCGTTTTAGATACTACTTCCCTGCCTGTTTATCAACAGTTCCAATTGTGTATAGCCATCTCACTTGCATGCATGGATTTTTTGAACAGGTATGTTCCCCTTAATTGTAAAATAAAATGGCCAAATGATTTATATTGGAATGACAGGAAGGCAGGTGGATTGCTCATCGAAAATATTATCAAAGGCGATTTATGGCAGTGGGCTGTTGTGGGTATTGGGATCAATGTGAACCAGACAAATTTTAATGGTCTTCCTAACCCGGTTTCTATCCGCCAAATCACCGGACACTATTACGATACTGTGACAATGGCAAGGCAATTGGTTCCATTTGTACTTGAAAGGTTTAATCAATTCAAAAACCAAGGTGGGAACGAACAGTTGGTGCTATACAATGAATCGTTGTACAAACTCAATGAACATGTAAAGCTGAAAACAGGCAATGTAGTTTTTAATACAACTCTAAAAGGTGTGAACCGCCAGGGACAACTAAACACAGAAGATGTAATGGAACGAAGTTTTGATTTTGGAAAAGTAGAATGGGATCTATAGATTTTCCGATTCGCGCGCCTCCTTTTCAAATTTATTCATGTAGTAACCATTCTTAAAAGATTCAAGGAGGTACCTGTAAATAAAATTCACAGTGCCGTATGTCCTGAACTGCTTCACATGGCAAAGTTCATGTTTCAGCCATTTTTCATTCATCAAAAAATCTTTGCCGGAAGTGTTGTGAAGGTGAATGGTATTTCCAATAACTATGGCTGCAGTTGGTGAGTTTAGTTTTTTTGCAGCGATCGCTGCTATCCACGAATTCTCTCTGATACGAAACTGACCACCATCGTACATGATATTACTAGTTACTTCATTCCTTCCCATGCAGTGATAATTTCTTCAGCATGAATTTTTGATTTGGGCTTTCTGAATATTTTCCGGATCATCCCTTTCTCGTCAATTAAAAAAGTGGTGCGGTGCACTCCCATGTATTTGTGTCCATATAAGTTCTTTTCTCCCCATACACCATATTGATCAATGATCTTCTTCCCCTCATCCGCGAGTAAAGTGAAGGGCAGGTTGAATTTTTTTTCAAATTTTTTATGTTTGTTTTCATCATCAGGGCTCACCCCCAGTATGGTTATTCCCCTTTTATTTAAGATCGAAAAATTATCCCTTAAGTTACAGGCTTCAATTGTACACGTGGGTGTGTCGTCTTCCGGGTAAAAATACAATGCAATTTTTTTCCCTTTGAAATCAGCCAGTGAAACACGTTTACCATCCTGGTCTTTTGCCGAAAAGGAGGGAGCTTTTTCGCCTTCTGTAAGATTGATCATGAGTTTGTTTTTTTTATTGTTGTTGCAGGTCGGCGTTGAGGGCAATGAGGTCCCAAAAAGTTTAACCAGCATAATTACCGTGTAAAATGAAAACTTTTAGTTGTTGTATTGCCTGCCTCATCCTCAACGCTCACCTTTAATTCGTGAATCCCGGGTATACACATTTCATCAAATTTATAGATAAATGACCGGCCTTTATCATTGGTAAACCTGAGCCATTTGCCATCCAACTCAGCCCTGAAATTTTTTATTTCATCATAGTTATCCCTTACAACAAAGATAACCTGGGAAGCATGAGAGAGATTTGCATTTTCTCTTATGCCAATGGGTGTAATAACAGGCGGAGTATTGTCAATCAAAAGCTGGAAGTTACCAAAATTTCTAAAATGTCCAGTAAACCAGTCGCCCTCGCGCAATGGTTTTTGAACATCCGTTTTTGGCCCTCCCGTTCGTTGAATAATGATCCTGTTTGCTTCATCCGGCGTCAGGCTCCGGTTCGCTTTCAGCCGTATGGTGAAATAACCATGAACAGGCACCATGTCAGTTTCCACTACGTGCTGGTCCGAAACGGAAAGTCCTGAAACAGGGGATCTCTTAGCATAGTTGAAAGCAACTGAATCGTAGAGGTCAGTTTCTGAAAGGATAAGCTGTATATCATCTTTCTCAAAAATATTCACGAAGCCGGGATGAAAATTTTTCTCCGGGTGCCCTGTAGCACCCAGGTTATTATTTTTATTTTGAGACCCGCGTTTTACGTTGAATTCTAATACTGAGGAATTTGCATAAGTATCTTTTACAACAATTTTTATGTGGTGTACGCTGTCATCTTCTATGTCTATGACACCGTTTCCATTAAAATCCCGGTACACACCTTCGGGGTAGCCAGGCAGCCTTGATAGGTGTTCAACAAAGGGTCCGCCACTTGCTCTAAGCTTATGATCTATGTGGGCATTGAGATACCTGGTTTCATCATAGCTAATGCTGTCGATCTGAAAACCGACTTCTGCGATGCCATTGTTATAAATTACGGCTTCATATATTCCATTGGGATTTGCCGAGCCAGTAGAACGATCAAATGCAGAGATGCCAAAACTCACTTTATCCGTATTCAATAAAACCAGTTGGCTGGCTGGGGTGTAGATCCCATTTACTTTATTTAATCCCAGTAACCTTGGATTTTGACTATAAGTGCTCAGGCACCTGTCGTATATGGCTAATCGCAGGATCGTAGGAGGCACGTCATCTTTGATGGGGAAGCCAAACAGGAGGGGATTGAGCACCTTGTCCGTTTTAGTATCCCTGATTTCAAAATGAAGGTGAGGGCCCTGTGATCCGCCTGTGTTACCGCTAAATGCGATCAGCTGTTTTTGAGTAACGGGGAAAAGCCCTGGAGGTATATCCAAAAAAACCTGCCACTGCTGCAGCTTGTACTGTTGCTCTTTTACATATTTTTCAAGTTCAGGGGAAAAATCATTCAAATGACCGTATAAGGTGGTGAGCCCATTGGGGTGATTGATGTAAATGGCCCTCCCAAATCCTGAAGGTTCAATTCTCACATGGGCGATATATCCTTCAGCCGCGGCGTATACCGGCATGTTTTGTTTTCTGTCTGTTTTGCAGTCGAGACCCATATGATAATGGTTTGGTCTCAGTTCCCCGAAGTTTGCAGCCAGACCGATCACTGCTCCTACTGGGTATACAAAATAGCTCCTGGGATAATTTTTTTCAGGGAAAAGCTGGGCATCACCCGTGTAATAAATTATGAGGAAGTATAAAAAAAGGAACGGTTTATGTAAGTAACTCTTTGCAAATCTCATTCTATAGGGATTCAGGCACAAATTTACATTGAACGATTAAATTAAAATCTATTAACATGGCCAAATCAAATTCCAACTCAAATTCCATTGCAGCAATTATATTGGGAGCCGCTGTAGGTCTGACAATTCTTCGTTTTTTCAGCTTGTCGAAAGATGAACGTGACCAGGTATTGTCCGACATAAAAAACAAAACCCATGACCTGCTTGATGATGCGGAAGCAACTGTGGAGAAAGTGAAACATTATGTTGAAGAACTGAAATCAAAAGCACCGGAAGAGTGGACTGACAAAATTTTTGTATTAAAAAATATGTTGAAGGATTTGTATGGCGCCGAACACAAGTTACTCAGGTAGACTGCACGTGGCGTTCTTTTAACGGGTATGAATTTATTTTAGAAAATACAGCGGGCTGTACTACATTTGCACGCCATTAAGAGCCTGTAATTTATGCCCAGAGATACTTCCATCACTTCTGTATTGATCATTGGTTCAGGCCCTATCATCATCGGCCAGGCTTGTGAATTTGATTATTCAGGTTCGCAGGCTGCCAGAAGTTTGCGGGAAGAAGGCATCAGGGTGATCCTGATCAACAGCAACCCGGCAACGATTATGACCGACCCGATGATGGCAGATAAAGTATACCTGCTTCCTCTCACCATTGAAAGCATAGAACAAATACTGGAAGAAAATCAGGTGGATGCAGTTTTGCCCACTATGGGCGGACAAACAGCGCTCAATCTCTGTAAGGAAGGTGATGAACTTGGAGTTTGGGCAAAGTACAATGTGAGGCTCATAGGAGTAGACATTAAAGCAATTGATAAAGCGGAAGACAGGGAAAAATTCAGGCAGTGGATGATCCAGATGGGAGTGGCCGTTGCCCCTGCAAAAACAGCCAACTCATTTCTTGAAGGAAAAGAGTTTGCCCAGGAAATAGGCTTTCCGCTCGTGATACGGCCCTCATTTACATTAGGTGGATCAGGTGGGAGCATCGTGTTTCATAAGGAAGAACTGGATGAAGCACTGAACCGGGGTTTACAAGCTTCCCCCATGCACGAGGTGCTGGTAGAAAAAGCAGTGCTGGGCTGGAAAGAATTTGAACTGGAATTGTTGAGAGATGCCAGCAATAACGTAGTGATCATTTGTACCGTAGAGAATTTTGATCCCATGGGAATTCATACGGGTGATTCAATTACAGTGGCTCCTGCCATGACTTTGAGCGACACCGCGTACCAGAACATGCGCAACACCGCAATCGCCATGATGAGGGACCTCGGCAATTTTGCCGGCGGGTGCAATGTGCAATTTGCGCTGAATCCGAAAACAGAGGAGATCATCGCTATTGAGATCAATCCCAGGGTAAGCAGGTCTTCAGCATTAGCGTCTAAGGCTACTGGTTATCCTATAGCCAAAATTGCGGCCAAGCTGGCCATCGGGTACAATCTTGATGAACTTAAAAACCAGATCACGCAAACCACTTCTGCATATTTTGAGCCTGCCCTTGATTATGTGATCGTAAAAATACCAAGATGGAATTTTGATAAATTCAAGGGTGCCAACGACACGTTAGGCTTGCAAATGAAATCTGTAGGCGAGGTGATGGCTATAGGCAGAAGCTTTGGCGAGGCAGTTCAGAAGGCATGTCAAAGCCTCGAAAATGAAGCCGTGGGCCTGGGATATTACGGCAAAAGCATGATGTATGCCGATGAAATCATCGATTACCTGAAAGTGCCCAAATGGGACAGGATATTCAGGATCAAGGATGCATTGATGATTGGGGTGAGTGTGAAAAGAATTTGTGAATCAACTGGTATTGACCGGTGGTTCATATACCAGATCCAAAAAATATGCGACTGTGAAAAAGAAATCAGTAAATATGACCTTGATTCTTTGCCGGAAGAACTGCTAAGGCAGTCAAAGGCACTCGGATTCAGTGATGAGCAATTGGTAAGGATCATGAAAGATGGCAGCACCGATGAAGACATATATGAAAAGAGAAAGCAGCTTGGGATCACCAGGGTTTTCAAAATGGTAGACACATGCAGCGCGGAATTTGAAGCAAAAACGCCTTATTTCTACAGCACTTTTGAGAACAAGCCTGCTGTAAATGCTAATCATAAAACCAACTTCGAGGAATACAATGAATCCAGGGTTTCGTCCCGCAAAAAAATCATCGTACTTGGGTCAGGACCAAACCGGATAGGACAGGGGATTGAATTTGATTACTGCTGTGTACATGGTTTGATCGCTGTTAAAGAATGCGGGTTTGAGGCCATCATGATCAATTGTAATCCCGAAACCGTTTCTACCGATTTTGACATTGCGGATAAATTATATTTTGAGCCGGTATTCTGGGAGCACATCTGGGAAATTATTGAACACGAAAAGCCGGCAGGTGTGATCGTACAGCTTGGGGGGCAAACAGCGCTTAAGCTCTCGAGGCGCTTGCATGAAAAAGGGATCCCGATTATTGGAACCAGCTATGACAATATGGATATTGCCGAGGACCGGGGCCGTTTCAGTGACATGCTGAAAGAATTGGGGATACCATACCCAAATTATGGAACTGCATTTGATACCGACGATGCCATTGAAGTGGCAAAACAGGTAGGCTACCCCGTATTGGTTCGTCCAAGTTATGTATTGGGCGGACAGAGAATGCGAATTGTGTTGAACGATGAGGAGCTGGAGAAAGGCGTGCTCAGCCTGTTGAAGCATCTTCCTGGAAATAAAATTCTGATAGATCATTTTTTAGATCGTTGCCAGGAGGCTGAAATAGATGCGATTTTTGATGGCGATGATTTTCATGTCATGGGAGTGATGGAACATATAGAACCGGCTGGAATTCATAGCGGCGACAGCAATGCAGTACTCCCGCAATTTAATTTGACACCGCTTGTGGTGACCACGATGGAACACTATGCAGAAAAAATTGCAAGGGCTTTACAGATCAGGGGTTTGATCAATATCCAGTTTGCAATTAAGGATGGAAATGTTTTTGTGATCGAAGCCAATCCAAGGGCGTCACGAACAACTCCGTTCATTGCAAAAGCTTACGAAATTCCGTACCTCAACATTGCCACAAAGATTATGTTGGAAGCGGCAAAACTGAAAGATTTTACTTTCGAAAAAAAGATGAAAGGCTTTGCAATTAAAGAACCCGTATTTTCTTTCAATAAATTCCCAGGGGTAAACAAGGAGCTTGGCCCAGAAATGAAAAGCACCGGGGAAGCGATACGCTTCATTAAAGATCTGAGGGATCCCTATTTCAGAACTTTATACAAAGAACGCAGTATGCACCTCAGCAAATAGCCGTGGGACTAATACAATTTTGGTTCTTATTCTGTCAATCTTTATATCATTCCCCTCTTCATTTAATTTGTCTGTTCAACTGTTGAACGGGTTGCTTTTTTTCTCCCGGGCTCCATGTTTTAAACCCCACTTATCCATAGGTTTAATCACCATCATTGCAGGAAATGATGCGATCTTTTGGAGTTCCTGTTTGGAAGAAAGCCCCATTTCTACGGTTTCTTCCTCCTCTTATTTCCGGGATTTTAATACAACTGCAACTGCATTTTCAACTGCCGGAATTGCTGATCGCTGTTGTTGGTTTTGTCATTGCCTATGTTGCCGGCGGGTTTCTACCCCTGTCCTTACAATTCAAACTGAATGTTTTGCAGGGATTTGTCATCAATCTTTTATTGGTAACCACAGGAGCCATAGTCATATACAACCAGGATATACGCAACCAGGCAAATTGGGCAGGGCATTTTTACACCATCCAGGATAAATTAACAGTAACAATCAATGAAGAACCTATTGAAAAGTTGCAAACGATTAAGGCAGAAGGTTCAATAGAAAACATTGTTCATAATGGCAAACAAATAAAATGCACAGGCAAAATTCTTATTTATTTTGCGAAAGATTCTTCCGTTCTGGTTCCTTCGTACGGCCAGATCATAGTAATCAATAAAAATTTACAGGCTGTTAGAAATTCCGGGAACCCGGGCTCGTTCGATTATAAGCGTTACCTGGCATATAAGAATATATACCACCAGGTTTATTTACGGTCTGCAGATTACACTTTGTTACGGGCCGAAAACATTGATCCATTCAGGCATTTTATTTTCAATGCCCGTAAGAATATTTTAGGTATACTCAAGACAAGGCTCCACGGACATGAGAGGGAATTATCGATTGCTGAGGCATTACTGATTGGCTATACTGAAGACCTTGACAGGAATCTTGTGCAGGCATACAGCAATACGGGAGTGGTACACATCATTGCCATTTCAGGACTGCACCTGGGATTGATTTATGTTATGATCTCCTGGATTTTCCAAAAAATCCCTTTAATCAGGCGATCACAAGTTGCACGTGTCATTTTTATTTTATCGTGTTTGTGGATGTTTTCGTTCATAACCGGTGGGTCAGCCTCGGTGTTACGATCGGCAGTGATGTTTTCGTGCATAGTAATAGGGAAAGGCATAGGCAAAGGTGCTATTATATACAATTCATTAGCGGCTTCTGCTTTTATTTTGTTGTGTTATAACCCGTATTTTTTATGGGATGCAGGGTTTCAGCTTTCTTACCTGGCGGTTTTCGGGATTGTGATATTTCAAAGACCGCTCTACCACTTATTTTATGCAAAAAATAAATTGATAAGGCAGCTCTGGCAACTTTCATCTGTATCAATTGCTGCACAAATTTTCACCTTCCCGGTGTGCCTTTATTACTTTCACCAGTTTCCGAATACATTTTTGTTCACGAATATTATGATGGTTCCATTGTCGAGCCTGATCCTTTTTGCAGAAATAATATTAATTGGACTTGCCTGGATGCCATTCATCGCCGGCTTACTTGGAACGTGTATTTATGGAATGGTATGGCTTATGAACAATATTATTTTATGGTTCAACCAATTGCCATATGCCGTTTATTCCAATATTTCAATCACCCCGGTATCAACCCTGTTGCTATATGTTATCATTATTTTAATTGCCTTGTGGCTCTTTTACAAAAGTAAGACAGCCTTAATTCTTTCACTTTCCTGTTCCTCCATTTTTTTTGCCACCAGGGCATTTGAATACTGGAAAAGCAACACAGCCCGGAAAATAATTATCTACAATATTCCGCAACACGTAGCAATAGATTTCATAGCCGGGAACTCATTCCGGTTCATCGGTGATACAGTCGTTTCAAACAGCCTCCTTTATAATTTCCATCTAAAACCAGCCAGGATATCCCTTTACCTGGATAAAGACATGGAATCCCTTCCCGGGCTGGTTCAACAAAATAAATTTTTCAAATTTGCGGGTACAAGTTTATTGCTGATCGATTCGCAAGTGACGTATGTACCTCTCCATAATAAGATCATGGTTGATTATATTGTTCTTTCTAAAAATTCTAATATTTCTGTTAAAGGACTTCTTGAAACTTTTTTATGCAAGCAATTTATTCTCGATGGTTCTAACAGTTTGTGGAAAATTGTTAAATGGAAAAAAGATTTTGAACAATTACATTTGCCCTTCTATTCTGTTCCCGAGCAGGGAGCTTTGATCATAGCAGGTTCAGACCTCTCCAATTCACCATATGAATAAAAAGATACAATCAGCCCTCATTTCCGTTTTTTACAAAGATGGCCTTGAGGAAATTATAACGGCCCTTGACCAGTTATCGGTGAAACTGTTTTCAACCGGGGGAACACAGAAATTCATTGAAAGTCTCGGGATCGCCTGTACTGCTGTTGAATCTCTTACTTCTTACCCATCTATACTCAGCGGCAGGGTAAAGACGCTTCATCCTGCTGTATTTGGCGGAATCCTTGGAAAACGAAGTGACAGTATCCATGCCGCAGAAATGAAGGAATATCAGATTCCGGAAATAGACCTAGTCATCGTTGATCTGTATCCTTTTGAAGATACGGTGAAAGAGCAATCAGAAAAGGTGAAATCCGGAGGTGAGTTCGATGAAGCAGTGATCATAGAAAAAATTGATATCGGCGGGCCTTCCATGATCCGGGCAGCTGCAAAAAATTTCCAGGATGTTGTGGTCATTGCAAATAAAAAACAATACCCTGAATTCAGTAAGATGTTGACGGAACAAAATGGTGAAACTTCTTTACTGCAAAGAAGGGAATATGCGATCAAAGCTTTTGATGTCTGCGCAGGATATGATATCGCGATCTCAAATTATTTTAATAAATCAGAATACCCTCATCCTTTCAACAAGCCCGGAATGTTTTTGCGATATGGAGAGAACCCTCACCAGGAGGCTTCCTTCTATGGAGACACTGCTGTTCTTTTTTCAAAACTTCATGGTAAGGAGCTTTCCTATAACAACCTCGCAGACGTAGATGCTGCGTTCGCCTTGATGAAGGACCTGAAAACTATGGTAGCTCAAAGGAGTGCCTTTGCCATAATCAAACATACTAATGTTTGCGGCGTTGCGATCAGGAACGGTGTTGCTGAAGCCTGGAAAGCAGCATTAGAGTCAGATCCCGAAAGTGCATTTGGAGGTGTGCTCATCACCAATGCTGTCATCAACCCTGAAACAGCGAATGCGATCAGCGAGATATTTTTTGAAGTGCTGATCGCCCCTTCATATGATGAAGATGCCCTTCAAATTCTGAAGGTTAAAAAAAACCGTATCCTGCTAAAGCAGAAAAATGAAATTGCCATACAACAGCAGTTTAAATCCATTTTGAATGGTGTTCTTATGCAGCAAACGGATGAAGGCAACTTCCTGCAATGGCAGGAGGCCGGTGGTCGTTCTTCTACGGCTGACGAAAAAGCCGACCTGGAATTAGCAAACATCATTTGCAAGCATTTAAAAAGCAATGCCATTGCAATTGTAAAAAACCAACAGTTAAGCGGAAAGGGATGTGGCCAAACTTCAAGGATAGACGCTCTAAGACAGGCTATACAAAAGGCAAACCAGTTTACTTTTAACCTGAAAGATGCTGTGCTGTCCAGCGATGCTTTTTTCCCGTTTGATGATTGTGTAAAAATTGCGCATGAAGCTGGTGTATCGGCATTCATTCAGCCCGGGGGTTCGATCAGGGATAAGGATTCAATTGCTTATTGTGTAAGCCAGAAGCTGGTGATGGTGATCACGGGAATGCGCCATTTTAAACATTGACGGCATGCAAAAATTTTTGTCCTATAAATATTATGCTGATAAAAGCGTAAACACTGAACCCAAAACAAAAGCCTTGCTGGCTTTGGGATGGGTCAGCGTGATTTGGGGCACTACATGGCTTGCATCAAAGATTGGTGTCACTTATATGCCGGCTCTGCAATTGGCCGGCATCAGGCAAATCATTGGCGGTATACTGGTGATTGTATTCTTTCTTTTTAAAAAGCAACGATTGCCAAAAGGGAGACAATGGATCACCATATTTATATTGAGCATTTTAAACTTTCTTCTCAGCAATGGACTTACCACATGGGGAATAAAATTTATTTCAAGTGGCCTGAGTTCAATTATATCAGCAATTTTCCCATTGTGGCTGGTCATCATAACAATGGCAGGGGGGAAACGCATGCCCATGCAGGCCATCATTGGATTGTTGTTGGGTTTTGGAGGGATTTGTATCATTTTTTATGAGCATCTCAATGATTTTTTAAATGCCGATTTCAGGTTTGGTATTTTTCTTTCACTTACGGCAACAATATCATGGGCATTTGGCACCCTGTACACCAAGCAACAAGCAATGAATTTTAATCCCTATTTCAGTGTTGGTTTCCAGATGCTGATGGCAGGGATCATTTTAACAGTAGTCGCATTTTCAACGGGCCACATGATTCCAATGTCTGAGATCCCTGCTAAGTCATGGTGGGCGATTGGATACCTTGTATTGTTCGGATCGGTTTCTACATTTATAATTTATGTGTATTCGCTGCAACATTTACCGGCAGCCCTTGCTTCCATCTATGCTTACATCAACCCAATCGTTGCAGTATTGCTTGGTTCAGTTTTACTTGGAGAAAAGCTTACACTTTTTATCGCGGTTGGCGGAGTCATTACCATTGCAGGTGTGTACCTCGTAAACAGTGGTCTCAGGCGCACAGTTTCTGCGGGTATAAAACCGGTGAATTGATCCAGTCCACGGTCGACAGTCTACGGTCCACAGCGGTTCAATGCAGGATGGATAATTTTACAATCATCGCCAAATTTATCCCGCGCTGATTTTTTCAAGAAATTTTTCATAAATATCTCTCCATTCCTTGTGGTGGCTTCCCAAAAAATGATTGTGGACAATCGTGATCAAAGTTCCATGCACACTTTTACAAATATTGTTGTAATAAAGCATCTCGAGGAAGGCCCTCGCTGGAGTAATTTTTTCATCGAAAATTGCCGTGCTGTCCATAAAACAGAAAGGATGTATTTTTAGTTTGGTTTGTTTTTCCTCCTCCAGGTCATACCAAAAATGTGTTGAGGTCACCGATGCCCTGAAACCATTGATAGCAGGGTATCCCATTGAATAATCATTTTCCAGTCCTTCTGCCAGCAGTTGCCTGTACCCTTGCGGAAGTGTGAATCGTATGTAATGCTGGCGACTTTGGTTGATCTCACTGCCTGCCATTGTTTCGAGAATATTTTTTTCCCTATGTATGAGTGAATGGTCAATGCTACTTTGCCAGGATGGATGCAGACCTATTGAATACTGTTTTGCATGATGAGACACCAGTGCTTTCATAGTTTTGGTTCCCGGAAGAATATTTTTATCATAGCGCCCATTTTTTTCAGCCACCAGGAAAAAGTAAACTGGCTGCAAGGAATATTTTGTGTGGAGATGTTCCAGCCTGCTGAAATGATCAAACGGATCTTTTTGTTTACCATTCAAAACTCTTATCCTGTCAGCAATTCCTGTTAATCTAAGCTGAACGAGTGATTGCAATCCGCCTGCGATATTTTTTTTCATTCCTTTATCCAGGAATGAGTAAGCGATGTCAATATCGTAAGTTGGAATAAATTTATACGCTGCAGGGTGACTTACCAGTTCTGGGTATTTCTGTTGCAGCCATTCAAGAAGCTGTTCGATCCAAATGTTTACGAGAGGGAGCTGTAAAAAGTCATTCCGGTATGCCAAAGAAATTTTATGATCATACCTCCCCAGGTTATCTTCCTGGTGGGGCAGGTATTCTTCGTACCTGCTGATCAGGTAAAAGGCGGCTGAGAAAATATCGAATGGATATTCATCTTTTACCGATCCGGGTTTAAAATCCGGAGATTTAAAAAAAGACCTGATGCCATCAACTTCAAATATTTCTATCGCTTGTTCCCTGATGCCTGTTTCATAGAGTAAGCCACAGTTTGGAATTTTAAGCGCCCCGGAGATACTTTGACCGTTGGTATAATCGATTTTAATTCCATCAAAACTTTTGAAACTTTCTGCATGCGACGTGATGGAATATGGCGTTTTGATTATTTCTTTAAAAATAAATGAAGCAATGTATTGCAAACGCGGGGGGGAGGTTGCTACATAAATTAGTACCATGTAAAAAAATGTTTCTTATTTCCGGTGCCGTTCCCGCCACAATTCATTAAAAGTTTTATTGCTGAACTTCAATTCGCTTCTGTGCTTTTGCCACCCGTTAAAAAATGAATTCACGAATTTGTTCTTCAAAATGCCATTGCCTGAATTCATCAGTGAACGGCTCAGGGAAATATTTTTCCATATTTTCCAGGCAATCTTTTCTTTAAATGTCACCAGCCCCTCAGTAACGGACTCGTTCCTGTTCTCAAGCAGCAGCTCGTGCAAATTAATTTTAACCGCGCAAACTTCAGTACAATTGCCACAAAGGGAAGAGGCATAACTGAGATGCTTAAACGCAGACATTCCCTGTAAATGCGGGGTAATTACGCTGCCGATGGGTCCGCTGTAAGGAGCACCATAGGTATGGCCACCCACATTTTTGTACACAGGGCATGCATTCAGGCATGCACCGCATTTTATGCAATACAGGCTTTCTCTTTGCTTCACATTCGCTAAAATGCCTGTCCGGTTATTGTCAAGTAAAATGACCACCATTTCGCCCGGGCCGTCGCTTTCATTTGATTTCCTCGGTCCTGAAATAATGGTGTTATAGACTGTAATTTTCTGCCCTGTTCCAAAAGTGGACAACAACGGCCAGAAAAGTCCGAGATCGGTCATGGAAGGAATTACTTTTTCAATTCCTGCCACTACGATATGTGTTTTAGGGAATGAAGCAGATAGCCTTGCATTTCCCTCGTTTTCTGTAATTGCGATCGCCCCCGTGTCACTGATGATGAAATTTGCCCCCGTGATCCCAACTTCAGCTTCTATGTACTTTCCACGCAGTTGATTGCGCGCAACAAGGGTAAGCTGTTCAGGAGTAAGCCCTGGATCCGTCCCTAATTTTTCGGCAAAAAGCCGGGCCACATCTTCCTTGCTTTTGTGCATGGCCGGTGTAACTATATGGTAAGGACTTTCGCCATCGAGTTGCTGAATATATTCACCCAGGTCGGTTTCGATACTTTCTATCCCGTTTTTTTCTAAAAAATCATTCAGGTGAATTTCTTCCGTCACCATGCTCTTACTCTTCACTACCGTCTTACAATTTTTGCTGTTGCATATTTTTAAAATTTCATCCAGCGCCTGTGCAGACGTCTCTGCCCAAATCACTTTTCCTCCCTGCCTGGTAAAATTTTTTTCAAATTGTTCCAGCTGCTGGTCAAGCGTTTCAATGGCACGCCATTTTATATTCTTTGCCCTTTCCCGTGCAAGGGAAAGTTCGGAGAACTGGTGTTTGCCCTGCGGAACTACTGCATTATACCTCTGTATATTAAAATTTATTTTTTGCCGGTGTTCCAGGTCACCACTTTTTTCTATGCTTTTGCTTTTAAAGGCTGCTGCAGTTTCTGTCATACCATTTACTTTTTGCTGCTTAATTCAATTTCAGTACCCCTTCTTTTTACTATTTACTTTTCAGCACACCTAGCTCCGTTCCAATTTTTTTAAATGCGGCAATCGCTGCATCAAGGTGCCTCTTTTTATGACTTGCACTCAGCTGTACTCGAATACGTGCCTGTCCTTTCGCCACAACAGGAAAGAAAAATCCAATCACGTAGATTCCTTCGCTGAGCAGGTTGGCCGCAAATGTTTGAGCCAGCACTGCATCATACAACATAATGGGTACGATGGGGTGATCTCCTGGTTTGATATCAAAGCCTGCAGCCGTCATTTTTTTCCTGAAATATTTTGTATTTTTTTCAAGCTGGTCTCTCAGTTTTGTTGTTTCAGTAAGCATATCAAATACTGCAATAGAAGCACCCACGATGGATGGGGCTACGCTATTGCTGAACAAATAAGGGCGACTCCTTTGCCTCAGCATTTCAATGATCTCTTTCTTGCCGCTGGTAAAACCACCGCTGGCTCCTCCCAAAGCTTTTCCAAGTGTACCAGTGATGATGTCGACCCGGCCTATCACATTCCGGTATTCGTGCGTGCCCCTGCCTGTTTTACCAATAAACCCGCTTGAATGACATTCGTCTATCATGACAATAGCGTCATATTTATCTGCCAGGTCACAGATCACATCCAATTGTGCAATAGTACCATCCATACTGAACGAACCATCAGTTGCTATGATCCTGCTGCGCAAAGCCGAGCCCTGTTTCAGTTTCTCTTCCAGATCATTCATATTGTTGTGCTCATAACGAAAACGCTGCGCCTTACAAAGCCTTACTCCATCAATGATGCTTGCATGGTTCAAAGAATCAGAAAAGATCGCATCCTCTTCGCCAAACAACGGCTCGAAAACACCACCATTGGCGTCAAATGCAGCCGCATACAATATTGTATCTTCTGTTCCTAAAAATTTGGCGATTTTATTTTCCAGCTCCTTATGAATGTCCTGGGTTCCGCAGATAAACCGCACGCTGCTTAAGCCATATCCCCTCGAATCAATGTATTTCTTTGCAGCCCTGGAAATCCTGGGATGAGATGATAAGCCCAGGTAATTATTGGCGCAAAAGTTAAGGACTTTCTTATCGTTTACAGTAATTTCCGGGCCTTGTTCGCTCGTAATTATCCGTTCATTTTTAAAAAGACCGGCTGATTTGATCTCTTCCAGCTCAGCTTCTATCCTGGTTATAAAATTTTTATTCATGGCCCCTGATATTATTACCGCAAACCTACTATGAAATCGGGAATCACGACCGATAAGAATTGGCGTTCAATTTTTGTGGCGCTGGACTGTAACTTTCAGGTACAGCTATGCGTACCACTATTAAATTGTAAGCTTATCAGAGTAATTGTAAATTGCCTTTTATTGTATGACAGAGAAAGAATATAACGAGTGTGTACACCTCTATGCTGATAATGTATACCGCTTCATCTATAAAAATCTTTGTCACCAGGAAGATGCTAAGGATGTGGTTCAAACTGCTTTTGAAAAATTATGGATCAACCGTGAGCAGGTCGACAATGCAAGATGTAAATCGTATTTATTCACTGTTGCCTATCACCAGATGATCGATCATATCAGGAAAAGTAAAAAAATTACACTCAGGGAGGATTTCACTTCATCCGCGGGAACTACTTCTCAACAGCACAATACGGTGAAGAAGATATTGGAAGCAGCCCTCCAAAAGCTTAATGAAACCCAGCGGAGCCTGGTATTGCTGAAGGATTATGAAGGGTATAGTTATGAAGAAATCGGTAAAATAACATCGTTGAATGAAAGCCAGGTTAAAGTATACCTGCACAGGGCGCGGATCCAGCTAAAAAATTACCTGGTAAGCGCAGAAAATGTGATCTAAGAATTAAAAACCATGAACATCAACAGAGACAATTACCAACAATTTTTTTTACTGTATGCAGACAATGAATTGTCGGTCGCTGAAAAAAATATGGTTGATACTTTCATACAGCAAAACAGTGAGCTTGAAGAAGAATTCATGATGATCCAGCAGTCTGTTCTGCATCCCGATCAAAACGTTAAACTCGGCAGCAAGAACTTTCTTTTAAAGCAGGATAACGACTTTATCAGTACCGGGAATTACGAGGAGGTCTTTGTGCTCTACCATGATGGCCAATTGACTGATAGCGAAAGAATAAAAACCGAAAATTTCATTACAGCGCATCCCCGCCTGGACAAGTCATTCAACCTGGTGAAAAAAGTACGGATGGAAGCAGATACCTCAATCGTATTCCCGGATAAGCGCTTATTGCTGAAAAAACAAGACCAGGGCAAGGTAATTCCATTAAATCCATGGAGGGCGTTGGTAGCCGCAGTTATTTTGGGCTTTGGATTATGGGGTGGGCTCAAATACATGAATCAGGCAAATATGCAGGAAACTGTGTCCAACAATCAACCTGTCACTACCGGCAACTCGCTGGCAACCGGGCAGAATGCTCATTTAAATGATACTATGATAAAGGTTAGTGGTATTCAAAAAAATAGCAAGGAACCAAAGGACCAGGTTGCAGGCAAGATTCCGGCAGAACATCAGAACATGCTTCCTGTTAAAACACCGGGAAAGCCGGATCAACTCGCAATAAACGGGCAGCAGAAATTGCATGTTACTCCTCTCAAAAAACCACTTGAAGATCCATTGTATGAAGTTGTAATAAAGGAGACGGTTGAAGACAGGCATATCATTAAGAAAGATGAAAAAATACTGGAAGAGCCTATTATCCCCATTAAAACAACTGATGAAGTCATTAACAAATCCAACCCGGAAAACTTTGCAATAGCTTCATCATACAAATCGGAAGCAAAGAATGATAACTACGTTTTTTATAATGTCAGCGAAGAACAGTTTAAAAAAACCAGGCTATTTGGGTTACTAAAAAAAGTAAAAAGGGTGATTGAAAGGAAGTCCCCGTTTAATCATGAAAAAGCCGAACTGGCAGTTAACTAATTTTACCACACACATACTAAACAAATCAGACTACATGAAACGATTAACATTCATCCTGGCAATGGTATTCACCGCCACCACTCTTTTTGCGCAAGTGGATACCACTCAAAAACCATCAACCGTGGATACTATTAAGATCGGTGGAATGGTCATCATCAAAAAGGATGATCCTAACCGGGATAGAAGAAATACAACTGTAACCATTGGGAGAAGAAACAATAAGAATTCCGCAATCAGCACTGCAGAATGGATTTTTGATCTTGGATTTGCCAACTGGGTCGATAAAACCGATTATGCTGCGGCCACATCCCAGAATTATCTCTTGAACAGGCCCGGAGCAGCAACCCTCGTCGAAAATGATTTTAAACTCAGAACCGGAAAATCTGTAAATGTCAACATCTGGATTTTTATGCAGCGCATCAGCCTGGTCCAGCACTATGTAAATCTAAAATATGGATTGGGAGTGGAATTGAATAATTACCGGTTTAAAACGGCTGTAAGCTTTAAAGAAGCAGGCCCCAATCCGTATGCGTCTCAAAACATTGATCACGCTTTTGTTTTAAGGGATTCAATTTCTTTCAAAAAAAATAAGCTTGCAGCGGATTATGCAACCATCCCATTCATGCTGAATTTCAGAACCAATCCCAACTCCTCACGCAAAGGAATCAGCTTAAGTGCAGGTGTTAGCATAGGCTACCTGTACAGCAGCCGCAACAAACAGGTAAGCGAAGAAAGAGGCAAGCACAAAAACCGTGGCGACTATGACCTGGAGAAATGGAAATTCGCTTATATAGGTGAATTGGGACTTGGCCCTGCCCATTTATATGGCTCTTACAGCCCCAAGTCTTTATTTGAAAACGGGTTTAAGATGATGCCTTACAATATAGGTTTGCGCTTCTCCAACTGGTGATGAAATACAGTTCAGAAGGATGATATCTTTTAAAAAAATCTCACCCTTTTTTGTTTTAACTTCGGCTTACTAAATTACCAGCCATGTCATCACCCTTCAATCTGTCAAAACCAATAGCTATTGGCTGTGATCACGCCGGGTTTGAATATAAAGAAGATATTATTTCTTTTTTGGAAGGGAAAGGTTTGGAGTATGAGGATTTTGGTACATTTTCAGTTGACTCAGTAGACTACCCTGATTTCGCTCACCCGGTTGCAGAATCAGTGGAACAGCACAAAAACGCTTTTGGAATTTTATTGTGTGGCAGCGCGAATGGGGTTGCAATAACAGCAAACAAACACCAGCACATTCGGGCTGCAGTGTGTTGGGGGGAGGAGCTGGCAGAGCTGGCCAGAAAACACAATGATGCCAACGTTATTTGTATCCCCTCACGGTTTGTAAGAGAAGGAGATGTAGAAAAGATGGTTGAAATTTTTATGCATACCGAATTTGAAGGTGGCCGGCATGAGAAGCGCGTGGACAAAATTGCATGCGCTTAACAGTCAACTGGCTTAAAGTCATTGGTCATTCTCTTTTCAAATATTTAGGATACTTCGCATAGCTCCCTCAAATTTTCCGTTCATCAAATCATTTCAGCCTCGAGGCTTTTTTCCATTAAGTTTGAAGGTGTGCTTTACATTCCCTGTTTAAATTTTGTTTACATGAATAAAATTATGGTCTTGCTGGCTTTGGTATTTCCGGTTGTAGTGCTTGCACAAATGGATGATGGGCAGAAGTATGCGAATACGATAACACGTGATGGCCTGAAAAAACATTTATCAATTGTAGCCGGTACAGAAATGGAAGGGCGAGAAACCGGGACAGAAGGACAACGGAAAGCTGCTGGATATATTGAAAGCCAGTTCAGGCAACTTGGGTTACAAGTTCCTCCCGGGCAAAATGGGTACCAGCAGCAATACTCCATATTCAAAGACACCCTTTTACTCGCCACTCTCCGCGTCGGTCGGAAAAACTATGCGTTCGGAAAAGATTTTATTGTTTCTACACAGAACGACAAAGATGGTGAAATCAAAGCAAGGCAACTCGTGTTCGTTGGTTACGGAATTACAGCTTTGAATTATGATGATTATGCAGGGAAGGACGTAAAAGGTAAAGTGGTTGTATTTTTTACAGGTGAACCCAGGACGAACGGCAAATATTTAATTTCAGGCAACAGCAATCCAGGGCCATGGTCCTTTCCCGGTACGATCACAAAGGTGATCAATGCAAGGCAAAAAGGTGCTGTTGCTGCATTAGTGATTAACCCGGTTGCAGATACTTTTTCCACTGCTTCGCTTGAAAATGCAAGAAAAACCAATCTTTATTTTCCACACATTACCAAAGAAGCGGGTAGAGTAAATTATGCGGTGCTGAGTAAGAACATGGCGTCCGATATTTTAGGAGATGTATTTTTTAGTAAGGCATTGCAAAAGGCAAAGGCAGGTGAGGTACTCAATGGAATGAATAAAACTGTAAATGGTAAAAGTAAATTTGAATTTAAAAAGCTGCAATTGCCATCTGCATCCAGTAATGTGATCGGGTATGTTGAAGGCAGCGATAAAAAAGATGAAACAATTTTCCTCACAGGCCATTATGATCACCTTGGAAAAAGAGGCAATGTTATTTATTACGGTGCCGACGATGATGGCAGCGGCACTGTGAGCGTCATAGAAATGGCTGAAGCATTTGTAAAAGCCAAATCTGAAGGGCATGGCCCCAGGAGAAGCGTTGTATTTATGACAGTAAGCGGGGAGGAAAAAGGGTTATGGGGGTCTGAATATTATTCTGATCACCCGCTTTTCCCTCTTGATAAAACTTCTGCTGATCTGAATACCGATATGGTGGGAAGAATTGATCCTAACAGGAAGAATGGAGACAGCATGAACTATGTATATGTGATCGGGGACGATAAATTGAGTTCCGACCTGAAACCGATCAGTATCGGTACAAATGCAAAGTATACCAACCTTGAGCTGGATTATAAGTTTAATGATCCATCAGATCCCGAAAGAATTTATTACCGCAGTGACCATTATAATTTTGCCAGGAAGGGCATTCCCATCATTTTCTATTTTGACGGGATCCACAAAGATTATCACAAGCCGAGCGATACGGTTGATAAGATAAATTTTGACCTTATGGAAAAAAGGGTGCGGTTTATTTTTTTAACCGCGTGGGAAATTGCCAACAGGGATGCCATGCTGAAAAGGGATATACCGCTGCCAACGGAATAAAGATCAAAGCTGGAACTTATATCCCACTCCCTTCACTGTGGTGATGCAATCTGCATTCAGCTTCTGTCTTATTTTACGGATATGAACGTCAATGGTTCTGTCTCCAACGATCACGTCACTACCCCATACCTGGCTTAAAATTTCATTGCGTAAAAAAACTTTTTCAGGCTTTGAAGTTAGCAAGGCGAGGAGCTCAAATTCTTTTCTTGCCAGCACAACCTGGTCATTTTTGTAAGTTACGTGGTACTTTTCCCGGTCAATGATCAATTCACCGATCTGTATGATTCCTGCTTCCTTGCTGATCCTCCTGAACAATGCATTTACACGGCTTATGAGCACTTTTGGGCTGATGGGTTTTGTGATGTAATCATCTGCTCCGTTTTCAAGACCTTTAATTTCTGTATTCTCGTCATTAAGAGCGGTTAAAAAAATGATCAGCGTCTCCTTAAAAGACGGTTGCGATCGTAAAATATTACAAACCTCAAGGCCGTTTTTTCTTGGCATCATAACATCCAGGATGATAAGGTCGGGTTTATTTTTTTTTGCGGAATCCAGGGCTTCATCCCCATTTTTGGCCGTAAACACTTCATAACCTTCTGCCTGCAAGTTGAAGCTGATGATTTCTATAATGTCATTTTCATCATCTGCAATCAGAATTTTCCTCTTGTTATTTTCCATTGCAGATACTTTTTACAAACCTATATGAATTTACATTCAGATAGCTGACTTGCTGATCTGTTTACAATTTTTTAATATTGATGTTACATTCAGGTCATAATAAAAGGTTAATACCATCCTTAAATGCATCTTTTGCAGCGTATATAGAATCTTTTGTGCGTTGATTAAGGATATCCCCTCCAATGGAACTATTTTTGCATAACCAGGATTTTTAACTATGAAGCACATTTTTTACCCGTTGATTTTACTTTTTATTTTACCTGCTCTGGTCATGGCCGGTGATACAACGAATGTTCCCTTGAACAGGCAGGTGTTTCATGATAAAATTAAAGCAGAGCAAAAAAAAGCTGATAAAACAGATGGGAAATTAGATGGTGTGATCAAAATTTCGCCGAACGATGATATCAATCTCCAGGTAACTGACGCGCTGATCAGGAAAGTGAATGTCATGAGGAATGATATTGAAAGCAACCAGGTTCTGGCCACCAACAATGAAAAGATCCGCTACCTGCGATTCATAGAAAACCTGGTTAAAAGTTTTAACAGCAATTGGAAATCACGGAAACTCGCACCCTCACTTGCACCCGTATTGGTTGATAATTTTTATGCGATCATGCAGGCAAATATGAAGGGTGAAAATATGCTCGGTTTATTGAAGGATGTACCCTATGAAGTGGGAATGATCAATGCGGATATTTTTAAAGAAAACAGCGGCTATAAAGAAAGCCAGCAATTGTTATTTCTTAAATTTTGCCAGCTGCACCCTGATAAGATCCTTGCGAATATTGGTCCGTATGTAAATGAATCATTTGCCGACAGCCTGGTGGTGACTGCATTCCTCAACAACCCATCGCAATTGTACTCATATGCCCAGTCAACGGGAAGCTTGCAGGGCCAATTGATAAAAAGAAACACCGACAACCGGATCAAAACAATAGTGCAGCTCAGCCACCTGGGCGGCAAAGCTTTATTTTATTTTCCTTTTTTGGATGACCTCATAACCGGGAAACAAACCATCGAAAGCATTTCGAAATTCCTTGGCAAGGATGAGAAAAAATATGACAGCGTCGGATATTTTAAGTTGCTCGTGAAAACTGAGATTGAATATTATAGCCGGCTGAAACATGGAGATACCCCGGTTGCCATGCTGGGTACGGATGGATTATCTGATATGTTGCAACGCAAAGCCATACAGCATTTTATCACTCCCATCAACGAATTGCACGAAGTAAATAACCCTGCCGTCAGGTTCAGGGCTATTGATCCTTTGGCACCACAGGATCTTTATTTCATGATGGTATTTGGTGAAAATGAGATATTCACATCAAGTTATAAAAACAGTTTCGACAGGATGCTGCAGCGGATGGGTACCAATCCAAAAGGCGATTCGTTATTGATGTCAGTAAATTTCGATCATTTCAAAAAGTTTATAAAAATGGCAGCAGCTTACAATAAGCTGGATACATTTTTAAAAACCATGAAGGGAAATTCTGAAACCCTTATGAAAGCTTTCGTCAGTAAGCTTGAAAGCTCCGGTACACTTGAAGATGCCGTTGACGTTGCAGATTCCTATGGCAGCATCAGGGACCCTGCCCTCCTGAAGTCAATGCTTAAATATGTATCAGACAATGAGCAGCGGTGCCGCGTGAGCAATAATATTGCAGGAGAAAAATTGTATGCTTTACTGAGAATCATTTTCCTGTCTGCGGATTCCACGAACAACATCGACCTTTCAAAAGAAATAGGGATACCGCCTGTGTATACGGTCAATTATAATTACCTGGCGGATGACACAGGAAGGGTGATACAACAGGTATTTTTTTATGGGGATAAAGATGGTAAAGAGTCTTTCAGCAGCTATATGTCCTCTTTCCCGCCAAATGAGTGGCGTATCACAAGAACGAAAGAATGGGTTGAGATAAAATCCTTAAAAGGAAAGCCAATATGGATCTATGCAAATCTTCCGCTCGACAATGAAACTGATAAGGATGCAGATGCTCAAAAAGATCTGGTAGATTATCTGGATTCGAGCAACCTGATGCCTACCATCATCATTCACCGCGGGCATAGTTACCATTTACGATATACGATTGAACAGTTACCACCTTCTGCAAAAATCATCATGCTCGGTTCGTGCGGGGGATACAAAAATTTAAAACAGATCCTGGAATACGCTCCCGATGCACATATCATTTCCACAAAGCAAATCGGCGCAAAAGACATCAATAAACCGATCATCGAAGCACTCAATAATATATTACGTGCTGGTAAGAATATTGATTGGCGCCAAATGTGGAGCGACCTTGACAAGCAATTTCTGAAAGGACCTCGCGACAAAAAAGATTTGTTTGATGATTACATTCCCCCTTTTAAAAACCTTGGTGCTTTGTTCATTAAGGCCTACACAAAAGCAAACGGCAGTTGAGATATTTCCTGTACAATTTTGTTACAGTGGATACGATCTCCGGATAAACAATCAACTTCATTTAAATTTGCCGGATGCCGGTAACAAAATTCAGGAAGAAGATCTTTGATTTTAGTTTGCTTCGAAAAGTATTTCGATTTGCCGCACCTTACAAAAGAAAATTTTACAGTTCGATATTCTTATCGGTCATACTCGCTGTAATTTCACCCCTCAGGCCTTTTTTAATCCAGTTGACCGTCAACAGGTACATCAGGGACCACAACATGCAATGGCTCATATGGATCACCGTGATTCAAATCGGTATACTACTGGTTGAAACAATCCTGCGGTTTTATTTCGGTTTCATTACATCATGGCTCGGGCAAACGGTTGTACGCGACCTGAGGGTCACAGTTTATAAAAAAATCCTGGGGCTAAACTTATCGCAGTTCGATAAAACACCCATCGGCACCCTCACTACCCGAACCATCAATGATATAGAATCCGTGAATGATATCTTTTCAGACGGTCTCATTCCAATCATAGCTGACATGCTTTCCATCATTTCTATTTTGTTGTTCATGTTTTTTGTGGACTGGAGACTCTCATTGATCAGCCTGGCACCTTTTCCGATCCTGATCATTGCAACTTATTTTTTCAAGGAAACTGTGAATAAATCTTTTATACAGGTACGTAATGCGGTAGCCCATTTAAATGCGTTTGTTCAGGAACACATTACAGGAATGGCAGTTGTGCAGGCATTTGCGGTTGAGGACAAAGAGTTCCGTAAGTTCAAAGAGATCAATAAACAGCACAGGAATGCCAATATCCGGTCCATCCTTGCTTATTCTGTTTTCTTCCCAGTTGTTGAGATCGTACTGGCTTTTTCTACGGGCTTACTGGTATGGTGGGGCGCCAACAATGCTTTCAATGCAGGCGTAATTATTTCATTCATTATGTACCTGAACTTATTGTTCAGGCCCCTCCGGATCATTGCCGATAAATTTAATGTATTGCAGATGGGCATGGTGGCAAGTGAAAGGGTCTTTAAAGTTTTAGAGAATGAAGATTTTATTCCCATGGCTGATCGCACAAACGCACAAGAGCAAAATGCAGGCCTGCGCATGAGAGGTGAGGTTGAATTTGAAAAAGTATGGTTTGCATACAATGATGATGCTTATGTTCTGAAAGATATTTCGTTTGATATAAAACCAGGTGAAACCCTGGCTATTGTTGGGAATACCGGCAGTGGTAAGACCTCTGTTATCAGTTTAATCAACAGGTTGTACCATATTCAAAAAGGAAAAATTTCCATAGATGGCATCAATATCAATGATTATGATGTTGAATATTTAAGGAGCCGGATAGCCGTGGTTTTACAGGACGTCTTTCTCTTCAGTGGTTCTATATACGACAATGTAACCCTGCGAAATCACAACATCGGGAAAGAGGATGTTATACGCGTTGCAAAATTGATTGGCGTTCATGATTTCATTATGCAGTTGCCGGGGAACTATGATTATAATGTGATGGAAAGAGGCGCCACACTATCGCTGGGTCAAAGACAATTGCTTTCTTTTATCAGGGCGTTGTTGTACGATCCTTCCATACTGATCCTGGATGAAGCAACGTCATCCATCGATACCGAAAGTGAAGTATTGATACAACAGGCCATTGATAAGATGATACATGGCAGAACATCAATTGTGATTGCTCACCGATTATCCACGATCAGGAAAGCAAACAGGATCCTGGTATTGGGTAAAGGTGAAATCAAAGAAGCCGGCAGTCATGATGAATTATTGGTCAAAAAGGGATTGTATTACCAGCTCCACAAAATGCAATTCGAACAGCAGGAAAAGGTACTCAGGTGATCATTTTGACCCGATAAAATGCTTTAAAATTCTTCTCTGGCTTCTCCAAAAATTATACATTAATCTCTTATCTTTGCGCCAAAATTAGGAGAAGCATGAGGTTGAATTGCTTGAAATCTTTATTGGTGGCGGTTTTCAGTATAATTTTCTGCTCAATGTGCTATCATGCACTGGCACAGGAAAATGGTGATCATAAAGGCCCTGTTTCCCCAGGAACTGAAAAAAAAGCATTTGACGCCAATGAAGTTATTTTTGGTCATATCATGGACGCTCATGAGTTTCATTTCTTCTCTTACAAGGGAAATGATCAGAAAGAGCATCATGCAAGTATACCATTGCCTGTAATTCTCTATTCACCACAAAAAAGCTTTGATTGTTTCATGTCATCCCGCTTTGAACACGGGGAATCTAATTACCATGGTTATAAACTTTTAACTGATGAACAGATTGCTGAATTAAAGCTTGATCCAAAAAAATTTAATGCTGGGCAGGTAGTGGCTGTGAATGAGAAAGGTGAAATTGACCAATCTGTAAAAGTTTATGATGTATCACTGACACGGAATGTTGTGCAAATGATCATAGCCCTCACACTCCTTGTGGTGCTGATGGTAACCGCCGCAAGACGTTACCGTTCGGGTAAGGGCGTAACAACTGCACCAAAGGGACTTCAGAATTTAATCGAACCGGTGATCACTTTTGTACGCGATGAGGTAGCAAAGCCTAATTTGGGCGGCAGGTATCAGAAATATTTTCCATATTTGCTGACCGTTTTTTTCTTCATCCTCATCAATAACCTTGTTGGGTTGATACCAGGGTCGGCCAATGTAACAGGGAATATTGCTTTCACGCTGGTACTTTCTGTCATTTCCTTCATCGTTATATTGTTCAGCACCAATAAGCATTACTGGATGCACATCATCAATCCCCCTGTTCCCGGTTTTGTAAAGCCGATCATGGCGCCGGTAGAAATACTCGGCATTTTTACAAAACCATTTGCTCTGATGATCAGGTTATTCGCAAATATGCTTGCAGGTCACATCATCATTATCTGCCTGGTATCACTCATATTTATCTTTGGATCTTTGAGCACTGCCATCGGCTGGGGATTCTCACCGCTTTCGGTAGCCTTTGTAATATTTATTTACCTGATTGAAGTCCTGATTGCCTTCCTCCAGGCCTATATATTTACAAACCTGACCGCTGTTTTCATCGGCCAGGCTTTTGAAGGAAGTCATGATGATGTGGATCACCATGAAGACGCTGTAATTGTCTGATGAATTTTTTATTAATTATAAAACAAGTATTATGGATCTATTGAATGTTTTTTTAAGTGTAACACCCTGGGCAAATGCCGGTGGTGCTATTGGAGCTGGCCTGGGAGCTGTAGGTGCGGGTATCGGCATCGGGCAGATCGGTAAAGGTGCATTGGAAGCAATTGCACGTCAGCCGGAAGCATCAAATGACATTCGTGCCAACATGATCCTTACTGCTGCACTGGTAGAAGGGGTGGCCCTCTTTGCGGTAATCGTAGGTATCCTGGCGATGTTCGTTTAAAACAAAATTTTTACTGCACTGGAAGCACAGGGCGGAGAGTGCAGTAATTTTTCTTTGTGATCATTTGGAATACCACTTATCATGGAACAGAATATTTTATATTAATCATTAAAGCTCCCCCTGGGAGATGGAGGTTTTATGCAACTACTTACACCGGGCATTGGTTTGATCTTCTGGACACTGCTGGCTTTTCTAATTGTATTTTTTATTTTGAAAAAATTTGCATGGAAGCCCATCCTTGATTCACTCAATTTACGTGAGAAAGGCATCGCAGATTCGTTGTCTACTGCGGAAAGAGTAAGGCAGGAAATGACCATGCTAAAAAGCGAAAATGAAGAACTGCTTGTAAAGGCACGCGAGGAAAGGGCCCAGATGTTGAGGGAAGCAAAGGATACAAAAGATAAAATCATTAACGAGGCTAAAGAACAGGCCAAAATTGAAACCAATAAGATAATTGCAGATGCACAGTTTGCCATCGAACAACAGAAAATGGCTGCCATCATCGACCTCAAGAACCAGGTAGGAAACCTGGTTATAGAAGTAAGTGAAAAAATATTAAGAAGAGAATTGAACAACAAGCAGGAACAGGAAACATATATTAAACAGCTGGCCGACAATGCCAAGTTGAATTAATTGAAGGATGAAGTCATTCATAAGAATGAGAAATAAACTAAATTTTAAAAGTTGAACAATCCGCGTTTAGCCAACCGTTACGCAAAAAGCCTGATCGATCTCGCAATAGAACGTGATCAGCTGGCCATGGTATTCGATGATATGAAGTTCTTACAAAGCATCTGCAACAGCAACCAGGATTTTGTAGCAGTTCTTAAGAGCCCTGTAATCAAAGAAGATAAAAAAAATAAGATCATTGAAGCCGTTACGGGTGGAAGGATAAGCGCATTAACCACCGGGTTTATAAAATTGCTCGGAATCAAAACCAGGGAATCCAATCTTCCAGAAATTATCGAAGCTTTCATCGTTCAGTACAATGAAGTGAAAGGGATCCACAAAGTAAAAATAACAACAGCCGATGTTTTGAGCGAAGAAATGAAAGCATCGTTCATTGATAAAATAAAATCATCGGATGGTTTAGAAAATATTGAACTTGAGACTTCGGTAAACGAAAAGCTCATCGGGGGATTTGTTCTTGAGATGGAAGGAAAACTGGTTGACGCTAGTATTTTACGGGATTTGAAGGATATCAAGAAACAATTCATGAACAATGATTACATCCGGAAGATAAGGTGAGGATAAAAAATATTTTTAAAATTTAAACGACAGATATGGTTGCTATTAAACCAGATGAGATTTCGGCAATACTTCGCCAGCAATTAAGCAATTTTAATGTTGAGGGCAATCTCGAAGAAGTGGGCAGTGTTTTACAGGTGGGGGATGGTATTGCAAGGGTTTACGGGCTTAACAACGTTAGTTCCGGCGAGCTGGTGGAATTTGAAAATGGGGTAAAAGCCATTGCATTGAACCTTGAAGAGGACAACGTTGGTGTTGTACTGATGGGCGACAGCGGCGACATCAAGGAAGGCGGGGTAGTACGAAGAACCGGGAAGATCGCATCCATAAAAGTGGGTGATGGGCTGGCAGGAAGGGTGATCAATACCCTGGGTGAGCCAATAGACGGCAAGGGGCCTATTACAGGGGAATTGTATGAAATGCCGCTGGAGCGTAAAGCACCAGGGGTAATTTTCCGGGAACCGGTAAAAGAACCACTTCAAACAGGTATTAAAGCTATTGATGCAATGATACCGATAGGCCGGGGTCAAAGAGAGCTCGTGATCGGGGACCGGCAAACGGGTAAGAGTGCGATATGCATAGATACCATTATTAATCAGAAAGAATTTTATAAGTCGGGCAAGCCCGTTTATTGCATCTATGTTGCCATAGGTCAGAAAGCGAGCACCATTGCGGGGGTTATGAAAGTTTTGGAAGAAAACGATGCGATGGCTTATACTACCATTGTTGCAGCATCTGCTTCCGATCCGGCACCACAGCAATTCTATGCTCCTTTTGCCGGTGCTGCGCTCGGTGAATTTTTCAGGGATACTGGCCGGTCTGCACTGATCATTTATGATGATCTTTCAAAACAGGCAGTGGCATATCGCGAAGTATCACTTCTATTGAGAAGGCCTCCGGGACGTGAAGCGTATCCCGGAGACGTATTTTACCTGCATAGCCGTTTGTTGGAAAGAGCGGCAAAGATCATTTCCAAAGATGAGATCGCGCAGAAAATGAATGACCTGCCGCAAAATATCAAGCACCTTGTGAAAGGAGGAGGTTCATTGACTGCATTACCGATCATTGAAACCCAGGCAGGCGATGTGTCTGCATACATTCCTACAAATGTGATCTCCATTACGGATGGTCAGATATTTTTGGAGGGTAATTTATTCAATGCCGGTATTCGCCCTGCCATCAATGTGGGTATCTCTGTGAGCAGGGTAGGTGGTAACGCACAAATTAAATCAATGAAGAAGGTGGCGGGTACTTTAAAGCTCGACCAGGCACTCTACCGTGAGCTTGAAGCATTTTCCAAATTCGGGGGCGACCTTGATGCTGCAACGAAATCTGTTTTGGACAAAGGTGCCAGGAATGTTGAAATTTTAAAACAGCCCCAGTTCTCGCCTTATGCTGTAGAAAGACAGGTAGCAATTATTTACCTGGGTACGAATGGACTGATCAGCAAGGTGAATGTTAAAAAGGTAAAAGAATTCGAGGAACATTTTTTAATGGAAATGGACAACAAAATGCCCGAACTTTTAGCAGAGTTCAAAAAGGGGAATCTTCCAGAAGATGGCCTTAAAAAAATGGTTGCTATGGCAAATGAATTGATTCCGCAGTATAAATAGGAATTATCTATTAGGTCTTAGGTATTAGGCATTAGGGTGCTAACTTTCGAATTGAGAATAAAGTGGAAATATAAATTTCTGCAATTCGTGTAATTCGAGATTAAAGCTTTATCTCCTCATCACTCTTATCATAAAAATGAAATTCAGTGAGATGGTAATTGCTGTTTTCTTTCACCTTAATCTTCTGTTTGTATTTCCAGCTCCATTTTAATCTTTTAGATGGGAATCCTTTTGTAAGAAATGCATACACGATTGGATGTACTTCAATCGTAAGTCCATCATGCTTTTGCATAATAAGATAGCTGAGATTTTTTTCTATTTCATCTTCGAGTATCAGTGTGGAAGAAATTTTCCCTGTGCCTGAGCAGCTGGGACAGATCTCGGAAGTATTGATATTCATTTCAGGCTTCATCCTTTGCCTGGTGATCTGCATTAGTCCAAATTTACTAATGGGAAGCACAGCATGTTTTGCCCTGTCCATCCTCATAAAACCTTCCATTTGCTCTACAAGTCTTTTCTTGTTTTCTACAAGTCTCATATCTATGAAATCAACCACGATGATCCCACCGATATCCCTTAGCCTGAGTTGCCTGGCAATTTCCAAAGCTGCTTCGAGATTAGTTTCCAGTGCATTTTGTTCCTGGTTGTTGCTCACACTTTTGTAGCCGCTGTTCACATCAATTACATGCAAAGCCTCAGTATGTTCAATGATGAGATAAGCTCCGCTGGGAAGGTTTACCGTTTTTCCAAAAGCGGCTTTTACCTGCTTCGTTATGCCATAGCTGTCAAAAATCGGCGCCCCGTTGTTGTGAAAGCTGAGGATTTCAGCCTTATCCGGTGCGATTCTTTGAATATATGTTTTTGTATCGTTGTATATATTTTTATCGTTCACAACAATTTTATTAAAATCTTCACTTAAAAGGTCACGCAAAATGCTGTTTGTTTTGCCTTCCTCACTCATGATCTTAGCAGGAGCCACTGAGCCCTTTAAATTTTTCTGGATGTTCTTCCACGTTTCAATCAGGCTTAAAAGGTCTTCATGCAGTTCTGCAGTGTGTTTGCCTTCGGCAGCAGTACGGACGATCACACCGAAATTTTTTGGCTTGATGGCTTCTATGATCTTATGCAGACGTTTTCTTTCTTCTGATGAATGAATTTTTCTGGAAACTGCAATGATGTCATTGAAAGGAGTGAGCACAACGAACCTACCTGGAAGTGATAACTCACAGCTCAGCCGCGGACCTTTTGCCGCGATCGGTTCTTTTAATATCTGCACCAGGATATTCGGTTTGCCACTTAATATTTCAGCGATCTTTCCTGTTTTAACAATCTCCGGTTCAACTTCAAAATTTGCAAAGTTGAACCCATTTTCGCTTTTATCATTCATTCCAATTGTGGTAAATTTCAATATGGAACGAACATAGGGGCTAAGATCTGTGTAATGAAGAAACGCATCTTTTTCAAATCCAACATCCACGAAAGCTGCATTGAGCCCGGGGATTAGTTTTTTTACTTTACCAAGATATAAATCACCTACGGCAAAGCTTGCACCTGCCTGTTCATTGTGGAGCTCAACAAGCTTTTTATCCTCTAACAAGGCTATCTCTACTGCCTGAGGGGCAGCATTTATAATTAATTCCTTATTCAATATCCAAAATCTTTTATTTAACCTTATCTAACGAAGGAAAACCATGAAATTATTATAGGTTAACGGTTGCAGGCATAGGGAGAAAAGGAGTTATTTTTTCTTATGACGGTTTTTTCTCAAACGCTTCTTGCGTTTATGTGTAGCAATTTTATGACGCTTTCGCTTTTTTCCACATGGCATAACTAATTATTTTTTATTTAGACTTGAAATTTTTATCAAACATTATTCCGTGCCCAAGGCTTTGATCCTTGCATCTACTTCCTTACTGAACGCCTTATTATTCACCAGCTTCTTACTGTACTCATACCACCGTGTGGCATTCATTTTATCTTTGCTCGCAGCATAAGCATCAGCCAGCCATGATACTGCTTCAAGATTCCCCGGTTCTGCCTTTACAACTTTGTGTAAACGTTCAAGAGCCTTTTCAAACTGCCTCGATATCACGCCTCCGATTCCAAGCACCATTTGCGCCTGCATGTTTGAAGAATCTTTTTTTACAACCTGTAAAAGTTGCTGAATTCCCTTCATGGTTTCGGTAGCATCTCCAATCATTCCCCTTCCATATACATAACAACTTCCTAAACCTACTTTGAGATCTTCATTTTCCGGGTCAAGCTTTAAAGCTCTTTCAAAAAGATCAATGGCAGATTCAGCTTCCCAGATTTTCAGGGAATTGTCTGGCTCTCCACGCAGCTTATCTAACATCTGGCGGGCTGCAAAGGTGAGGCTTTTTTCCGAATTCTCCAATTTCGCTGATTCTGCTGTATAGTACGCGAATAATTCCTCAGATCTCGCTGAATCTTTCCAGAAATCAGCGAGAAGGTGATATTGTTTAAGGGATTGTCCTTTTACGTCGCCGCGGGTGACCTGGTTTTCCAATGCCGCAACATATATAAGCTGGGATGCCGGTAATTTTTGTTTGGATGTTTTCAGCAGGTCGTTGATGTTGAAGGCTGGAATGCCATTTTCAACGTGGGGGATTTCAGTTTTTGGAGATTCAATTTTGCCAAAAAGCATGGCAATCAAAAGGAGCAAGCCACCAACCGTCAAGAGAAGTTGTTGTTTCACGAAGAGATCTGATCTCCATTCTTTTTAGCTGGAATGGGGGGCAAAGGTAATTACTTCTCAGTACTTTTTTCTTCTTCCTTCCTTCCTTTGATGTCCTGTACAAATTCTTTGGCTGGTTTGAATGCAGGGATATAATGTTCAGGAATATTCACAGCCACATTTTTTTTGATATTCCTACCGATCTTAGCCGCACGTTTTTTAGTGATGAAACTCCCGAAACCACGGATGTAAATGTTTTCACCTTTACCCAGTGATTCTTTCACTTCTTTGAACATTGTTTCCAAAGTAACCAGCACATCTACTTTAGGGATGCCGGTTTTTTCTGAAATCTGGTTGATAAGATCTGCTTTTCTCATTGTGATATTAATAGTTAATTTGACAAATGAAACTCCCTTAATCCCTACAAAATTAATAATCTTTATTAAACTTTATAATTCATTTACAATTAGTTGTAAAGTTTTTTTTAGTGTGTGGCAATTCAATAGTACTATTATTATGACCGATAGAAGTTTTTTTACCCAAAATTTATTGAAATGGAATAAAATCACAAATCGCAGGATCATGCCATGGAAAGGTGAGAAAGACCCCTATAAAATCTGGATCAGTGAGATCATTTTACAACAAACTAGGGTTGAACAAGGTTTAAAATATTACCAGCGGTTCATTTCTTCTTTCCCAACAGTGAGCTCTATTTCCGAGGCAGAGGAAAAGCATGTGTATAAGAAATGGGAAGGTTTAGGGTACTACATGCGCTGCAAAAATATTATCCATACTGCCTCTCATATTACCAGGGAACTGGCTGGCCGGTTTCCTTCCACCTATGACGGACTGCTGGCATTGAAGGGTATCGGAGTGTATACAGCTGCTGCCATTGCATCATTTGCGTACAACCTGCCCTACGCGGTGATTGATGGAAATGTTTTCCGGCTGTTGTCACGTTTCTTCGGTATTGATGTACCCACGGATTCTACCCCTGGAAAACATCTGTTTGGCGAGCTGGCAGGAAAGTTACTGGACAAAAAAAATCCGGGTGTTTATAACCAGGCGATCATGGATTTTGGAGGTACGGTATGTAAGCCGGTTCCGGATTGTGCCTCGTGCCCATTGAGCAAAAAATGTGTTGCCTTAAAAAAGGGGCTTGTTCAAAATCTTCCTGTGAAGACAAAAAATATAACCAGGCGAAAGAGATGGATCTATTACCTGGTGATAGAATATAAAAAACGCCTCTACATTAAAAAGAGAACAGCCAGTGATATCTGGGAGAATTTGTATGAATTTATGCCGATTGAAACCCGTCGTCAAACGCGAATTCCAAATCTCCTGAAATCAAAGGCTTTCAGAGATATTTTTACCACAACCGGGTACGAGGTGCAGAAAATATCGAAAGTTTATGAACAACAACTCACTCACCAGCAGATTACTGGTCAGTTCATCCGGATCCGGACGTCAGATTCTTTGCCCCTTGGTGAGTATGCGCTTGTAACCCCAAAAGAGCTTGTACAGCTGCCTTTCCCGAAATTAATAAGTACCTATTTAAAAGATTAAAATGTATCTTTAAATTTGTAGTAAACCGGGTTGGTTTGTTTTTACAACCCGGGAAATATTGATAAATATGAGAGGCGTAAACAGGGTAATGCTTATCGGCAATCTTGGAAAAGATCCTGACATTCAGTTTTTGGAAGGAAATATTGCAGTCGCAAAATTCTCACTGGCAACTACAGAAACATACAAAGACAGAAATGGAAAACTTATTTCCCAAACCGAATGGCATACCGTGGTTTTATGGAGAGGACTGGCAGAACTGGCGCAAAAATACCTGCATAAAAGCAGCCTTGTATACATTGAAGGCAGATTAAAGACACGCAGCTGGGAAGATAAGGACCATAATAAAAAATTTGCAACTGAGGTTGTAGGCGACAATCTGATCATGCTGGATAAACGTTCTGATGGTTCAAACCCAGTAGTGGGCACTGAATCGGAGGGAGTACCCGGAGACCTGCCCCCGATTGAAGAAGGCGGGGAAAGGTTGCCTTTTTAAATTCAATTTTTTATTTTGCAGCAGTTCATATTTTTAACTTAAACATTTTATTTTGGATTATCTGTCGGATGCAGGCACACCCAACCACTTGTTTACATTCCTGTTCATAACCCCTGGTGCCACTACAATCCTGATCTTCACACTTTTTCTCCTTTTCATTATATCGTTCCTGGTAGCGGGATCTGAAGTTGCGTTTTTCTCACTGACGTATAAGGACATTAATATGCTGAAGACAAAGAGGCAGCCTTCGTATAAAAGGATCGTCACTCTGCTCGAAACGCCAAAAACACTTCTTGCTTCAATGCTGATTACTAACAGCTTTGTAAATATTGGTATCATCCTGATTTCAAATGCTCTGATGCAGAACTGGATCAATGGGCTCAACCTGCATTTCATCATAGAATTTATCATCAAAGTTGTAGTGGTTACTTCCCTCCTGGTGATGTTTTGCGAAGTGCTGCCGAAGGTATGGGCTACCCACCATAAAGTATGGTTCGCTTCAACTTCATCCCTCATTATAGAAATATTTACGAGCCTCTTTTTCAGGGTAAGCACCCGCCTTGTAAAGCTGAGTGATAAAATAGAAAGCCAGTTTCATCCAAAGGGAGGATCTGGGATGGACAATACACAACTCGACTACGCAATTGATTTATTACCCGATCATGAAGCCACCAGTGAAGAAAAACAAATATTGAAAGGGATCCGGAAATTCGGCAATACCACCGTAAAGCAAACCATGCGTACACGCCTGGACGTTAGTGGTATCATATATACGGCCACTTTTCACCAGGTGATACGAATTGTTGAAGACATGCATTATTCAAGGCTGCCGGTTTATAAAAATAACCTGGATGAAATTGTCGGGATTCTTCATACCAAGGATTTACTCCCTTACCTGAATGAATCAGAGGGCTTCGACTGGCATTCACTTATGCGGAACGTTTTTTATGTGCATGAACAAAAACTGATTGAAGACCTGCTGCAGGATTTCAGGAATAAGCGTATACACTTCGCCGTTGTGGTTGACGAATTTGGAGGCACTTCCGGAATTGTAACCCTGGAAGATATCATGGAGGAGATCATCGGTGACATCCAGGACGAATTTGATGATGAATACAGCGGTAATAAAAAGCTTGACGAATTCACCTATATATTTGAGGGCAAAACCATGATCAATGATGTGTGCAAGGCCGTGGGCCTGCCCGTGGAAACTTTTGATAAACTGCGCGGTGACAGTGATTCGCTTGCCGGGCTCGTTCTTGAAATTGCGGGCGAATTTCCACAGGTCAATGAAGAAGTATCCACCAGTAATTTCTCATTCATACCGCTTGAAATAAATAAAAACCGGATTGAAAAAGTGAAGGTGACTTTAAAACCCGCCGTTGTTGAAAAAGATTAACCTTATCACCCACATTACAACGGCCCGCGTACAATCATTCATTTGGCGAACAATTCTCTTTACTGCCATAGCCTTTTTAACAGCCGCCTGCAACACAGGCTACACGTCTAAAAAAAGAGGTTATTTTAAAATTGAATTTCCCCAAAGACAGTATGTGAAATTTGATACCGCCGGATTTCCATACACTTTCGAATACCCTGTTTATGCCCGCATTATTAAAGACAGCACTTATTTTGAGAATACGGCCGACAATCCATTTTGGCTGAATGTGGACTTTCCGGGATTCAGGGGCAAAATTTTTATGAGCTATAAAACCATTGGGGGTAAAAGCATTTACAAAATAAAAACAGCCGTGGGGTATAAAGATTCCGCAGCCATCAACAACCTTGACCGTATGATCAATGATTCTTATAAGCTAACCTATAAAAATGACATTAAGGCTTATTCAATTGAAGACAGTGTGATGCATACCCCTAATCATATCACCGGCATTTTCTTCAGGCTCACGGGCAGCGTTGCTACGGCCAGGCAGTTTTTTCTTACTGACAGTACCCGGCATTTCCTGAGGGGAGCGTTGTATTTTGACGCCACCCCCAATGAGGATTCTTTGAAAATTGTGAATGATTTTTTACAGGAAGACATGTTCCACCTCATCAATACACTGCAGTGGAAATAAAGAGTCAGGTTTATAGTAAGTTTGCAGCATGATAGCAATTGAAAATCTGCTCATCAGTAACCAGATCGTTGAAGAGCAATTTGTGTGCGACCTCAACAAGTGCAAGGGTGGATGCTGTGCTGATGGTGATGCAGGTGCACCACTGGATCCAAAGGAACTGAAGGAGCTGGATGCAGTCTTTGAAAAAGTATTGCCATACCTGAGTGAAGAATCATTGAATGAACTTACCAAACATGGAAGATATGTGTATGATAACGAATTTGGCTGGGTAACACCAACGATCAATTCAGCAATATGTGCATATGGCATCAGGGACAAGAGCGGGATTATAAAATGCGGAATCGAACAAGCATACAATGATGGTAAAATAAGCTGGAAAAAACCAATAAGCTGTCATTTGTATCCGATCAGGACGAAAAAAAGCGCAAATGGAAAAACAGAATTCCTGAATTATGAACCCCGAGAGGACCTGTGCAAGGCTGCATGTACTTTAGGAAAAAAATTAAAGGTGCCGGTATATGTTTTCCTGAAGGAGGCCCTCATTAGAAAATACGGTGAAGAATTTTTTGACACCTTAAGCGCTTCTGCACTTCACCAAAAATTACACAACGTTTAATGGCTAGTAAGATATTGCTTCTGATCGCTTTATTTTTCGCCATCGCGGGTTGCGGTGTCAACAAAGGGAAAATAGACAATAGCCTAAAAAAATATTTTGATTCCGCGAATGTGGATGGTTGCTTCTCCATGCTCGATAATAATTCCGGAAGTGTAACGGTATACAATATGAAACTCGATACACAAAGGGTTTTGCCGGCGTCCACCTTTAAAATTGTCAATGCTTTGATCGGCCTTGAAACCGGAAAGATCACGGATGAACAGATGGTGATAAAATGGGATGGTATACAAAGGCCAAACCCGGATTGGAACCAGGATCTCACGATGGAAAAGGCGTTTAAAGTTTCAGCCGTACCGTATTTCCAGGAAGTAGCCAGGAGGATTGGAAGGGATACGCTTAAGCTTTGGATAGATAGTTTAAAGTATGGCAATATGGAATTGGGAACTGCTGTGGATTCATTCTGGCTGAATAATTCTTTAAAAATTTCTCCGGATGAACAACTCGGCCTGGTGAAAAAATTATATTTCGACCAGCTGCCGTTTCAGAAGCGGTCGCAGGAAATTGTAAGACATGTAATGCTGCAGGAAAACAATACCCAATACAAATTGAGCTATAAAACGGGTTACGGAACAGATGAAAATCAAAA
>JBDUCQ010000046.1:0-19884 GCA_040003385.1 Ginsengibacter sp. | reverse complement strand
TATAACAGCTTTGCATAAACGAATAATCCAGTTTTTGAAATGCGGAATAAAAATCATGGATCAATTGTTCATTTGCTTTCTCCAAAGTGATCTGTTTACAGGTGATTGTATTAATTTAGTATGTGAAAGTACAATTAACATGAAAAACTGTTTCTTCTTTTTATCATTCTTTGCCGGAGTGTTTGCAGCATCTGCCCAGGACTTCAGTGAAAACGAACGATGGCTGCATGATAATTATTACAAGCTCGAACGGATGATCCCAATGAGGGACGGGATAAAATTATTTACCGCCATTTATCTTCCCAAGGACATTTCACAAAAACACCCGGTGCTCCTTACAAGGACGCCATATTCCTGTACTCCTTATGGGGAAAATAATTTTGCTTTACAACTGACTCACCTGCATTATTTCAAGTACCTGAAAGAGGGATACATTTTTGTTTACCAGGATGTACGTGGCAGGTATATGAGCGAAGGAGATTTTGTTGATGTAAGGCCATACATTCAAAATAAAAATAAACCCGCAGATATTGATGAATCGAGCGATGCCTATGATGCCATAGAATGGCTGGTAAAAAATCTTCCGGCCAACAATGGCAACGTTGGTGTCATGGGTATTTCGTATCCTGGTTTTTATGCAACAATGGCGGCCCTTAGCAACCACCCTGCACTTAAGGCAGTAAGCCCCCAGGCCCCTGTAACCGACTGGTTTGCGGGGGATGACTTTCATCACAACGGAGCCTTGTTCCTGATGGATGCTTTTTCTTTTTATTCCGGGTTTGGAAAACCGAGACCTTACCCAACCATGAAAGGTTCGCCTGGATATTCAATCCCATCCAATGACAATTATGATTTTTATTTAAGGACAGGCCCATTAAAAAATTTCAGCACACTATTGGGCGACAGTATTAAATTCTGGAATGATCTGATGAGCCACCCCGATTATGATGATTGGTGGAAAGTACGGAACCCAAGAAATTATGTAGCCATTATAAGGCCTGCAACACTCGTGGTTGGCGGATTGTTTGATGCAGAAGATTGTTTTGGTGCGTGGAACCTTTATAAAGCCATTGAAGAAAAAGGGGAAAATGAAAATCGGATTGTTGAAGGTCCCTGGTTTCATGGTGGGTGGACCAGAAGCGAAGGAACATTTTTAGGAAATGTAAGATTTGAAAAACAGACATCTTCCTATTACCAGGACAGCATTGAAATTCCATTTTTTAATTATTACCTCAGAGGCATAGGTAATCCTGGAAATTTGTCAGAAGCTACCATTTTTTTTTCGGGTGAAAACTCATGGAAGCATTTTACAACATGGCCACCTTCAAACAGCATTGCCACCAATTTATTTCTTCTTGCACAGCAAAGGGCCTCGTTCGAATTGAAAAACCAAGCTGTTACAGGAAAAAGTGAAACAATCGGGGAAAAGATAAAAACCATATCAGAAAAAATACAAAATACATTTTCACCCGGCAAACCTTCTACCAATTACAGTGAATATGTAAGCGATCCTTCGAGACCTGTGCCTTACACCGAAGGAGTACACCTTGACAGAACAAGGGAGTATATGACGGATGATCAGCGTTTTGCTTCGAGGCGCCCCGATGTTCTGGTTTTTGAAACAGATGCACTACAGAATGATCTCACCGTTGCCGGGCCAGTGGTGGCAGATCTGTTTGTATCAGTTAGCACCACCGACGCGGATTTTGTAGTAAAGCTGATTGATGTTTTCCCGGACAGGTTCATGTATGACACCTCGGCCTCGAAAGGTAACGGGCAGGCATACCCGATGGGAGGATACCAGATGCTTGTGCGCGGAGAAATCATGAGGGGCCGTTACAGGAACAGCCTGGAAAAACCCGAACCTTTTGTTCCGGGAAAATTAACTCTTGTGAAATACAACCTGCCCGATGTTGCACACACTTTCAAAAAAGGACATAAGCTTATGGTACAGGTCCAGAGCAGCTGGTTCCCCCTTGCAGACAGAAACCCGCAAAAATTTACCGACATCTACCACGCAGGTGAAAATGATTTTCAAAAAGCAACCATCAGGGTTTACCATGACGGGGAAAGTATAAGCAAAATAATTTTACCGGTTGTAAAATAGAAACGCATGTTCAATAAAATATTTATACCACTTTGCATGATCACGATGGCGGCCAAAGGGCAGAATAGTGATGAGATGTCCATCAAAGAAAATTATACCAAAGTGGATACGATGATCACCATGCGTGATGGCATAAAGCTGTACACGGTAATTTATATTCCTAAGGATGCTGCACAAAAATTTCCCTTCCTGGTGGAACGTACACCTTATTCAGCAGCCCCCTATGGAAGTAACAATTACGCACGAAGGATTGGCCCCAATATGCAACTTGCAAAAGAGAAATACATCTTTGTATACCAGGACGTTCGCGGAAGGTATATGAGTGAAGGCACAAATCTTGAAGTAACGCCGTACCTGCCACAAAAAAAATCAAAAAAAGATGTTGATGAAAGCAGTGACACCTACGATTCGATCGATTGGCTGATCAAAAACATTAAAAACAACAATGGCAGGGTTGGATTATACGGGATCTCTTATCCTGGCTTTTATGCAACTGCTTCTTTACCCGGCGCTCACCCTGCCATTAAAGCGGTGAGTCCGCAGGCACCTGTTACGGATGAATTTATCGGGGATGATGTAAACCACAATGGCGCCTTTTACCTGTTGGACAATGTTGACTTCATGAATTATTTTGGGAAAGAACGAAGCGGTCCCACCCAGGAATATGGTGCTCAGGTATTCAACACCGATAGGCGTGATGCATACCAGTTCTTTTTAAATATGGGGCCTTTAAAAAATACTCAGTCTGCGTCCATGTTCAATCACAGGAGCTACATCTGGGATGAATACATGGCCCATGATACTTATGATGATTACTGGAAAGCAAGGAATATACGCCCGTATTTAAAAAACATTTCAATACCCGTATTGGTGGTTGGTGGGTGGTTTGACGCGGAAGACCTGTTCGGTGCACTACAAACTTATGAAGCTATTGAGAAACAAAGTGGCAAAAACATGAACAGGCTCGTGATGGGCCCTTGGACACATGGAGGGTGGGCGTCAAATGAATGGACAAGGTTTGGCACCTATGAATTTGGAAGCAATACCAGTAAATATTTCCAGGATTCTTTGCAAACTACTTTTTTTAATTATTTCCTGAAAGACAAAGGTGAATTCAATGCCGCTGAAGCAACAGTATTTGAAACAGGTTCAAACCAGTGGAAAAAATATAATACATGGCCACCTAAAAACAGTACACCTACCATCTTCTATCTTGGTGAAAATGGTAAATTATCCATCAATCAAAATAACATCGATCACAGCTTTAATGAATACGTTAGTGACCCGAAGAAGCCAGTACCTTATACCAACGGAATTTATCGCAGCCGGAACAATGAATATATGGTAGAAGACCAGCGCTTCGCTGCGATAAGGCCTGACGTCATGGTATTTCAAACTGATACTTTAAACAATGACCTGACACTCGCCGGAAAAATTTCTGCTGATTTATTTGTAAGTATTTCAGGAAGCGATGCGGATTTTATTGTAAAGGTCATCGATGTTTTACCCGGCAATGAGATCACGCCAAAAAACTTCCCGCGTAACAGCAGTATGGCTGGATTTGAGAGATTGGTGAGGGCAGAGGTAATGCGGGGCAAATTCAGGAACAGCTATGAGAAACCGGAACCATTTGCACCGAACCAGGTTAGTGAAATAAAATTTGATTTGAACGACGTGGCCCATACATTCAAAAAAGGCCACAGGATCATGGTACAGGTGCAAAGCACGTGGTTTCCGCTTGTGGATATAAATCCTCAGAAATTCATAAGAATTCCTGATGCGAATGAAGATGATTTTCAAAAGATCACGGTCAGGCTTTATCATGATGCTGCAGATGCATCTAAAATTATATTGCCGGTTTTAAAGTGACCACCACTGCCATTTGCATTACAAACCTTCAAATTGATACACCTCATATAAATGTAACTCAATGAAAAATATTATCATACTTTCCCTGCTATTGATTTGCACAAATACTTTTGGTCAAACAACAGATATCGCAATCATTCCTGAACCCGTAAGTTTAAAAGTTCAGAAAGGAAGCTTCTTGCTGGATAATAATGTAACGATCAATGACAATGACCTTGAAGGGGCAAAAAATGTTATGCACATGCTAACCGGGTACCTTGATGCAAATTATGGTGTGAAGCTTTCGATAACAGGTCCGCATCCCAATGGCAGGAGTATCCGGATCGAACAGGATAACCAATTCAACCAAAAAGAGGGATACGGGATCACCATCACACATGATTTTGTAGTGCTGAAGGGAACAGCTCAAGGACTTTTTTACGCAGTTCAAACATTCATCCAGCTGTTGCCTTCTGTAAAAAATGGAGCATTGAATCTTCCACTGATATCAATCAATGACTACCCCCGTTTTGGATACCGGGGAATGCACCTGGACGTGTGCAGGCATTTCTTTCCAACTGAATTCGTCAAAAAATATATTGATTACCTGGCCTTTCACAAATTCAATTATTTTCACTGGCACCTGACAGATGACCAGGGTTGGAGGATTGAAATCAAAAAATATGAGAAACTAATAACGATTGGATCAAAAAGGAATGGAACGATCATTGGCAGGTATCCCGGTACCGGGAATGACAATACACCTCATGGTGGATTTTACACCCAGGATGAGATCAGGGATGTTGTAAAATATGCTGCAGACCGTTTCATCACTATTATCCCTGAAATTGAAATGCCCGGGCATGCATCAGCTGCAATTGCAGCTTACCCGGATCTCAGTTGTTTCCCGGATGAATCAACACAGGTTCCAAAGGGAGCTGCATGGAGTGGCAGCACAACAGGAAAACAGGTGCAGCAAACGTGGGGAGTGTTCGAAGATGTTTTTTGTCCTACTGAAAATACATTCACCTTCCTTGAAAATGTTTTGGACGAAGTGATGGCATTATTTCCATCGAAATATATTCATATTGGAGGCGATGAATGTCCAAAGGAATCATGGAAACGTTCCCCTTTTTGTCAGCAATTGATAAAAGAAAAAGGGCTAAAGGATGAAAATGGACTCCAGAGCTATTTCATACAGCGTATTGAAAAATATGTAAACAGCAAAGGAAAAAGTATTGTTGGCTGGGACGAAATACTGGAAGGTGGGCTGGCACCCAATGCTACCGTGATGAGCTGGCGCGGAGAAAAAGGAGGGATTGCAGCCATCAAGGAAGGACATCACGTGATCATGACGCCCGACACCTATGTTTATTTCGACCACTCGCAAAACAAACACGAAGACAGTGTGACCATTGGTGGCTACCTGCCACTCGAAAAAGTTTACAATTACGAACCTGTTCCCCCCGTATTCACAGAAGCCCAGGCCAGTGACAGCATGGGAAAGGCCAAATTCGTTCTTGGCGCGCAGGCCAATTTGTGGACAGAATATATCACCAATCCGCGTAAAGTGGAGTATATGATTTTCCCAAGAATGAGTGCATTGAGTGAAGTGGTATGGACTCCAAAAGCAAAAAAAGACTGGTCTAATTATCAGCGTAAGCTACCGGCAATGCTTAAACGCTATGAATTTATGGGTGCCAGCTACAGTAAGAGTTACTATGATCTTCAGTCTTCTGTTTTGCCATCAGCAGATTTCAACGGACTGGTCTGGAAGCTGGAAAGCAAAAATAAGGAGGGACATATTATTTATGTAAAAGGCCGTTCAAACAATGCCACCTTCAATTATTCAAAGTCTCTTGTAATCTCTGCCAATGGTGAGTATGGAGCCGCTTTAAGCCGGAAGGATCATACATTCATCAGTAATTGGATCTGGCAGAAATTTGCCTTCAATAAAGCTACAGGAAAAAAAATAATACTGAAAGATAAGCCCGCAGACAATTATCCCGGAAGTGGCGCTTTTACCCTTGTCAATGGAATTGTCACCACTGAAAAATTATCACAATCGTCAGAATGGCTTGGTTTTTTGGGTAAAGACCTGGACGCAACCATTGACCTGGGGAAACCACAGGCTATCAGGAAAATTGCACTGGATGTTCTCAGGCAGGAAGGCAGCTGGATCTATCCTCCATCCTCGGTTGAATTTTTGACTTCGGCCGATGGACGGACTTTTAAATCCCAGGCTATTGTACATCCCGGTACGAATGGCAATTGGCCCAATGAAAGAAAGATAGAAAAAGAATTCAGTAATCTCAACGCACGTTACATACAAATCATTGCGAAGAATTACGGCATCATACCATCCGGTCAGCCTGGATCCGGAACTCCTGCCTGGCTATTTGCAGATGAAATTGAAGTGGAATGAAAAACACAATCAAATTAATTTTTTCATTGTCTTTTTCTTTGTGCCTGTCGGGAAGGGGTCTTCACATCCAGACTCTTTAAAATTTTCATATTCTATCAGTGAGACCCCGCATTTGAATGATCATCGACATTAGAATTTATTAAATTTGAAATTTGTACCGTGAAAGACCCAGTCGGGACACGGCTTTCTTTTTTACCGGAACCTATATTTAATGCAAAGAATAGCATTTTACGGGTCCATTATTGATCCCAAAAAAGATCTCATCATTGATCACTTCAAGTGATCTTACATTGCCCTGTACATTCAATCCGCTTTGCCACGCGGGAACGTAAGTAAAACCTCCCTTGCCATCTCCTAAAAATATAATACCATGGCTTGCATCGTACCTGCTAAACTTTATTCTGGTAAAAGTATTGTTACCGCCAATGATCAAGTCTTTATTACCGTCGTGATTGATGTCCACAGAAGAAATCGCATATACAGGTGCATATTGCGCTTCAACAGGCAATGGCTTCAGTAAGAATTGGTCACCCTCATTTTGCAGGTACACAGTTGAAAGGTTGGTGACCGAAAGGTGACCCGCATCTTTCAGCTGCTCCGGGGTGAAAAGGGTATTGAGAGTAGCATCGGCGAAATCGGTGTAGTAAATGAATTTTTTATTCAAAAATGGCATTTGCTGTACAATATCGTCTCTTGAATATGCTGGGCAGGAAACGCCTCCTGCGTAATAAAAGAGAACGGGATCAACTGATCCATTTCCATCAAAATCTTTGTAATACATGCTCTCCGGTTCCTGTTCCGATGCATGAAACTGGTTGTTCAATCCCTGGTTACCCAATACAAGGTCTGTATCCCCGTCATTGTCAAAATCAGCTGCATAAATTTTATTCCATAATCCTTTAGCAGGAAATCTTATAAAACTCGAAGATGCATTAGTTAATTTTCCATTTACGTTGAGGAATATTCCGGGAGACATCCACTCCCCTATGATCACAAGGTCCGGTTTCTTGTCCTTGTTTAAATCCAACCACAAAGCATCTGTCACCATTCCGATATTTTTTAAACCCGGGCAAACATTCATCGTGGCATCATTAAAATTTCCATGCCCGTCGTTCAATAATATTTTGCTTTGCGGAGCCACAGGATAACGGCCAGGAATGCACCTTCCACCAACAAACAGATCAATGGTACCGTCCTGATTGATGTCTGCCGCAGCAACACACCCCGTGCTCACCAATGCACCAGGTATGGCATGCTCTTTTTTAGTAAAGTTTCCAAGCCCGTCATTAATATACAACCTGTCCTCCAAAGCGGGATCTTCCGCACTAAATTCATAACCTCCACTTCCTACATAAAGGTCTATGTCACCATCATGATCGGCATCAAAGAAAACAGCGGCTATATCTTCGGCCAGGGCATCTTGTACAAATGCCTGCTCGGGCTTATTTAAAAAATGTCCGCCTTCCGTTTGAATGAACAACTGAGAAGTCTGGCCTTTCGCACCTCCGATAAAAATATCCGGCTTACCATCACCATTAACATCTCCCTTTATCATACAAGGGCCTTGCCTTGACAGATAATTGGGCAACAATCCCTGGACCGTAAAATCATTGAAATCGTTTTCAACATGTGTAAATAACAAGGCCGAAGTGCTGTCAAATAAATGGTGCACTGCTTGCGGTGCAATTGAATCACTCATCAAGGCATCTTTTTCAGTCAACAAAATCGTTTGATTCGGTTTCAGATTTTTGAGTACCTGCATTTTGTCATCATTCCATAAAACTTTCACCGAATCAATATTTTTTATCCTGCCCAACCCGAAATTTAAAACCGGGTCTACAGAAGAACAATATCCTCTTACAGGATTCTGCTCCTGGTAAAACAAATTTCCATTGGTATAAACGTAAATCTTAGTGCCATATCCAAGGCTGTTCTTTGAATTTCCCTGCAGTTTTATTTTCAGGAAATTATTTGAATCGAGTACGTCTGCATTGTTTTTATACACACCTGCAAAATCGTCTGTATTGTTAGTGATGATGTCCATATCACCATCATTGTCAAGATCAGCGTATACTGCCCCATGCGACAACGTTTTTTCATCCAGTCCCCAGTCAGCAATTTTATTTACAAATACATCATTCCCTGAATTCTGATAAATGTAATTTTCAATTTTGATCCCTGGCATGTGTGAAATATATTCCGAAACATTTACTCCTCCTCCACCGCCCTGCATCCTTGCAGACTGATCCATGGCGTATTTCATGAATTGTATGTCTGTATTGTCCCTTTTATAACCATTGCTGACGAAAAGGTCCTTCCTGCCATCATTGTCAAAGTCGCACAACAAAGGGCTCCAGCTCCAATCTGTATTTGATATTCCTGCCAGCTGCCCTATTTCACTGAAAGTGCCGTCACCATTGTTTTTCTGTAAGCTGTTCTTCATATATTGGTAAGGCATCCCTTTCGCAAACAGAGGATTGTACTGGTCAAATCCATCTGTACCCATGTGCATTTTTTGTGCATGGTTTCCTTCGGGCAGCATATCGAGTTCTACAATATCAGGCAGTGCATCATTGTTATAATCAGCCACATCAATTCCCATTGCATACAAAGAAGTATGGCCAATGCTTTTGCCAAGTTGCTCTGTAAAAGTGCCGTTATGGTTATTTATATAATAATAATCAGGTTCTTTAAAGTCGTTCGCAATGTATATGTCCGGCCATCCATCTTTGTCGATGTCTGCGGTACTCAATCCAAGGCTGAAACTTAAAACATTTGAACGTATGCCGGCCTGTTTTGAAATATCAGTAAAATGGCCATTGTCGTTTCTAAAAAGCTTGTTTGCTAAAGAGCTGTCTGCTGACTGGTCTCTCAACTGTACATATTCAATTTTACCCATCGAAAATTCAGGTTTTGATTGGTTGATGAGCATCATGTCGAGATCACCATCTTTATCAAAATCAAAAAAAGATGCCTGGGTGGAATATCCTGCATCTGCCAGGCCGTATTGTTCTGCACTTTCTCTGAAAGTGAGGTCTCCGTTGTTGATGAATAATAAATTTTTTCTGAATGAGGTGTTTGAAAGGCCTGAACGGCAAATGTAAATGTCCATTTTCCCATCGCCATTCACATCAGCCATGGTTACACCTGTGCACCAGCCTTCCTTCATGGCAATCCCCGATTTTTCTGTGATGTCTTCAAACTTAAAGTTGCCTTTATTGATGTATAGCCTGTTCTTCACCATGTTGCCAGTAAAACAAATATCCGGCAGGCCATCGTTATTGATGTCACCCACGGCAACACCACCTCCATTGTAGAAGTAGGGATATAAAACAATATTGAATTCAGAGTTATCTTCTTTTAATAAATTCCGAAACCCGATGCCAGTTTCATCCGGCGTTAGCCTTGTGAACAATTTTTGTTTGCTTTTATTACAGGCGGAAATGAGAAGGCAAACAATAAAAATACTGGTTCGTAATGGAGACTTTGATTTAATGATTACTTTAATAATGGGTTATTTTAGACTTTGATTTAAGGATTACGTTGATTATGCTGATTTTAGACTCTGATTCAATGATTTCTTTGATTATGCTGATTTTATATTGTTATATATTTTGATCATCGTATCATGGATAAGCCTTATGAATTTAATCATAGTAATTGAAATCATAAAATAAAGGCCGCTTTAGAATCAACTAAATCATTTAATCAAAGTAAATGGCCGTTCAAAGAATTGAACGGCCTGAAACATTGCTTATTATGAGACATGAAAAAAACTAAGGTTTATCCCACCACAACCGGGTACCGCCTGTATCAGGGCCACCAAGGGTAGCTATTGCCGCTGGCAAAGCAGGATTATTTGATTCTGCTACAGGCATATTGATCCTTCGAATGAATGTGCCTGTAGGGATCTTACCACCACTGTTGTTGATGATTACCGGGAATAATTTTGGAAATCCTGTTCTGCGAAACTCAGACCATGCTTCCTGGCCATCAGGATACATGCTGATCCATTTTTGTGTGATGATGCGCTCCAAATTTTCATCAAGAGTTCCGGCGGGATTCCATTTGATGGTGATGGTGCTTAAAAATGGAGAACCTGATGGCACATCGTTTTGCCCCGGCGTGATGGCTTTTGGATCCACATATGGTTTTGGTTTCAGCGAACCATTTGAATAATAAGTTGCAGCACTTCCCAGTCCGTATTGGTCAAATGAAGCCTGGATTCCCGATTCATAATTTGTTTGTGCGCTTCCTGCTCCTGCCCATCCACGCAATGCAGCTTCAGCCTTTAAAAAATTCGCTTCAGCAAATGTCATCAATTGTGCCTGATTGGTAAATGTAGCAAGCTTGGAATATTCTACATAACGGCTTTTTGCATCAATGTTAATACCCTCCCTGATACCTTTGAATTGTCCTGCTACCGCAGCATCTGTTGCCTGCTCAAAATATTTAGGAAGGCGTGGATCTGTGTATCCGCCCATTATCGATTCCATAGGAGCTCCCATCCTGATGTCTCCCCACTCATTGTTCATTACATTCAAGGGGTGGTTGTTTCCAAGGCTTACATCAAAGTTGCCTGCATTATCTGCAATCAGTCCGGCACTGTTTGCCAGGGCTGCCTCTCCTTCGGTTTTGGCTTTATTGGCATCTGCTTTCACGATCCTGATTGCAAGTCTTAAACGCAATGTATTGGCAAACTGTGTCCATTTTTTATAATCTCCTCCATAAACCAGGTCTGATTTTTTAAAATTGGCAGAAGGGTCTTGTCCAATCAATGGCGTAAGGATCCCAATGGCTTCAGCAAGGTCAGCAAAGAAAGCATTGTAAGCCTCCTGCTGACTATCGAAATCAACACTGAGGTCAGAATTTATTTCCCTGTATTTCGAATAAATGATGGGGCCGAAAATGTCGCTGACCCTGTGCATTGCTTCTACCCTTACAATCTTAGCCATGGCGTAAATATCCTTGCTGTTGTCTTTCGTTAAAGCCAGCACTTTGGACAGCGGGAGCATTACATTACTATACGCAGGTTGATAGGCCCACGTGTTCCATCCATCCACAAGGTCGTACGTCATGTTGTTGCTGTTGCCGGCAAATGGCGTTGGTGGCATCATGTAACCCGAGTACACATCCCCCATAAGATTCTGCTGCAACTGGGTGATCCAGGCGGGGGCATATACATAAATATTTTTTTCTGCATCCTGCAGCGAGGCTACGATTAATGCCCCGTCAGGATTCAGATCCGCATCCGTAACACCGAACGGATTGGTATTGAATTCTTCGAATTTCTTAGTACAGCTGCTCATGGTGTTGATGAAAAGCAGCACGATGAAAGCAGTTGCAATAATTTTGATAATTTGTTTTTTCATAACAATGTTTTAGAAAATATTATAGGGACATTTTAATATTTAAACCATAGCTCCTGACAGAGGGCAGACCGAACACATCAACACCCTGCAAACCGTTGCCAGTGCTCATGCTTGTTTCGGGATCAAATGGCGCTTTCTTGGTAAAGAAAAATAAATTCTTGCCTACCAGGGACAGACTCAGTCCTTTTACAAAATCATTCCGCATCTTGAACCTGTATCCAAGAGCAAGTTCCTGCAGGCGTACATTTGTTGCATCATACATATAGTATTCTGTAATGCCTGCCCTGCCGCCAACAGTAGTAAAAAATGTTTCAGCAGGTATTCTTCCTCCATATGCTCCTCCTCCAACTTTTGAGGCAGGAATATCCACACCCCCATTTTTTCTCGCATCTGCACTCGCCTGGCTTACTCCATACTGATCAAGCACCGCTTGTGTAATGCTCATTACCTTGCCACCGAAACGGCCGTTGACCAGAAAGCTGACTAAAAAATTCTTTAAAGTAAATGAATTGTTCCATCCCATGCTAAGTTTCGGATTTGGATTGCCTACTACCGCAAAATCTCCTGCCTGTGGTTTGCCGGTGGCATCATCAACTACAATATTCCCGGCAGCATCCCGTAAGAATTTTTTACCTTTTATGTCTCCATAGCTTCCACCCTGTTTAATCACCAGGGCATAGTTGTTTACACCCGCACCGGTGATGTCGTATGTACCACCAAGTTGTGGTGTTAATTCAACTATTTTATTTTTGTTATGGGTAACATTCAATGAAGTGTTCCAATCGAGCGTATTTGATAATTTACTTTTAAAATCTACCGTGGCTTCAATTCCTGAATTTTTAATATTGCCTGCATTGAGGAAGAATGTGCTTAGCCCGGTGCCTGGTGTAGTTGAACTCAGTTCAAAATATTGATTTTTTGTATTTGACTGGTACCATGTAACATCAAAACCAAGTCTGTCATCTAAAAATCTCCATTCAGTACCGAGCTCAAGAGAAGTTGACAACTCAGGCTTCAAATAAGTACCCGGTAAAGGCCCTTTGTTGTTAGACTGTAACACCCCATTCCTGATCAGGTTCACAGGGTAGGTAGAGTATGTTTCAACGTCGGTGCCCACTGTTGCGTAAGCAGCACGGATCTTTCCAAAACTTACGGCTGACGGCATTTTCACCAACTCGCTCAATATCAGGTTTCCACCGATCGAAGAATAGAAGTATGAATTTTTAGGAGTGAATGCCAGTGCAGAAGACCAGTCGTTCCTTGCTGTCAGGTCAATATAAAATTTGCTGTTGTAATTCAGGTTTACGCCAGCAAAAACAGACTGGATCTGTTTTCTTTTTCCTTCGTGATAATAATTTGCAACACCCGGTGTAAGCAGCATATTTCCCAAATTAAAAATATTTGCGAATGCCAGGTCGGCTCCCTTGGAATCAAAAAAATCGCGGTAGCCTACGTGCAGGTCCTGGATACTTGTACCCACATTGGCAACGATGCCGATCTTACTGGTGATCTCTTTGTTGATTGTAGCAATCACATCCCCATATAGCTGCGTATTATCAGTTTTGTCAAGGGTATACCTTCCATTATGATCGGCCAATGTTCCCTGTGTGCCCGCGTATGCTTTCAACTCGTAATCATTATGAGATTTATCCACGTTACCCCTCGCCTGGATGGAGATATCTTTTGATAATTGATATTTTAGGGTGAGGGAACCAAATATCCTGAATAAATTATCGTCTGTCTGGTTCCTGTTTAAAATCCAATAAGGATTCTGCTGGTTGTCATCACCAAGCTGCTTCTTGTCTTCGTTGATGTTCCACCAGTTTTGCAGATTTACATTTCGTGTAGGGCTAAAATATTCGTAATTATTTTTGAAATTGTTGAAGTCAAGTCCGCGTGGTAATAAATAGAGACCAGTCAAAGGATTGTAATACAAGCCGCTAGTGGGCCTGTTGTGAACTTTTTGAGAGGCTATAATCACATTCGCATCCAGTGTAACCCTGTCATCAAACATTTTCATAGATTCTCTTACAGCAAAATTATGTCGGTTGAAAGTGTTGGTAGGCATGATACCATGGCTGTTGGTATTGCTGTACGAGAAGTATGTTTGTGCTTTCTCCGTTCCCCCATTCATTGCTACGCTGTTCACCCAGGTGTAACCGGTTTGAAAAAAAGATTTTACATGGTCCGGAGAACTACCGGCGGGACCATAACTAAAACTTCCATCAGAAGCTACCCCTGCATTGCCTTGCTTGAAATCTTTTTGAATTTTAGGCAGGTAAGCCGCCTTATCCATCGTTATGAAAGATGAATAATCAACGCGTATCTGCCCGGATTTTCCTTTTTTGGTAGTGACGAGTATTACCCCGTTGTTTGCCTGTGAACCGTACAATGCAGAAGCCGCAGCTCCTTTAAGTACGGTTATGTTTTCAATATCGTCAGGATTAATATTAGAAATTCCATCACCCCCATCACGGCCACCACTTCCGGAGCCGCTCCCCTGCCCCCACACATCCGTTGGCTGTGCAGGCGAATAATTGGCCATCGGTATCCCGTCTATTACATAAAGTGGCTGATTTTCACGTGTCGATTTTTGTCCACGTAAAATCACACGGGCTGAGCCACCTGTTCCGGATGCGCTCCTGTTTACGGTAACACCTGCTATACGCCCGTTGATATTATTGATCACGTTCGCATCTTTTACAGTTGTGAGATCGGCATTGCTTACTTTTTGTGTAGAATAAGTTAAGCTTTTGGCTTTTCGTTGAATACCCAAAGCTGTGATCACCACCTCGTTCATCTGGCGGCTGGTTTCTGTGAGCTGCACAGCAACATTATTGTCGCTACCCAACACTACCTGCTGCAGTTCATAGCCGACAGAGGTGAATATTAAAACGTCGCCCTTCTGAGCTTCTATGCTGAATGTTCCATTACTGTTGGTTGATGTTCCGCTGGTTTTTCCTTTTACAGCTACACTTACACCGGCAATCCCAACACCATCCTTGTCTACCACCTTCCCGGTAATAATATCTTTTAGTGAAAGATTTTTATTCAGTTGAATTGCAGGCACCATTTGGATATAATCAATGCCTGGTGCCAGCAGTGATTTATCATCCTCCTTTGAGTACAGGATCACAAATGTTTTGTCATTGATCTTTTTAAAAGTTAAGCCGGTGTTCCTGAGAATTTTGTCTAAAATTTCCTCAACTTCCGGCTTAAGGTCTGTGATAGGATTTACTGTTTTGTTTGTCAGTGATTGGTCAGAGAACATGAAATATGCCCCCTTGGCCTGGTTCAGTTCTTTTAAAACATTGATCAGCTTGCTCCTTTCGGATTTCTTATTCACCTGGAACAATCCTGATATTTCAGATTTGTTTAAAACTTTTGTATTCAGTGCATAAGCATTTTGTGAATAAGCTTTGATGCCAAATGATGCGGCACCCAGTAAAAACAGGAAACCTATCGGCATTTGGGATTTTAATTTTCTCATTGTGCAGCTTTTTATATTGTGTAAATGTAGATGTATGTTTAGGTAATTTTTTTTATTTTGAGTTGATCACAATTTTATTGTTAGCATGCTGAATATTGCAATCCAAAGTAGCTTCCAATGCTTTCAGCAACACATCAAGGTTGTCATTTGGCATAATGCCGGTTATGGTTTTATCTGCCACGCTTTTATCTGCAAATTGCACATCTACACCATAATGATCTTTGATGATTGTGGCAATTTCTTTTAAAGTAGTATTGTCGAATACGAGTTTGCTCTCTGTCCAGGCAAGGTAATCCCGCTTCGTGACCGTCTTCTTTTGAATTTGCTGATTTGAAAATTCCACAAAATCTCCCGGCTTCATAACGATTTCGTCTACACCGCTTCGGTGGATCCTTACAGTGCCCTCCTGTAAAACAACATTGCTTTTTCCTGGAGTATTGATTACATTAAAAGTTGTTCCTGTTACTTCAATGTCAAAAGCATTGGTGTGAACAATGAACTTACTGTGCTCAGGTGTTTTTTGCACATGAAATAAAGCTTCGCCATTAACCCATACCTCTCTTAATGCACCCTTTTGCCATTTACCATAGGTGATCCTGCTGTTTGCATTCAGCACCACTTCTGTACCATCGGGCAATCTTTCATGTTTGATCTGGCCATATTGGGTTGCTAGCTGTGTTTGTTTACTGGGAGATAAAAAATAAGTTAAACCAATGGTGACCAATAAGGCAAAGATCACAACGGCAGCTGCTGCATACCAAAACCTGTTGCGCCTGATACTGATCACTTTGCTCCCGGCCTGCATGCCCGATCTTAATTCCTGCTCAGCAGCATTTAATTTTTCGGGACTTACACCATTTTCAGTTGTTTGGAGGATGCGAAGAAATTGAACTGCATCTTCCACGATTCCCTCCTTACCCGGGTTGGATTGAAGCCACAAATCCCACTTCTGAACACTGTTTTCATCGTTTTTATGGAACCAGGAAACAAAACTTTCGTCAGAAATAAAATCCTCTGATCTTTCGTAATTTACTTGCATATATAATGTCTGTGTACAATAAAGTACCGCATCTATGTAATTTGTAACCAATAATTTTAAAACTTTTTTTATCATTGTGTATTGACTTATTGTAGATTTCACCTTCAGGGCGTTCATTGGTGCTTAAAAAGACTTTCTTAACACTTGACATTGCTTAGACTCCCGCAAACGGGAGTTATATAATGACATTGAATATTGACAGAGAAACTATATTATGGAACCAGTTCAGAAATGGTAATGAAGAGTCATTTATTACGGTGTTCAGAAACTACTATTCCAACCTGTATAATTATGGCTGCAAAATAACGCAGGATCATAACCTGGTGGAAGATTGCATCCAGGATCTGTTCATGGACATGTGGCGTACGGGCGGTAAAGCTGAGATCATCTCGATCAGGGCCTACGTTTTTAAAGCATTCAAATTCAAATTGCTGAAAGCACTTGGTAAAATTTCCCGGGTACCAAATCTCCAGGTAAATTCAAGCGAGCATACTTTCGAATTAAGCCATGAAATGTTTTTGATCAGCCAGCAGGAAAATTTGGAACAGTTTGAAAAGTTACAGGCAGCATTGCTGGAACTTTCGCCCCGCCAAAAGGAGATCATTTATCTTAAATATTATTCGAATCTAAGCTACGAGGAGGTCAGCGATATTATGAACATCAATTACCAGGCTGCCCGCAATCTTGTATACCAGTCAATCAAGGTTTTAAAAAAAATCCTTGCAGTTCAACTTATACTTTCGCTCATTTCTATTTATTTAAACTGACCGGGAAAACATTACAAAAAGCAGCATGCATACACTTACTGGCATGATAGATTCCCTCGAAAAAATACCGGTCAGGATTTTTCCTTCGCCAAAAGAAGGATCGTTGTATGTTGCAAATGTCATTGCTGATCTCATCAAAGAAAAAACGGCCAGTGGCGAAAAATGTGTCATTGGCCTTGCTACAGGTTCCACTCCCAAAACATTATATGCTGAACTGGTGCGTATGCACCAGGAACAAGGCCTGAGCTTCAAAAATGTCATCACCTTCAACCTCGATCAATATTATCCCATGGAGGCGGATGCACTGCAGAGTTACCATTATTTTATGCGGAAGTATTTATTCGAGCGCACTGATATTGATCCAAAGAATTATTTCCTGCCTGATGGTATGTTGCCGAAAGAAAAAATAAGGGAACACGCACTGGAATATGAGAAAAAAATCGAAGAAGCCGGGGGCATCGATCTCCAGATCCTCGGGATTGGCAGCAACGGCCACATCGGTTTTAATGAACCGGGATCCGCCATCTATTCAAAAACAAGGCTGATCACTTTAGACAATTCCACAAGACTTGTGAATTCACAGGAATTTGGAAATGTTTCGTATGTACCCAGGATGGCCATCACGATGGGCATCAGCACCATTTTGAAATCCAGGCAAATTATATTGATGGCCTGGGGCCAGACAAAAGCTGCCGTCATTCAAAAAGCAGTGGAAGGCGATGATACCGAGGAAATACCTGCTTCATTACTTCAAAATCACGATAAGTGCACGTTTGTTTTGGATGAAGCGGCGGCAAGTGAATTGACACGTTTCAAATCTCCATGGCTTACCGGTGAATGTGAATGGACACCAAAAATTATTAAAAGAGCAGTCATCAACCTCGCATTTAAAATGCAAAAGCCGGTTCTGAGCCTAACAAACAACGATTACAATGACCATGGATTGAGTGACCTGCTGGTGGAAAAAGGCGATGCATATGAGATCAACCTGGAAGTTTATTACATGCTCCGTGATACGATAACTGGCTGGCCTGGCGGAAACCCCAGAGTTACCATTGCCAACCATCCCGAAAGGAGCGAGCCCTTCCCAAAACGTGTGCTGCTCTTTTCACCTCATCCCGATGATGATATTATCAGCATGGGTGGAACTTTTATGAGGTTGCATGATCAGGGACATGAAGTTCATGTAGGCTATCAAACGAGCGGGAACATCGCGGTTACTGATGAATTTGTGACGAGGTTCATCGATTTTGCTGTCGGATTTGAAAATATTTTCGGTATAGACGACACACTCAGCAAAAAAATATTGAACGACGCCACCAGGTTTTTACAAGGAAAAAAATCAACAGAAAAAGACAGTGAAGAGATACGGGCCATTAAGGGTCTTATCAGGAGATGCGAAGCCAGGGCTACCTGCAAATATGTAGGATTGAAGGAAGACCAGATCCATTTTATGAACCTCCCTTTTTATGAAACTGGTACCATAGAGAAAAACCCCGTTACAGAAGAAGATATTGTATTGACTGTTGAACTTCTCCGGAAAATAAAACCGCACCAGGTATTTTGTGCCGGCGACCTGGCTGACCCGCATGGTACGCATAAAGTGTGCCTTGATGTGGTTCTGGAAGCGATGAACCGGATACGCACTGGAAATGAAGATTGGATAAATAATTGCTGGATATGGTTGTATAAAGGCGCCTGGCAGGAATGGGACATTAGTGAAATAGAAATGGCCATCCCCATGAGCCCAGACCAGGTAACGAAAAAAAGATATGGCATTTTCATTCACCAGTCACAAAAGGACAGTGTACCATTCCAGGGAGGTGACGACCGTGAATTCTGGCAAAGAGCTGAAGAAAGGAATGCAGGAAGCGCTAAAGCATATGCACAATTAGGCCTTACTCAATATGCCGCCATCGAGGCATTCGTAAAATGGAAACCCGGTTAACCCTGATAATTTTTAAATATGACTGAACTGATCAATACATTGTTCGGGCACGGGAGAGACCTGGATATTTTACAAATGGCCATGCGGGCATTTGTTCTTTTCTTTATTGCTCTTGGATTGATCCGTTTGGCGGGTATGAGAACTTTTGGAATAAAATCAGCATTTGACGATTGCGTTATTATAATGCTGGGTGCGGTGCTGAGCAGGGCAATCACGGGTGCTTCTGCATTTTTTCCTACAATTGGGGCGGCCCTTGTTCTTGTGCTGGTTCACAGGCTTCTGGCATATATAAGTGTTTATAACAAAACGATCAGCCATCTCGTAAAAGGAAAACCGGTTTCTATTTACAGCAATGGCAAGCTCAATGATAAAACGTTGCGGAGGTGTAACCTGAGTTTTGGTGACATCATGGAAGAAGCAAGGTTACAGGCAAATCAAAATAACCTGGATGATATAGAAGAAATTTTTATGGAGCGTACAGGTAAAATAAGTTTCATCAAAAAAGGAAGTAGTTCAAAATTAGGGCCTCTGTAAAATTGCAATATGGAGTGATTTTTGTGAGCAAAAAGTAAACCTGCAAAAAATATTTTATGAATCAGACAGACGAGATAATAAAGCCCCCTAAAAAAAATAAAAAAATAAAATCAGTCCTGGTGGCTGCAGCTATACTTCTTGTTGGAGGTTACCTGCTAAACAGAATTATGAACGACATCAGGTTCGATGACCCGTTGTATGATGATTCATATGATTTTTTGATGTAAAGGGGAATTGTGTTTAGAAAGTTTAGGTGAGCGTTCAATTTGCAACAACTTTATAATTGGTTTAGAAAGTTTAGTACATCCTTAAATTTGCAGCAGCTGTTAAATTTAAGTTTAGAAAGTTTAGTAA
>JBDUCQ010000045.1:0-19890 GCA_040003385.1 Ginsengibacter sp. | reverse complement strand
TTTACCAAACAGTTTGAATGGGAAACATTACAAAGTGAAAAGCTGCGCGCCGCAATACTAGCCTCCTATGCGCTTTTTACCATGATCTATATTGTTGCCATTCATTACATCATTAATTACGAAACCCCACATACCAACGAATTTCCTCTTCCCGCCACCTTGTTGTTTTTCCTTTTTGCATTATTCATCTATGAAGCCATCGCCAACCGTGTATTGAATTACAGGCTGAAAAAATTCGACAGGGAGGCCATTCACCCGGATTTTAAATACCTGACTGCATTTTTCGAGGTTGGATTCATCACGGTGATGCTTTATGTTTATTCCATTTATTTTAAAAAGGCAGCCGTCTTGTCTGATGTAATCCTGGTAAGCCTTTATTACCTGATCGTTTTTTTATCTGCCTTTTACCTTGACAGGCTTATTTGCGTTGTAACAGGAACGATTACAGCACTGGCCTATACGGTGATCAATATCATTGATCTGCCGGCTGCAAACAGCAACACCGTGATCGGGGATTTGATGTATAACAAATATTTCGTGTATGGCACAGGCACCTTGCTGTTTTTTACAGGCATAGCTGCTGCTTTTATGGCCAACCAACTGAAGAAAGGGATCATGCGGGCAGTGGACCTTGTGGAAGATGAACACAAATTATTTAACCTTTTCAGCAGGCAGATCTCCCGTGAGGTAGCCAATGAATTGATGGACAACGACGGTAAAGTGATCAGCCAGTCAAGGTTTGTAAGCATCATGTTCATAGACATCAGGAACTTCACGGTTTATGCTGAAACCCAAACACCGGAGGACCTCGTTGAGTTTCAAAATTCTTTTTTTGGTGTCATTGTTGAAACGGTCAATAAATATCATGGCATTGTAAACCAGTTTCTGGGTGATGGTTGTATGATCACATTCGGTGCACCTATCGAAATTGAAAATCCCTCCCGAAATGCGATACATTCAGCACTGGAAATAAAAAATACGCTTGAAGAAATGATCAGCAAAGGAGACATGCATGTGTTCCAGATTGGTATTGGGATACATTGCGGTGATGCAGTAACGGGGAACATTGGAACCCCTCTCAAAAGTGAATATTCAATTACCGGTGGGGTGGTTATACTGGCCGCAAGAATTGAACAATTCAATAAGCAGCTTGGCTCGCATATCCTGGTTTCCAAGGAAGCCTTCGATGTTTCCGGAATTACAGATGTGCCACACGAACTGGCTACGGATGCTACTCTAAAAGGTTGGAGCCATCCCGTACCACTTTATAAGATCGCATGATTTAATTTTACTCCCGTACGAATTAATATAGCACTATGGATACAAATTCACCAGCTGTCGGGTTGCAGCGTTTCAATTACTTTCTAAACCAGTTACAGATCATCCTGGACAAAGCGGATGAATCTGAAAACCCGGCTTTGCTGATATTCCAGCAAAATATCAGGACTCCATTTTTCATGCTCGAGGCTTTAACCCGCATTTATAAAAAAATATACGGGCAGAAATTTTTCAAAAAACTGAATTTGTTGTTCAAGGAAATGGAAGACAGCCTTGGAGTGATTGATTACTACAATGGCTTTTACAATGAATTCATCTCAAAAAAAAATATCCCGGCCACCGTCTCTGTTTTAATAAAAAAAAAGGAAGAAGAGGCAATAGCGGATTTAAATTCATTGCTGGAAAACAATAACTGGCTAGGTGAAAAACGTAAAATGATCCGCAAGATCCTCAAGAAGCTGAATAAAATTTCCTGGCAACCGGAAGCGGAAGACGCAGCAGCCGTTAAAGCGATTTACCAGGATTATATTTCTTCTATTAATGAAAAATTCAGAAAAAATAAGATCCTATTCAACTCGATAGAGAAAGATGTGCATGAACTGAGGCGCGAACTCCGGTGGTTGAGCATCTACCCCCAGGCTTTCCGCGGGCTGATGCAGTTGCACCCGATGGAACCAACAGAAAATTTCAGGAAATACCTCACCAACGAGATAGTTTCCTCCCCCTACAATATTATGCCCGATGGTACTAAACTGGAAAATCATATTCAACTGAATGCAAACAATTTCTATGCGCTTAGCTGGCTCATCGCAGAACTCGGTAAGCATAAAGACAATGGACTAACGATAATCATTTTAGAAGAAACACTTACTGAAGCATTCAAGATCAGCCAGGGCCAGGCAGAAGAGCTGGCATATGCCCTCGCGGGTGACCCTCAAATGAAGATGGATGAAATCCTAGATCAATCAAAAAAGATAGCCACCACTTTTTTTACTGAAAAAAATTTAGAAGCCCTCGTTGGCTAATTTTTTTTTATAATTCCTGTACAACAATCTCAACATCGTTGGCAAAACGATCAGCAACAAAGGCAGTGCAATTAAAAATCCGCCAATTACAGCAATTGCCAGTGGCTGGTGCAATTCGGCTCCCGCACCAATGCCCAAAGCAAGGGGCATCAGGGCGATTATAGCTCCCAGTGCTGTCATTAATTTGGGGCGAAGCCTTGTTGATATGGAATAAATAATAGAATCATCCACACTCTGCTCATGCAACGTTTCCCTGAACTGGAGAAAAGTAAATATTGAATTTTCGCCAATGATGCCCACAATCATGATCAGGCCTGTATAGCTCCCAACATTCAACGGTGTGCCCGTCAAAAATAAAGCAAGGTAGCTGCCAGAAATACCCAGTACTGCAATAAGCAGGATCAAAATCGCTACTTTAAAATCTTTAAACAAAAATAATATCACACCAAAAACCAACAGGCTTGATGTAATCAGAATCATCAGCAATTCCCTGAAAGATTTTTGCTGCTCTGCGTATGCACCACCATACTCAATGTGATAACCGGGAGGCAATACCACGTTGCCTGTTACCTTACTTTGAATATCCTTCATCACACTTCCAAGATCACGACTTTCGAGCCTGGCTGATACCACTCCCATGGATTGTAAATTCTCTCTTTCAATTTCAGCATCACCGGCGCTGACCTTTACAGTTGCAAGTTCACTGATCGGTTTCAAAGACCCATTTGGCAAAAAAACCTGAAGATCATTGATGTCTGAAATACTTACTTTTTTGCTGCCTGGGTATAATAGTCTTACCGGGAATAGCTGGTCTTTGTCAAAAATATTCCCTATCACATTTCCCTCAAGCGAAGTTTGAAGCTGGTACTGCAGATTGGTAGCAGTAATACCAAAAAGTGCCAGGCGCTTATAATCAGGTTGCACAGTAATAGACGGACCAGTGATCACAATACCATCGAAGACATCGGCAGTGCCTGCCGTTTTTTCAACGATGCCGGATACCTTGCGGGAGAGATCCTGCAGCTTCTCCTTATCATCGCCAAATATTTTTATTTCAACGGGTTGCACAGAAGTCATTAGATCTCCGAGCATGTCCAATATTACCTGCCCAAAATCTACCCGTAGAGCAGGTTGTGAAGATTCCACCTTTTGCCTGATGTTTTCGATGACCTGTTCAGTTGTTCTTTTTCTTTTCGATTTTAACTCAATCAGGTAATCTCCCCTGTTAGGCTCTGTAATAAAAAAACCCATTTGTGCTCCTGTTCTACGCGAATAAGCCTGTACCTCTGGAATTGTGCCTATGATCTTTTCCACTTCCCTCAATTCTTTATCAGTTTCTTCCAGGGATGTGCCGGGCAAAGAACTGTAATCGAGCACTATGCTTCCCTCATCCATTTCTGGCAGGAAGCCCGTTTTCAATTTTGGTAAAATTAAAATGATGATCAACACAAGCAGCCCAACAAAGATGAAACTGATGATGGGACGGAGAATGAAAAATGAAACCCATGGTTGCTTCTTTACCTGTTGCTCCTCCCTGGCTGATTTTACTATTTGATTTTTACGGGAAAGAAGAAGGTAGATGACAGGAAGGCCGATCCATGTTACAAAAAAAGAACAGATCAGGGTAATGATCATCGTGTCTGTCATCACTTTAAAATAAGCCCCCGCAACCCCGGTCATCAGCATAAATGGCACAAAAATTACCATGGTGCTGATTGAAGATCCGATCATCGCAGGAAAGAGGTAATGAATTGCTTTCTGGACTACAACAGGATATTGTTCACCGGGGTTTTCTTCGTGTGACCGGTGGATCTGTTCAACTACTACGATGGCATCGTCGATGATCAGCCCTATTGCAGCAGCTATGGCACCGAGTGTCATAATATTAAGAGTATAATCTATTGCATACAACACCAGCAGGGTCAGGCAAAGGGTGACCGGAATGGTAATGAGGATGGTGGCGCTTGCTTTAAAAGAGCGTAAAAAAATGATGGCCACAATGATCGCCAGCGCCAGCCCTACCCATAAACTGTCCGTTACGCTCTTCACCGATTCATTTACAAAATCAGCTTGAATATAATAAGGTTTGATCTCCACACCTTTTGGAAGGATCTTTTTTAATTCTTCTATTTTCTGTTTCATTTTCACCGAAAGATCGATGAGGTTGCTGTTCGGCTGTTTTACAATCGCAATCAGCAAACCTTCTTTACCATTGGCATTGATCTTTGTAAATTCAACGGCTTCCCTGATCTCTATCGTGGAAATATCCTGTAGAGTGATCACCCGCTTACTGTTGTTATTGATCACTATATTCTTAAGCTCATCCAGGGTTTGCACAGTGGCATCAGTCACGGTGAGATACAGGTGGTTATAATCTGATAAGTACCCGTTTGATTTTATGAAATTAGTCTGGCTCAATGCAGTATTGATGGCATCGGGAGTGATGGAAAGAGAACTCATTTTTTGCAGGTCAAGCTGCACCCAGTATTCCTTATTTTTTCCGCCTACAATTGAAATTTTGGAAACACCATCTACCTGCGAAAGGTATGGCTTAATGGTGTAGGTAGCCAGTTGCTTTAATTCAATGGGCGACAGGTTATGGCTTTCGAGGGAATATCCCATCACGGGCAATATAGAAGGATTCATTTTTTCAACCGTGATGTTTACGTCTGTTGGCAACACATTCCTGATTTCGTTGATGCGTGCCTCAATTCTTTGCTGGCTAAGATCCACATTAGCATTCCAATCGATGTACGCTGAAATTTCACAGCTACCACGGCTGGTTGTACTTCTTATAGTAATGAGATCAGGGATCTGCTTGATGGCATCTTCCAATGGCTTTGTTACGGTAACCATCATTTTGTCGGTGGGCTGCAGTCCCGCATCAGCAATGATCTTGATTTTTGGGAACGTGATCTCCGGGAAAAGTGAAGTCTGCAATTTGCTGTAGGCAAACAAGCCGCACATGATGATCAGCACAAGCACAACAGTAAGCGGGTTCTTGTATGAAATGAAAAAATTTTTCAAATGTGTAATGAATTTTCTGGCCTGGTCCTGTTATTGAATGCGAATTGTTTTCCTGGTTCACTTTTCTTCTGCAGCCGGCGGAACTTCAATTTTTATTTTAGCTGTATCACTCAATCCATAATTTCCCTTCAGTATAATCTTATCTGCCGGTAAAAATGCCGGGGAAAGTATTTCTATTTTATCCGTTGTTTGGATACCCACCTTAACCGGGACCTTAACAGCGGTGCTGTCGTCTATAATTTTCATCACCCAATATTCTGATTGGGTTTCATTGGAAAGTACAGCAGCCTTAGGCAATGATGATGCGGTTGCCTTTGAAATTTTTATGATCCTGACCCTGGCAACAAGATTCTGGGGTATTTTTTGTATGGCATTTACTTTGATGGCAACAGACTGCGTTTGGGAAAGTGAATCCATGAAGGGCATGCTCATCTGTACATTCCCCGTAATCCTTTCTCCGTCAGGCAAGGTGAGCTCCACTTGTTTATTGGCTGTTACATATGGTTTAAATTCATAGGGCAAATTCATCAGGAAAACAAAACTTCTCATATCACTGATCACGGCAAGCTGTTCTCCATCCTGCACATAATCCCCGGGTTGGTGACTGAGCTCTGTAATATAACCGCTTCGGCCTGCCCGTATTGAATTGACGCCGCTGAATTTAAAGCCGGGATCCAATTGGTTGACAGTATTACCCAGGGCATCTGATTCCTTTGTTTTTAATATAAAAAGAACCTGGCCTGCATTGACAAAATTTCCATAGTGTGCATTTACTGTTTTGATATAACCTGTCAAATTGGATTTGACATAACTTTTCTGGAGGAATGTAGAAGTGGCATTCAGTTCAATGAATTCCTGCAATGGGTCGTAATGAATCGAAGTAACGGTTACGGGTGTACGTACATCGGGTTCCTCTTCCGCCGTTGTATCTTTATGCTTGCAGGCCAACAGTAGTGTGCCCGATATCATAATTGAAAAAAAGAGCTTATAAATTGAGGGATTGATCATTTTTTCCAATAGTTTAACTGATTGAGGACCTGAAAACGGCTCACCTGGTTTTGCACTAACAGGTTCTTTGCGGTGATGTAATTATTTAATGCCAGAACATAATCAGTCATTTTAATATCCCCTGTTTCGAGGAGCTTTCCATTGGCTTCGATCAACGTTTCAATATATTTTATCTGCCGGTTTATCGGATCAACCAGTCCTTCAATCGCTACCAGTTGCTGCTCCAACAGTGAGGTTTGCTGGTAATACTGGTTTTGAAAATATTCTTTATTTCTCAGCCTTATTCTCTCCTGAATCGCCAGCTTTGTATATTGTAATTTCTTTTGCCTGCCATCATAGATGGGGATGGTAAAATTGATACCAAAGCTCGTTCCAAAATTTTTGTACGGTTTTATATCAAAGCTCGACTGGTAGCCCGCATCTGCAAACACTCCCACTTTTGGCCGGTATCCCAGGTCGATTAGTGCCTTGTTATTGATCAACCGTAAGCTGTCCAGCTTGTACTTCAAAAAAAATGCAGAACTATCCCTGTAAACTGTTTTTACCATGGAAAGCTGCGGGGGTTCCAATGGGAATGAAGCCGTATCATATATTCCTGCCAGGAAATTCAATTGTCCGTAATCATTTTTATACTGCACTTCCAATTGCTTCCGGGTCAGCTGCTGCTGTTGAAGCGTGACCAGGAAAGATAAATAGTCAACCTGTTTGTACACATTATTACGGGTAAGCTTCTTCAATATGATCTCCTCTCTCGATAACAAATCAATCAGCTCATTGTTGAAATTCAATTGCAGCTGGTCACCATAGGTAGTAATATATTGAGCTATGATCGCTTTTTTAATATCCTGTTCCGAAATGGTCGCTGCATTGGATATAGAATCTTTCTGTAGTTGTATCCCCGCAAAACCAAGGCTGAGGTTGCGTTTGTTGTAAACCTGTTTGTTCAGGGCCACTAATGCTGACAGCTGCTGGCCGTTGGTAATTGCCTTATCGTAGCCAAACCCATTTATGATGGGTGCATAATATGCATTCCCATTACCTGCAACCTGGTATTTATTCGCCGCTACGATCAGCGCGCTATCTATCCCGGCAGACAATATATTGTAACGATACTCATTCAAAAGCGGGCTGTTCGATACTGCAGCCGTTAAAAAGGAATCCAGCGTTTTGGGCTGACCAAATGAAGCTGAGTGAACGATAACAAGTAAAAAATATATGAACCGTGCGTTGTGCATTACGTTGTTTTATAAAAAACCGTCCACCAAAAGGCGGACGGCTAATATCTGCAATTATTTTTAATTACTCTTGTGGAGTCTTTGTAAACTTTCCATGGCTGAACGAACCATCCTTTCTTTGGTGCACGGTTTCATAGTTGGAATCGCTGAAGGTTTAGGTGATAACTGGCGCATCCCTCATTTTTTGTCCCTTGGTATGATTGGAATGTAAGTGGTTTCAGAGGCAGGCAATACTGAGATTTTAAGTTCCCTCCCAGTTTAGGTTTTATTTCCATGGGAATTATATAAGCGGCATCGCACTGGTGTTTTGCCTAAAATTTACTTCGCAAAGATTATTTTAGTTTGCCAATCATGAACTTCATATTCTACTTGTTAGGCCTTCAGCACAACAAACGTATAAATACATTCTGAAGAAAATCTGAAGTATCACGCGTTTTCGTTGAACATTATTTTGATTGTGTGGAGGAGATCTGCATAACTGTAAGTAATTTGAAAGTTATACTGCTCGCATATTTTTTTTGCGATAGATAGACCTAAACCCTGGGATTCAGAGCTTACGCGGCCCTTCCGGAATCTTTCAAATAATTCTGCAGGATCATGATCCAGCGGCTCACCCGTATTCGAAACAGAAAATTCATTGCTGGTGAGAGTAATGGAAATTGTTCCTTTCTCTATATTGTGTTTTATTGCATTTGTAACCAGGTTCGACACCAGCACATCCGCAAGGTTTTCATGAATAAGAAGTTGTACGCCGTTCTCAATATTACAGCTCACCATAATTTGCTTTGCAGCCACCAGCTCTTCAAAATTATCCATGTGCTTATGAACAACAAGGCTGAAATCAATAGGTCCGTTTTGCCTGAATTGCTTGTTGTCGATTTTGGTAAGGAGTATGAGCGACTGGTTTAATTTTGCCAACCTGTGACCAGCTTCAAATATGGACTGGATCGTGTTCATCTGCTCTTCTTTCAAATTTTCAGACTGGCTCAGCAATTCGAGCTTTGAATTGATAATGGCCAGCGGTGTTTGTATTTCATGGGAAGCATTTTCAGTAAAATTTTTTATTTCATCAAAGTCCTGGCTAACCCGGTTTGTCATTACGTTTACTGCACCGTTGAGTTCTGTGAATTCGTCAATGTCACTATTTTCTAGTACTACCTGGGTTCCACCCGACAAATTGAATTGTTTCATCTGTGCAAGAGTTGTATTGAATGGCTCCCAGAGCTTTCTCAATAAAAAACGATTCACCAGGAAAAGAGAAACCAGCAGGGCCACTACGGTTAAGAGGGTGATCTTGAGTACCAGCTGGATCAGATCCTCTGTTTCTTCCTGCGACTTACGAATGAATACTTCATAATTTTTTCCATCTGCCGAAATGATAAACCGTAGTTGCCTGTAGGTTATATTTTCACCATGTGTTACATTAAAAAGCTCCACGCTGCTGAAAGACCGGGTGATCGCTGATGAAGGTGCAGGGTGAAATTCTTCCTGTTCATCTTTATAAACATAGGATTCCGGCAATGTTTTATTTTCTTTTACAAAATCGAGTACTTCCCGTTCCTCTATGATGAGATCTTTGTCCAGCTGTTTGACCAATGCGTTCCTGATAAAAAAATAATAACAAATAGCGCTCAACAACAATACAATCGTCGTAGAAAAAACATTTACCCGGTTGTATTTAGAAAGCAATCTCATCAATCAGAAAATTTATAACCCATGCCATAGACAGACCTGATGTGATCCGGGCTGCCCGCATCAATTAATTTTTTGCGCAGATTTTTAATATGCGTGTATATAAAATCATTGCTGCCTTCCATTCCATCTCCCCACAAATGTTCGGCAATTGCATTTTTAGATATGACCCTTTTTTTATTACTGATGAAATACAAAAGGAGCTCGTATTCTTTTCTCGTCAGTTCAAGCTGCCTGTTTTTAACAGTTACATATTTAGCCCGGGTATCAATTTGAATACTGTGAAACTTCAATATATCATTCCCGTGAAAGTTTTTGCGCCTGATGATGGCTGCGATCCGTGCGCTTAGCTCAGAAAGATGAAAGGGCTTTGAGAGGTAGTCATCAGCGCCCATGGTAAGCCCCGTCACCTTGTCTTCCAGGGAATTTTTTGCCGAGATGATCAATACACCATCAAGTTTATTGTTGGATTTCAGCTCTTCCAGGAGCTTTAACCCGCTTCCCCCGGGAATCGTAATGTCAAGAAGGATGCAGTCATAATCATACAATTCTATTTTTTCAAGTGCCTTGTGAAAACTACCGGCAAATTCACAGATATAATTTTCACTTTTCAGATAGGAGGCAATACTATCACTCAGTTCTTTTTCATCTTCAATGATCAGGATCTTCACAAAATATTTTTTGAAAAATTACAAAATGAATCTGAAGACAAACTGAAGTATTTTAAGAAGACATCTCTCCCAAAAAAGACGTTTGCATGACCATTCTCAACTGGTCTTAAAGAAACGATAACATTTTAATGGGTATACTTGCCATCAAATCTCCCCCTTCATGTACCATTTCATCAAATTCCTTTCTCACACTTCAGCAGAAACAGAAGTGATTATTTTTTCTGCCACCTTATTCATATGCTGGAACATTGAGAACATAGCAGGGTTAACAAGCGAGTACCGGAAATGGAACCATGCATCACTGAATTCAAAATTTATTATCAGCAATATTCCGCTGCAATTTGTATTAGGTCTTGCATTTGCAAAAACCATTCAATATACAGGCGCGCATCATTTTGGAATCCTCTATCACCTGTATCACAAGCCGGGGCAACTGGCACTATTCATTTTTACCTTCATACTTCTGGATTTTGGAGAATTCATTTATCACCTGCTGATGCATAAAATTAAAAGATTGTGGATGTTTCACGTGGTACATCATACCGACCGGATACTGGATGTGTCCACCTCACTTCGTGAGCACCCGGGTGAAAATCTCATACGAAATATATTTACACTCATTTGGGTATTGCTGAGCGGAGCTTCATTCTGGGCTTTACTCATCAGGCAAATCATACAAATTTTTTCAAATATATTTGCCCATATCAATTACCGCCTTCCGGAAAAATGGGATAATATACTGGGATTGCTTTTTATAACTCCCAATCTTCATCACGTTCATCATCATTACCAGCAACCTTATACAGACTGTAATTATGGTGATGTATTAAGCATCTGGGACAGGATGTTCAAAACATTCCACCGATTGCCTTCAACTGAGGTGGTATTTGGGGTTGACACGTACATGGACCAAAAAGTGAATGCAAGGTATTTGCCTCTACTGAAATTGCCGTTCGGAAAGTATATAAAAAATACTGATCTGCGCACACCAGGCAAGTGAAAAAAAATTTTGTAAGCTCCAGGCTGAATTGTAGCCTGGTCATGAGCCCATTCAATGAATCGCTACAACATTCCTTCAGAATTACGGCTCATTTTTACAAGCGGTGATCGTGATGACAAGAACAGAGGGGTATAAAATTTGTATTGCAACTAAAGGGCATTTTATCATTTCCTGCAAAAAAATAAAAATCATGTTACTAAAATTTATGGCAGCCGGGGCTTTTTGTTTTTCGATCTTCACCCATGCTTCTTGTCAGGACAAGGATGATCAAAAGGTTAGAAAAGTGTATCATATTGAGAGCGGTGGCGGATGGGATTACATCGCAGTCAATCACAACAAATTGTATGTTTCTCACGGAACCCAGGTAAACATCCTGGATGAAAAAACGGGTGACTCAACCGGAGTGATTCCCAATACCACGGGTGTTCACGGGATAGCTTTCAACAATGAACTGAAGAGGGGCTATACAAGCAATGGACGATTAAACAACGTAACCGTGTTTGACCTTTCTACCAACAACATCATTACACAGGTAGCAACAGGTGAAAATCCCGACGCTATTGTTTTTGAACCGTTTTTAAAAAACATTGTCACCTGCAACGGCCGGGGAAAAAGCCTTTCATTTATTGATCCCACCACCAATACAGTTACACACACCGTGGCCCTGGAAGGAAAACCCGAAGAAGCAGCTTCAGACGGACAAGGAAAATATTATGTAAACATTGAGGATAAAAATGAGATCGCGGTGATCGACCTGAAAACTTTTACGGTCTTACATTATTGGCCGCTGAGCCCGGGAGAAGGCCCAACCGGGTTGGCATTTGATGTTCAGAATAAACGACTTTTCTCAGGCTGTGAAAAGCTATTGATCGTAACTGACGCTACAAATGGAAAAAATGTTGCAAGGTTGCCCATTGGTGATGGTTGCGACGGTGTCGCATTTGATCAGAAAGAAAATATGATCTATACTTCCAATGGTGATGGAACTATAACTGCCATTAAGCAGAAAAATAATAATGAATACAAGGTCAAGGCTACGATCCCAACTAAAAAGAGTGCAAGAACCATTGCCATTGACGAAAAAACTCATGAACTTTTTTTACCTGCAGCAGAACTGGAACCTGTTGATCCTGCGGATAAAAATGCCAGGCGAAAAATGATTCCCGGTACTTTCCAAATTTTGGTGGTTCACTGAACATATGCTTCCAATTTTGCAATAAGATAATTTACCGGATACCAGGGAAGGCAGTCTGCTATTCTATACCCTTAGGATTTTTTATGTCAATATTGTGAAAGTGTTGCCTATTTTTATTGATCAATGATGGAAGAATCTAAACAAGTTGCGAAAAAGGCAACCGGGATCACACTCAGATTTTTAATTACTGTGGCTTTGTTCACAGCACTCCTGTGGTTGTTTTATTTCCTGGCCGACGAAATCGTATTGGAACGTAACAATACTTTTGATGCATACATTTTCCAGGAGCTGAGTGACATCACTTCCGCTTCCATAACAAGGCTGATGCTTTTCTTTACATTCCTGGGGTCTAATGTTTTTTTATTGCCGTCCTATATTATCCTAATACTTTATTTCCTTTTTGTCCGAAAAAATACAAGGCTTTCTCTGGATACGGCCATGGTTGGACTTACCAGCACGGGCTTGTTATTTTTAATGAAAGACATTTTCCACCGGCAACGACCTCTTGATCCTCTGATTAAAAATGTGAGCGGGTATAGTTTCCCCAGCGGGCACTCTTTTTCTGCATTTACTTTTTTCGGTCTTATCATCTACTTTATCTGGCAAACAAAAATCCGCCTGGTCTGGAAATGGCTTTTGGCCATCTTCTTTTTATTATTGGCGGTGTGCGTTGCTACCAGCAGGGTTTACCTGCATGTTCATTATGCAAGTGATGTGTTGGGAGGAATTTGCCTGAGTGCCATGTGGCTGATCATTTCTCTTTTGCTGCTTCATAAAATTGATAGCAGGCTATTTATTAATACAAGGGAAAAATAATCAGAATTTTCGGAATTAAAGAATTTTCAGAATTTTAGATACTTACGATTTGAGATTAATCTCGCCGAAACGGGGTGTTCACGGTATAAGCAATGTTCCTAGGGACTTAATTTAAATTTTTACCAGCTTCCATTTTCCGCGTTTGAATAATATCACACTTGTGATTGTGATGCAGGTTTCCGTAATTACAATCGCGATAAAAATTCCCTTTGACCCCCAATTCCATACAATGGCAAACAGGTAAGCTACCGGTATTTGAAATACCCAAAACCAGAATAAGTTCACCCATGTTGGAGTTTTGCTGTCGCCGGAACCATTGAATGCATTCATCATCACCATGCCTACACCATAAAAAATATATCCGAGGCTGATGATCCTTAAAGCGGTTACTGCAGTTTCAACAACCAATGGATCTTTGTTGATTAATTCTACAAAAAACCTTGCGGCTACAAGGAATAACAACGACACAAAAGCCATGAATATGGCATTGTATTTTGCGGTTTTCCATACCGATTCCTCTGCGCGTGCCGGTTGCTTGGCACCAAGGTTCTGTCCTACCAGTGTTGCCGCCGCATTACTCAAACCGAATGCAGGCAAAATAAAGAATATGATCCACCTTATGGCAATGGTATATCCCGCCACCGCACTACTTCCAAAACCCGTCATCATCCTTGCCATTGCTATCCAGCTTGCAGAGCCTATAAGAAATTGAAGGGTTGCTGTTGATGCGATTCTGATAATGCCTGTCAATACTTGTTTATCCGGAAGAAAGTGGTGCAAATGGATTTTTATGACACCTTTTCCTTTTAATAAATGCCAAAGCTGGTAACACACTCCTATTCCACGGCCTGTTGTAGTTGCCATCGCTGCTCCTTTCAAACCAAAAAAATGAATGAGCAATGGGCATAATATGATATTGCAAATGTTTGCAAGCCACAAACTGCGCATTGCAATGGCCGCATTACCGGCTCCGCGGAAAATCCCATTCAATAAAAAAAGCAGCATGATCACAATGTTTCCTGTAAGCATGATCCGCGTATAGGTTGCACCAAACGCGACTATTTCTTCCGTTGCGCCCATCAGGCGAAGCACATTTCCGGCAAATAAAATTCCTATTACCGTTACAAGCAATGTTATCGTTACTGCCAGCATGATGGCTTGCGCACCTGCCCTGGCGGCACCTTCGCTGTTTTTCTCCCCTACCCTCCTCGCCACCATCGCGGTTGCAGCCATACTCAATCCCATGGCAATTGAATACACAATTGTAAGCACCGATTCTGTCAGCCCGACAGTGGCGGTGGCATTTGCCCCGAGCTTGCCTACAAAAAAAATATCAACAATCGCAAAAACGCTTTCCATACACATCTCGAGGATCATTGGAATTGCAAGTAAAAAAATTGCCTTACGAATACTGCCAGTCGTGAAATCCTGACCTTTGCCCGCAATAGCCTCCCTGAAAAATTTGAATAGTCCGTTAACACCCCTGTAATCTGTATGAGTTGTCATGATCTAATAAAAATAATGGTTGAAAATAAAGATTGAAAAATAAAAGGGCACTGTGCAGGCATTTCCAAATGCTGCAAACTGCGAATAATATGGGGCAAGAGAAGATCTTAAGCCCTGCTTAGATGTTCATAAACTATTTTTATTTGACACGGCAGTTATCATCTGGCAGTGTGCTATGGGTGCGAATGTAAATAAAATGTTGCAATTTTCTCACTCCGCCAGTTATATCACCACATCACCTGTATCAGGATCCATAAAAATAATATTGTCTTTAGAAAAGGATACACCTATTTCATCGCCTATATCCGAAGTCTCTGCAGGGGGCCTGCGGGCAATAATGGTTTGATTTCCCAAAGAAAGATATACTAGCTGCTCATTGCCCATATTTTCGAATGCCATCACTTTTAATTTGCAATCAAAAGAACCATCCTTCCCGGTTTGGATCGACAGGTCTTCAGGCCGGATCCCTATCTGAATTTTTTTGTCAATGTACTTTTCCATTCCGGCAACAAGAAATGCACCCAGGTAAATTTTACACACATTAAGTTCATCAATAAAAAAATATTCTCCCCGATGTTGAATGGACCCGTTCAAAAAATTCATGGTGGGAGAACCGATAAACCCGGCAACAAATTTATTTGCAGGGTTTCTATATAAATGCATGGGAGTATCCAGCTGCATCAGCTTCCCCTTGTTGAGGACGGCGATCCTGTGACCTAAAGTCATCGCTTCCGTCTGGTCGTGCGTTACATAGATCATCGTCGCGTTGATTTCGCGATGTAATCTTTGCAGTTCTATCCGCATCTGGCTGCGCAGTTTTGCATCAAGGTTGCTCAGTGGCTCATCAAATAAAAAAACCTTTGGTCTCCTGATGATGGCACGGCCAATGGCAACCCTCTGGCGCTGTCCACCTGACAGGGTTTTGGGTTTCCTGTATAACTCATCTTCGATTTCAAGCAGTGCAGCAGTTTGCATGACACGCTCTTTGATTTCTGCTTTACTGAAATTTTTAAGCTTCAGTCCGAAAGCCATATTATCATACACCGTCATGTGCGGGTACAAGGCATAATTCTGAAAGACCATGGCAATATCGCGGTCACGTGGGCTCAGGTCATTTACAACCTTGCCGTCGATCGAGAGGACGCCTTCACTGATCTCTTCCAGTCCTGCGATCATTCTCAATAAAGTGGATTTACCACAACCCGATGGGCCAACAAGTACCATGAACTCTTTATCCTGCACAACAAATGAAATATCTTCAATTGCTCTTTTGCGGCCTCGTTTTGTATCCCTGTCCTCGTAAATTTTAGAGATATGTTCTAAGGTTACTTCTGCCATAAACTTTAATTGTACAGTGTTTTTGAAAAATAATTTTTAGGAATTCTGGTGATCCGGCAAGCAAGGTCAAGTTCCCCGGAGGCAAGGATAAATTCGTCTTTATTTTCTACAATACCGGTTGTAAAAACAACATCATTCAGGTAGAGCTGGTGAGCCAGGGATGCAGTAAGAGCCGGATTTGATTCAAGTAAAGGTGTATCATCAGAAAGGTGTACAATTTTTGATGGATCATCTTTGTCTGCAAGTGCCCAGAATGTTCTGTATATTCCCACGTTCCCTTTATTTTCTACCCCATGGTACAGCAACAGCCATCCATCTTTTGTAAGTATGGGCGGAGCGCCACCGCCAATTTTCACATTTGACAATGACGACCTTCTTGCTCTTAAAAAGGGCGTATCCGAAGGTTTCCAGTGCAGAAGGTCTGGTGATGAGGCCAGGTGAATTGCTGCCCCCGGGTGGTACAAAGAAGAAGACGGCGACGCCAGGTAAGATTCGCCGAGCGGCCTTGTGAGAGCAAAATAACTGTTATTAATTTTTCCCTCAAACAACAGCATGTCCTTGTTCTGATGATCAAGTACAATGCCCATGCACTCATAATTCAAACCATCCCCTGAAACATACAACATTGTGGAATGTCGTTCAGAGCTTGCACAACAGGTAGTCATATAATAACGGCCACCAATAAACGAAATCCGGGGATCTTCTATTCCATACTCCTGGCTCGAATAACGCGGGGAAATAATTTTATCGTAATGGACCGTTGTGATCGCTGTTCCATCCCCATTCAGTTCAACAGGCAATAACCATGACAGCGATGTAATGCCGATGACCGCAAATTTGTAGGCGTTGATCCTGAATGTTCTCGGATCACTCATGTTTACATCTTTAAGGGGCCACGCATCTGTAGTATATTTATTGTCTTCCCACCTGATATTGTAAACTTTCTCATTCACTACAGCATGCCGGAGCGCTTCTGCAACCCTTACCATGATGAGTAGATTGCCGTTTGGCAGGCGGCACAACCCCGGATTGAATGCACCCAAAACAAAAGTTTCCTGGTGTATTCCATTCCTTAATGGTGAATGTGCAAGATCCACATCACCCGGAGTGAAGATCAAATGATCGGATGTACAAGGTTGTGAAGGATCCATTATTTTTTATACTTGTTCAAAGCTGTTAAAACAGCCGGATAACTCTCCACCCGCTGGAAAGACAGCAATGCTTCAATGGTTGATTCAGCGCCTGAATTGAGATTGATGTTACCCGGTGAAGAGATCGCATCAAAACAACGCCCTGTTGTTATTGAATACATATTCTTACTTGTTTCATTGGCTCCCAGGAACCAGGCACACAGGTGCCCGGCTATATCCGCATACTTGTCCTGGCCCGTAATTTTAAAAGCCTCAACGGCAGCAAACACCATAGGTCTTATGCCATATGCGATCTGTTCGTATGATTTTTCACTCTCCAACTGTATTACGCCAGAATTTTTTGTGACAACAAATGAAGATTTTTGACCGTTTTGCAACAACCACGGATAAAAATTGTCAACCTCCTTCAATGCCCTGGCTGTATAGTTTGCATCGTTGAGAAAGGCACCGGCCTTAAAAAGCGCATAGGCCTGGTCGTTACCATAGGCATGCCATGTATTTTCCCAGCTCAGGAAAGCGCCATAGGGAAAATGTGTCTCATCTCCCTGTTGCATGATCGAAATGCCATCAGCGAGTTTTCTGATATAACCGGTAAGTACGGCATCATTTGTTGCGGTGCAGTATGGAATCAAACCAAGAATCAGCAGTGCAGCCTGGTCGGTTCCGCTACCTGCAGGCAGCCACTCAGGAACCGTTATGCCACTAACCACCTTGGTTGTTTGTGGAATGTTCACAAGGTCTGTTTTAATGGCCGCTATCAGCCTTGCAATTGATTCATCAATTTTACCACCTAGTTGCGGATCCAGTGACCTGATCACGGGGCCCGCTTCTGTCAATGCCTGTAAGGCCCGCCACGACCACCATTCAGGCGCATTAATGCTGGTTTGGCCTGTGGTGTTGATCTGTGGGCCGGGCAGTATAAAATTATAAAAATAACCGTTTGCTGATTGCATTTCCAGGATGAACCGCATCAATTTCACCGCTTTTGCCCGGACACTTGTGTCTGTAGAAAATTTTGTGCTTCGCAAATAAACAAGCTCCGCACGTGCCACATCATCTACGCAGGTATAGCCTTCATTGTCAGCACCCACCAGGTGATAATCAGGGGCCTCTGCATAAATAAAAACACCTGCTGCATTGGTGCCTGTTGGAAATGTGACAGGGGTATACAGATAATCAAGATGATTGGTGTTGACGAGTGATGAAGGTTTAGGGGGTGCAACGGTTGCAGGTTCCTGCTGCTTTTTGCAAGTGACTGCCATACAACTTACAGCGCATAAACAAAGAACAAACTGAATTTCTTTTTTCATAATTATTTTATTTTGTCATTTCAATTAATAGATCTTCCAGATCAACCGTAACGAAGCCTGTAGCAGAATCAGAAACCGCATAGGGGATTACCAGCAAATTACCATGCCGCATCAATCCACAGGTATATACAACATTCGGAACATACCCCTCTCTTTCCATTTCATCGGCTTCGATCAATGGCTTACTGAGACGGGCGATGATGACCGAAGGATCATCGAGTTTAAGAAGGATGGCACTGATCACATAGGTGCGCATTGCTCCTACCCCATGGGTCAGCAGCAGCCAGCCCCTGGAAGTTTTAATCGGAGAACCGCAGTTCCCCAACTGCACCAGTTCCCATGGGTAACGTGCTTCCATTAACACCTGGAATTTATCCCAGAAATAAAGGTCATCAGAAAACATGATCGTAATTTTTTCACCACCTTGTCTGGCGATCATCACGTATTTTCCATTCACTTTTTCCGGGAAAAGCGCCTTCCCCTTATCACTCACAGCGGCACCATACAAAGTGCGGATTTTAAAAATATTAAAATCGACGGTTTCTATCAGCTGGGTCCTGATATCTTTTCCATTATAGGCTGTGTAGGAGCCATAATACCTGACAAATTCGCCATCATTGAACCGTACAAAACGCACATCCTCCATTCCCATGCTTTCTGCTTTGGCATTCGGAGATATTACTTTTTCATTGATGGGAAGGTGGCTAGACTCTTCCAGCTCATAATTGGTATCCAGAATTTCTTTCATCTGGTTCACAGAATAGTCATCTGCGAAGTATTTTGAGCTGCGCTCATTCAATGTGTTCATCACTTCAGCAGCAGTAAAGGTATCAGGCAAAATATCCAGCAACTCCATTTTAAATTTTGGAAACACCGCAGCACGGTCGCTAATAAATTTCTTGTCGTATATAGACTTCTCATTTTTACGCAGTCCTGTATAATACCCGGATGTTTCATCCAGTTGTATGCGGGCATCATCATCCACAATGCCTGTCATAAAAACGATTGAAGAAATATGGCCCTCTCCGGTTGCACGCAGGCTCATTACAAATCGCTGCTGCGACTTACTCAGACTGCTTTGGTCCGGGTGCGGAACAATTGAAGGATTAAAAAGAGCCGCTGCCTGTATCGAGTATTCTTTGGTAAAAAAAGCTCCCAGTAATAATTTTCTTTCTTCAGAAAAATTCCTCAGGTCTTCCGGGTATTGGTTGTTGATCCTCGTAAAATGATTGAGAAAAGTTTCGCGGAGGTTGCGGTGTCGGCTCCCAAAATTTTTAATCACCTTTTGCAAAACTTCGGAAACAAGCTTTTCATCCATTTTTTTGAGGCGTGCCACAATATTTTTTATCCGGTCTTTACCGGGTAAGTATAAAAACTGTGTGATCACTGCTTTTGCAGTAGCGTGTAGTTTTATGGGATTTTTAGTAACCTTCATTTGGTGAATGGGCAATGGTGAATGGGCAATGGTGAATAATCAATACATAGTTTAATCTTTTGTTTTTGAAATAATGAGTCCAGTAAGAATTTTAAAACATCTAATCATTGCTTCGCCAATTTTTGATGTGTCATAACTTTTTAAATATTCTAATTCGTTGGCAATATCAAGAGCACCATCAATTTCAACGATAGAGCTTCTTG